>NZ_JBIWOE010000004.1:0-430578 GCF_044767585.1 Streptomyces sp. NPDC101225
CACCACCGCCGCCCTGGTGACCTGCCCTGCCGGGCACACCGTCCCGCTCTCGGCACCCGGTGGCCGGCACGACCAGCGCACCGCCTCCTTCAAGGGCCTGTGCACCGGCTGCCCGCTGCGCGAGCGGTGTACCAAAGCCAAGGCCGGACGCGTCGTGACCATCCGCCCGCACCACGACCTGCAAGCCGCTGCCCGCCACCAAGCCGCGAACGATCCCGACTGGCAGGCCGACTACCGGCGCTGGCGGCCCCCCGTCGAACGCGCCGTCGCCTGGCTCGTCCAGCACGGCAACCGCCGCCTGCGCCACCGCGGAACCATCGCCAACAACACCTGGCTCCACACCCGAGCAGCCGCCCTCAACCTCCGCCGACTGATCAACCTCGGACTCACTCACACTGGCGGCAGCTGGCAAATCACCCCGGCCACCGCATAGCGAACAGGGGCTGCCCGGCCTACGGCCGGACAGCCCCTCACCAAGATCTTCATGAGCCTTCTAGGGGACGCCCCTGCCCTGCCCCCGAGGGAGGGCCCTCCCCGGAGTCGTACGCCGTGGCCAGGCAGGTTCGGACCGGAGGCCGATGTTCTCCTTATGTCCGAAGACGGACCATGGAGACATGAGTGCAGCAACGATCACCCCGGCCCCCGGTCGTCCACCCGGTGCGACACCCGTCGTCGGCAGCCACCGTCACCGCCTCGGCGACGCGCTGCGCGCGGTGAAGGTGTTCGCGGGCGCCGCCTTCGACGTCGTGATCCTCGGCGAGTACGGCGAGGAAGCGGGCGTGCGCCGCAAGTGACGGCGCCCCTCGGCCGTGGTCCGGCCGGCCCGCGCCCGGCTCAGCCCTCGCCCGACAGGATCTCGTCCGCGTCCACGATCCGGTACGCGTAGCCCTGTTCCGCCAGGAAGCGCTGGCGGTGGGCGGCGAAGTCCTGGTCGATGGTGTCGCGGGCGACCACGGAGTAGAAGTGGGCCTGATGGCCGTCGGCCTTCGGACGCAGCACCCGGCCCAGACGCTGGGCCTCCTCCTGACGTGAGCCGAAGGTGCCCGACACCTGGACGGCGACCGTCGCCTCCGGCAGGTCGATCGAGAAGTTCGCGACCTTGGAGACCACCAGCACGCTGATCTCGCCCTCCCGGAAGGCGTCGAAGAGTTTCTCGCGCTGCGCGTTGGACGTCTCGCCCTTGATGACCGGCGCGTTCAAGTGCTTGCCCAGCTCGTCGAGTTGGTCGATGTACTGGCCGATGACGAGGATCTGCTGTCCGGCGAACTTGCGCACGATCGCCTCCGTCACCCTGCGCTTGGTCTCCGTCGTCGCGCAGTAGCGGTACTTCTCCTCCGTCTCGGCGGTGGCGTAGGCGAGCCGCTCGGAGTCGGTGAGGTTGACGCGCACCTCCACACAGTCGGCCGGCGCGATGTAGCCCTGCGCCTCGATCTCCTTCCACGGCGCGTCGAACCGCTTGGGGCCGATCAGGGAGAAGACGTCGGACTCCCGTCCGTCCTCCCGCACCAGCGTCGCCGTCAGCCCCAGCCGGCGCCGGGCCTGGAGGTCCGCGGTGAACTTGAAGACCGGCGCGGGCAGCAGGTGCACCTCGTCGTAGACGATGAGGCCCCAGTCGCGGGAGTCGAAGAGCTCCAGGTGCGGGTAGACGCCCTTCCGCCGCGTGGTCAGCACCTGGTACGTGGCGATGGTGACCGGTCGGATCTCCTTCCGCGTCCCGCTGTACTCGCCGATCTCCTCCTCGGTCAGCGAGGTCCGCCGCACCAGCTCGTGCTTCCACTGCCGGGCGGAGACGGTGTTGGTGACGAGGATCAGGGTGGTCGACCTGGCCTGCGCCATGGAGCCGGCGCCGACCAGCGTCTTGCCGGCGCCGCACGGCAGCACCACGACCCCGGAGCCGCCGTGCCAGAAGTTCTCCACGGCCTGCTTCTGGTACGGGCGCAGCGCCCAGCCGTCCTCGTTCAGCTCGATCGGGTGCGCCTCGCCGTCCACGTACCCCGCGAGGTCCTCGGCCGGCCAGCCCAGCTTGAGCAGCGTCTGCTTGATCTGCCCGCGCTCGGAGGGGTGCACGGCGACGGTGTCGGGGTCGATGCGGGCGCCGACCAGCGGCGTGACCCGCTTCGAGCGCAGGATCTCCTCCAGCACCGGCCGGTCGGTGGTGGTGAGGACCAGGCCGTGCGTGGGGTGCTTGGAGAGCGTGAGGCGGCCGTAGCGGTCCATCGTGTCGGCGATGTCGACCAGCAGGGCGTGCGGCACGGGGTAGCGGCTGTAGGTCACCAGCGCGTCCACGACCTGCTCGGCGTCGTGCCCGGCCGCGCGCGCGTTCCACAGGCCGAGCGGTGTCACCCGGTAGGTGTGGATGTGCTCAGGAGCCCGCTCCAGCTCCGCGAAGACCGCGATGGCACGGCGGCACGCGTCGGCCTGCTCGTGGTCGACCTCGAGCAGCAGCGTCTTGTCGGACTGGACGATGAGCGGACCGTTCACGCGGGGCACCCCTTCTTCAGGCCAAAGGTGAGGCCAAACGTCCAGTGTGCCCTACGGCCCGCCGATCACCGCGGTTCGTGACCGGTCCGGGATCAGTCCTCCGCGAGCTCCGCGACGCCCGTCACCCGGTGCAGCGGATAGGTCCGTACCTCGTCCGCCGTGTGGTCGTACGCCGTCACGAAGCCGCCCTCGACCCGGATGGGGGCGATGACGCGCTGGCTGGCGGTGCCCTCGGCGTTGACGTAGCCGATCCAGACGGCCACGCCGGTGAGGGCGGCGGCCTGCATGGTGGCGAGGGTCTCGGCGGAGCTGGTGCGCGGGAGGTCGCCGCCCGCCGAAGGGGGCTGCTTGCGCGGGGCCGTGGAGGCCCGGTCGCCGGCCCGGATCGCGCGGATGGCGGCCGCGAGGAGCGTGGCGTCGGGGGCCGGCGGGCCGTCCGGGACCGGCTCCGGCGCGGTGCGGGGCGGGGTGCGGTGGGCGTCGGCGCGGGTGATGAGGACGTCGCCCTCCGCCGACTCGGCGGCCGGTGCGTAGCCCATCGCGCGCAGCCCGTCGAGGAGGGTCGCCGGGTCGGCCTGGGCGGCGAGGACGGTGGGGGCCAGGCGGCGCAGGCGCAGGCCGGCGGCGCGTCGGTCGGCGAGGATCTCGTTCAGCATCGCGTCGTCGTCGCAGCGCACGTACGCCGAGGCCGCCCCCACCCGCAGATGACCGTGCCTGCGGGCCACGTCGTCGATCAGGTACGTCAGCGGCTGCGGGACGGGCGTGCGCGCGTGCGCGGTGAGGAAGGCGTGCAGGTCGGAGGCGGTACGCCCGGCGTCCAGGGCCCGGCGCACGGAACCCGGCGTGAAGCGGTAGACCGTCGCCCCGCCCTTCGACTCCACGTCCGCGAGCACGTCCAGCGTGTCGGCCAGCGGCCGCCGCAGCGGGCCGGGGGCCACCGCCGTCAGGTCGGCCTGGAGCAGGACGTGGTCGAGGGGCTCGGGCAGCAGCGGGGCGAGCAGGCGGGCGGCCGTGGCGGAGGCGGTGGCCTGTTCGGCGGGCGAGAGCGGTTCCAGGGTGACGTGCACGTGGTGGACGGGCAGCTTGTCGCCGGGGCCCGACGCGGCGGGCCCGTCGGGCGGCTCCGCCGCGGGCCCCCGGGCGGGCGCCCCGAGCAGGGCGCGACCGTGCTCCGACAGCGCGCCGCGTCCCGTCACGCCGAGGGTCTCCGCCTCCGACAGAGCCCACCGGGCGAGCCGGCCGCGCAGGTCGTCGTCCTTGCCCCGCTCCCGGTTCCGCTCGATCGGGGGGACCTCCATGGCGCCGCGCAGCGGCCGCTCCCAGCGCAACCGGGCCAGCAGGGACTCGGCGGACACAGACGCCCCCGCGGGCAGCCCGGCCAGCAGTGTCAGCACCCGGTGGCGCACCTCCGGCGCGGCGCTGCGGTCCAGCCCCGGCCCGAGCGCCGACAACGTACGGTCCTTCGCGTCCCGGCCGCCGACCACGCCCGCCGTCCGGGTCGCCGTCAGCCACGCCTCGGCCAGCTGCGCCCAGCGCTCGGCGGGCGGCAGCTCCAGCCACTCGTCGTAGAAGGGCGTGGCCGCGTACCGCTCGTCGGCCTCCCCGTCGGAGGCCAGCAGCCCGGCCGCGTAGGTGAGTTCGACCCAGAACGCGGCGACGGGCTCGGTGACGTCGAGGGCGACGGCGGTGCGCTTGAGGTCGCGCACGCTCAGACCGCCGGCCCGCAGCACCGCCGGCCCGCCCTCGTCCCAGTCCTTGAGCAGCTCCTCCACCGTCGCCAGCGCGGTGTAGGCCTGCCCGGCCGCGGTCGTGTCCACCACCTGCGGACGGTACGTGCCGGCCACCACCAGACCGGGCGGCAGCGGCTCGGTGGTGCGATGCGCCCGGCCGCCGCGCAGATGCAGGGCCACCTCACGCGGCAGTACGACCGTGCCGGGCGCCGTCGGCAGCAGCAGCCCGCGGTCGAGCAGCCAGCGCAGCCGGGGCGCCGGGTCGGCGGTGACCTGCCCGTACGGCGGCCCCCACACCAGCCGGTCCAGCACCTCGCGCGACTCCGCGGACGCCCCGTCCAGCAGCGCCGTCATCCGGGTGCGGTCGCCGAACAGGCCGGTGAGCGCGGCGAGGGCGGAGACCGAGTCGTGCGTCGAGGACAGCCCCGCCGTGGCGACGATCTCCTGGATCCGCCCCGGCGACATGCCCGCCGCCTCCTGCACCGTGGGTCCGAGCCCGGTCGGCGAGGGGTGCTGCGGCGACGGCGCGAGCAGCTCCCGGGCCGTGCGCACCAGCCGCAGCCGGTCGTCGCCGCCCCACACCAGGGCCTGTTCGCGCAGGGTGCCGAGGGCGCGGGGCAGGGCCGCCTCGACCGCCGTCTCCCCCTCGTCGCCGCCCATCAGCGCGAGCAGTTCGCCGTACCCGGCCGGGTCCGCGGCCACCGCCAGCGCCTGGGCCGTCTGGAGCGCGAACCGGTCCAGCCGCTCCAGGGCCCGCACCACCGAGGCGCGCGTCCCGGCCCGCGTCGCCAGCTGGGTGAGATCGGTGGGCACGGGGGTGATGAGGTCGGGACGGCTGCGCAGCAGCTCCGCCAGGGAGGTGTCGTCCCTGAGCCGGAGTGCCTCTGCGAGGGAACGCGGGGCCGGGGTGCTCATCTGCCCCACGTTAGCGGCTGGCCTGTGCCGCGGCGGACGTCCCGGTGCGGGCCGGTCGCCTCCACCCTGCGCTACCTTCGTGCACGAGGGGTATCACGGGGGGCAGCCAAGACATCCGTCCCGGAGGGGACTTCGTGGGGATCGAGAGCGACAAGGTCGTCTACGAGTATCTGAGCCGCGTCGGGGACGTGGCGCAGCAGCGGCAGCTGCCGTCGGCCGCGCGGATGCGGCTGGTGTCGGAGCTGCGCAACGAGATCGACCGGCAGCGGGCGAGGACGACCGTCGACAGCCCCGCCGCGGTGCGCCGCATCCTCTCCCGGCTCGGCAGCCCCGACGAGGTGGTCGCCGCCGCCGGGGGAGCCACCTCCGCGCCGGCGCCGGCCCCCGCCCATGTGCCGGTGCAGCGCGACGACGAGCAGGACGGCGGCGGCAAGCGGCTGCCGAAGAGCCTGCGCCGGGCGGTGCCCCGCCCGCGCCCCGCCCAGCCCGCGCCGCCCGCCGCCGACGGCCCCGCGCCGCCGCACCTGGCGAGCGCCGCGGAGCTCGGCGGCAGTGTGATCCAGCCCGACTGGTGGCGGGTGGAGACGACCCCGTTCGGCGAGAGCGTGCCCGGGTTCACCGGCGGCGTGGAGATCCCGGAGCTGCTCAGGCCGCCGCGGCCGAAGGAGCCGGAGCGGCCGGAAGGCCCGCGGCAGGAGGAGGCTCCCGCCACCGGCAAGGCCGTGCAGGCCGAGGAGGACGCGGTCGTCGAGGCTCCCGTGGCCCGGCGCCGTCGTATCCCGCTGCCCGCCGGCGGCTGGAGCAATCCGCTGCTGCTGGTCGCCGCCGGGCTGCTCGTCGCCGGCGCGATCCTCGGCAACTGGTTCGCCCTGCTGCTCGGTTGGCTCATCGCCTACGCCTCCCGCAGGCTGACGCCGATCGAGTCGAAGTGGGCGGTCGTCGGCATGCCGGGCCTCGCGCTCGGGGCCGGGCTCGTCTGGTTGTGGGGCAGGAACGACGGCCGCTGGGGCACTCCCATCGCACAGGGCCACATGAACGACGCGATCGCCGGGACCTGGCCCTGGGTGGTGCGCGGCGCGGCGGTGCTGTCGGCTTTGTACGTGGTGTGGCGTTCGCAGCGCAGGCCGTAGCCGGGCGCGAGGCGAGGCCGTCGCCGGAGCGCGGCGGGAGACCGCGGCCCGCGGTGACGACGGAGGTCACATCCGCCGGACGCCTTTTCGCCGTGCCCCGTGGGCACAATGGCCGATATGGCCTCCACGACAGCCCCCGCCCCGACCGTCGGCTTCGACCTCGACATGACCCTCATCGACTCCCGCCCCGGTATCCGCGCCTGCTACCAGGCGCTGTCGGAGCGGACGGGGACGTACATCGACGCCGACCTCGCGGTCACCCGGCTCGGGCCGCCGCTCGCCGAGGAGCTGATCAACTGGTTCCCCGAGGACCGGCTCGCGGAGATCGCGGACCTGTACCGCTCGATGTACCCCGCCATCGCCATCGCCGCGACGCCCGCGATGCCCGGCGCCCGCGAAGCCGTGGACGCCGTCAAGGCGGCGGGCGCACGCGCGATCGTCGTCACCGCCAAGTTCGAGCCGAACGCCAAGATGCACCTGGAGCACCTGGACATCCACCCCGACGAGGTGGTGGGAGACCTGTGGGCCGAGCAGAAGGCGCAGGCGCTGCGCGAGCACGGCGCGGGCGTCTACGTCGGCGACCACCTGGGCGACGTGCGCGGCGCGCGCACGGCCGGGGCGCTGTCCGTCGCCGTGGCGACGGGGCCGTGCGGCGCCGAGGAGTTGAGGGCGGCCGGTGCGGACGTCGTGCTCGACGACCTCACGCGGTTCCCGGCATGGCTCGCGGGCTACCGCCCGGCGCGGGCCTGACGGCGGCCGGCCGCGATCGACCTGAGCAGTCCGGCGCCCGCGACGAGGAAGCCGATCCCCATGAGCATGCAGAGGCCGAACATGTAGCTCGGAAATGGCTTCGCACGGAGGAACAGCGGAGCCACTGTGACGAGTGTGGCCACCGCACCTAGGAAGAACACGATGACACCGGCACGGATCAGTCGGTCACCGGGCGCGGCGGAATTCGTTTGGGTTTTGTCACGCACCGGACCAGGGTAGTTCCCTGCCCGAAGGAACAACCCGGCGACGTCTTGTCACCGGCCTGAAGAGCATTAGCCTTGGTACCGGCGGGTCCGCGACGGCCCGCCCCACTGCTATCAAGAGCAGTTTCCGAAGCAGTTTTCCGACGAGTACGAGGACGAGGACAGACGTGCCTACCGGCAAGGTCAAGTGGTTCAACAGCGAGAAGGGCTTCGGCTTTCTCTCCCGTGACGACGGCGGTGACGTCTTCGTCCATTCCTCGGTCCTGCCCGCCGGAGTGGATGCGCTCAAGCCGGGTCAGCGCGTGGAGTTCGGTGTCGTCGCCGGACAACGCGGTGACCAGGCGCTTTCGGTCACCGTCCTGGACCCGACCCCCTCGGTCGCGGCGGCGACCCGGAAGAAGCCCGACGAACTCGCCTCCATCGTGCAGGATTTGACGACCCTGCTCGAGAACATCACGCCGATGCTGGAGAAGGGCCGCTACCCCGACAAGACCTCGGGCAAGAAGATCGCGGGTCTGCTGCGCGCGGTCGCCGACCAACTCGACGTATAAACGCCCGTTTACGGGAATTCCAGCGCTCCCGGGCCGAGGGGCGGTACGAGCTCCTCGGCCGCGGCGCGGGTGAGCAGGCCCCGGATCGCGGCGTAGCCGTTGTCGCCCAGGTCGGCGGTGAACTCGTTGACGTACAGGCCGATGTGCTGGTCGGCGACGGACGGGTCCATCTCCTGGGCGTGTTCCATGACGTAGGGGCGGCCGGCCTCGGGGTCGTCCCAGGCGGCGCGCACGGAGGCGCGGATCGCGTCGGCCAGGCGCGTCAGCGTCCGCTCGCCCAGCGAGCGCTTCGCGATGATCGCCCCCAGCGGGATCGGCAGCCCGGTCGTGCTCTCCCAGTGCTCGCCCATGTCCGCGAGCTTGTGCAGCCCGTAGTTCTGGTAGGTGAAGCGGGCCTCGTGGATGACGAGGCCGGCGTCGACCTTCCCGTCCCGCACGGCCGGCATGATCTCGTGGAAGGGCATGACGACGATCTCGCCGACCCCGCCGGGGACCGTGTCCGCCGCCCAGAGACGGAAGAGCAGGTACGCCGTCGACTTCTCGCTCGGCACGGCGACGGTACGGCCGGTGAGCCCCCCGCTGCCGAGAGCGTGCGGGGTGCCCCCGGGCCCCGCCGCCCGGGTGAGGACCAGCGGCCCGCAGCCCCGGCCCAGCGCGCCCCCGCAGGGCAGCAGCGCGTAGTCGCCCAGGACGTACGGCAGGACGGCGTACGACACCTTCAGTACGTCGAACTCGCCGCGCTCGGCCATGCCGTTGGTGATGTCGATGTCCGCGAACGTCACCTCCAGCGCGGGCGCCCCCGGCACGCGGCCGTGGGCGAGGGCGTCGAAGACGAAGGTGTCGTTCGGGCAGGGCGAGTACGCGATCTGCAGGGGCTGCTCACTGGTCATACGGGTTCCAACTCTCCAGGACGGGCGCCAGCTTCCCGAATGCCTCGGTCAGTGTGGTGAGGGCGTCACCGATGCGCCAGGCGGCGCGGTCGCGCGGGCCGACGGGATTGGACACCGCACGGATCTCCAGCACGGGCACGCCGTGCGCGGCGGCGGCCTCGGCCACCCCGAAGCCCTCCATGGCCTCGGCGAGGGCGCGGGGGTGGCGGGCCCGCAGAACGCCGGCGCGCTCGGCGGTCCCCGTCACGGTGGAGACGGTCAGTACGGCTCCGGGGCGTGCGCCGGTCGCGGCCACGAGGTCTCGTACGAGTGCATGCGGCGGACGGTGGGTGACGGTCCCGAAGCCGAGTTCGGTGACCGGCACGAATCCCTCCGCCGTCTCGGCGCCCAGATCGGCCGCGGTGATCTCGTCGGCGACGACGAGGGAGCCGACCGGCGCCTCGGGCTGGAAGCCGCCGGCGATCCCGGCACTGACCACCAGGCCGTAGGGGCCGCCCCGCAGGGCGGCGGTGGTGAGGGCGGTGGCCGTGGACGCGGCGGCGAGGGCGGGGCCCACCCCGGCCGCGATCACGGTGCGGCCCTCCCCCGCGAACGTCCGGGCCACCGCGTCCCGTTCGACGGGGACCGCGGTGGCCACGAGGACACGGAGGGGGGCCATGGGGGACGTGGTCAGTCGTCCTTCTTGAACTTGAAGTTCCACAGGCCGGTGACCGCGCTGCCGCTCTTCTTGCCGTCGCCCGCCTTGATGGAGACCACGGTGGAGTTGCCCTGGGCGCCGTACTGCGCGTTGAAGAAGACGCTGCCCGGGATGGTGCGGTAGGTCTTGTCGCTGTCCTCGGTCAGCGGCTGACCGTTCATCAGGATGGTCCAGCGCTTGTCCGCGATGTCCGGGTCGACGCCGAAGCGGACGGTCTCGTCGGGGTCGACCTTGATCGACTTGATGTCCTTGTCCTGCAGGCACTTGGTCAGGTCCGCGGTCTTCAGGGTCTTGCCCTCACCGCCGCAGGAGGCCTCCGAGCTGACGGAGGAGCGGCCGACGGTGATCGTGGACAGCGGCGTCGGCTTGTCGCAGGCCGACAGCACGAGCAGTCCGGCCGATACGGCGCCGACGGCGGCGACGGCGCGGCGGCGTCGCACCGCGGCGGTGACATCTGCGGCTCCGCCGCGTGGCATCGAGGTCATGGCCGAAGGCTATCTGGCGCCCTGGGCGACCCCTTTACGTGGGGTGCGGCGTGCCCCGGTGTTACGCCACGCGTGGCTTGGCCGCGCCGCCGTGCCGTGCCGAGCTGAGCAGACCGCGGACCGTGGTGAACAGCCCCAGGGAGATCACCGCGGCGGCCAGGCACAGGCCCGCCGTGCCGTTGAGCGGCATCACGATGCCGATCGCGCCGCCGAGCACCCACGCCATCTGGAGCATGGTCTCCGAGCGCGCGAACGCCGAGGTGCGCACCAGCTCCGGCACGTCCCGCTGGATCAGCGCGTCCAGGGACAGCTTGGCCAGCGCCTGCGAGAACCCGGCGACCGCGGCCAGACAGGCCACCAGCAACGCGCCGAAGAAGATCGCCGCGACGATCGCCGCCCCCAGCACGATCGCGACCACCGTCACGATGATGATCTCCGGCGCCCGCTGCTTCAGCCATGACCCGACGGCCGTGCCGAGCGCGTTCCCGGCGCCCGCCGCGACGGCCACCATGCCCAGCGACACGGCCGCGCTGGAGCCGGTCAGCGGGTGCTCGCGCAGCAGGAAGGCGAGGAAGAAGGTGAGGAATCCGGACAGCCAGCGCAGGGTGGCGTTGGCGCCGAGCGCGTGGGTGACCGCGCTGCCCACGGTCCGCAGGCCCGGGCGCTTGAGCGGCTTGCGGTGCGGCCCGTGCAGATGCTCCTCGTCGGAGGCGAGCAGCGCGACGTCCTCCCCCTTGGCCGAGTCGACCTTCGGCGCCAGGGAGAAGGACAGGAACATGCCCCAGATGTAGATCACGAAGGCGCCGTAGAGCGGCCAGCGCGGTCCTATCGCGTGCAGGCCGGCCCCGATCGGGGCCGCGGCACCGGTGGCGAGGAGCCCGCCGAGCGTGACCCGGGAGTTGGCCTTCACCAGGGAGAACCGGGGTGGCAGCAGCCGGGGCACCACGGCGCTGCGCACGACGCCGTACGCCTTGGACGCGACCAGCACGCCGAGCGCGGCCGGATACAGCTCCAGGCTGCCGCTGGCGACGGCGCCGGAGATGATCAGCGCGAGCAGCGCGCGGGCCAGCATCGAGCCCGCCATCGCGGCCCGGCGGCCGTGCGGCAGGCGGTCCAGGAGCGGTCCGATCACCGGGGCCAGGACCGTGAACGGCGCCATGGTGATCGCGAGGTAGAGCGCGACGCGCCCGCGGGCCTCGTCGGTCGGTACGGAGAAGAAGACGGTCGAGGCGAGGGCGATGGTGACCATGAGGTCGCCGGCGCCGTTCACCGCGTGCAGTTCGATCAGCTTGCCGAGGCCCGATTCCCCGGCGCCATGGGCGTGGGTGGCCTTTCTGATGCCGCGGGCGGTTCCGGTCACCGGGAAGTGCAGGGCACGGCCGACCGCGCGGACGGACCCGCCGAACCGGCCCGAACCGCCACCACGACCGCTGCCCTTGATCCCACCGACTCCGGTGGCTCCAGGAGGAGTCCTTGCGGCTGCCACTCCGCCATAGTGCCCCGAGAAGCCTGTGTGTAGTGCGGTTACCGCGCGTATGGGCGCGTACTTGGCGAGTTGATCGGCCCGCGGGCGGTTTCCCGCACGGGAAACGTCCCGTCGGTGTAGGCCGAGCGGTCGCGAGAAGGTAGCGTGCGTAGCGCGTCGTGGCGAACGTTCTCGGCCGCGCGCCTTACGGACATCCCGCAGAATGGATGCATGAGGTGCGCCCGAGCGCGATCGGGCGTGGACGTCGACGCGGTCCCTCGGTCCGCTCCGTCCGCACCCACCGCCTTCAGGCCGGCGCACCCGAGTGACGGCGTAGGAGAGAAGCGATACCTGTGAGCGCAGCGACCACGCGAAGCCGCACCCCCGACCGCCTGTGCGCCGAGGCCGTCGACCTCGCCCGCACCGCAGCCGAGGAGGCTGCCGCACCGGGGGTGGTGGGCGAGCACGCGGGGCTGGAGTCGGAGGGCGACCGCGTGGTCACGCACTTCTTCGAGTGCAAGGAGCTCGGCTACCGGGGCTGGCGCTGGGCCGTGACGGTCGCGCGTGCCTCCCGGGCCAAGTTCGTCACCCTGGACGAGGTCGTGCTGCTGCCCGGACCGGACGCCCTGCTCGCGCCCGAGTGGGTGCCGTGGAGCGAGCGGCTGCGGCCCGGGGACATGGGGCCGGGCGACCTGCTGCCGACGGACGCGGAGGACCTCCGGCTGGAGCCCGGGTACTCCGGCGACGACCAGCCGGCACCCGACTCGGCCGTCTCCGCGGAGATGGCGGAGCTGGCGGAGGCGGAGGACGCGGAGGTCACCTCGGGCGTGCCCGCGAGCCTGCCGATCGCCCCCTCCCGCGGCTCCATCGCGGCCGTCGCCGAAGAACTCGGCATGCGCCGCTCCCGGGTCCTGTCCCGCTACGGACTGCACGTCGCCGCCGACCGCTGGGAGGAGTCCTACGGCGCCAAGACGCCGATGGCGCAGGCGGCGCCCGCGTCCTGCGTCAGCTGCGGCTTCCTCCAGCCGATCGGCGGCTCGCTGGGCCAGGCGTTCGGTGTCTGCGCCAACGAGTTCTCGCCCGCCGACGGGCGGATCGTCTCCCTCGCCTACGGCTGCGGGGGACACTCCGAGGCGGCGGTCATGCCGAAGCCGCCGCAGCCCGCCGCGCCCGTGATCGACGAGACGCGGGTGGATCCGTTCCCGCTGCGGCCGGCGGCGGACTCCGGTTCCGTGTCGGTCGTCTCCGACGAGTCCGCGGCGGAGCTGGGGCATTCGTAGGTGTGCGCGCCGGTGGGGGCCGCGCCCCCGGACGGGCCGAAATGAACTGAGCTGAGTCGCGGTACCTTCATGCTCACGTCGAGGGCCGATGAGGAGAAGCAACGTGAGCAAGTTCGTGCGGCCCGCAGCCGAGGGTGCGGACGCGTTCGGGACCGCCCGTCTCCGGCGGGGTGTGCTCGACGCCTGGGCCACCAGCCCCGCCCGGTTCCGGGAGGACGCCAACGCCGAGGAGGACCTCGTCCTCGGCGGCTACCGCGACCGGCTGGTCGTCGAGCTCGCCCAGAACGCCGCGGACGCCGCGGCCCGGGCCGGCGTACCCGGCCGCCTCCGGCTCACCCTGCGCGACGGCGTCCTGGTCGCCGCCAACACCGGCGCCCCCCTGGACGCGGCCGGCGTCGAGTCGCTGGCCACCCTGCGCGCCTCCGCGAAGCGCGACGCCCAGGAGACGACGACCGGCCGGTTCGGCGTCGGCTTCGCCGCCGTGCTCGCCGTCACCGACGAGCCCGCGGTGGTCGGCCGCCACGGCGGCGTCCGCTGGTCCCTCGCCGAGGCCCGGGAGCTGGCCGCCGAGGCCGCGCGCGACAACCCGGCGCTGGCCGACGAGATCCGGCGCCGGGACGGACACGTCCCGCTCCTGAGGCTGCCGTTCGCCGCCGAGGGCACCGCACCGGCCCCCTACGACACCGCCGTCATCCTGCCGCTGCGCGACACGGCCGCCGCCGACCTGGCCGAACGCCTCCTCGGCGGCGTGGACGACGCCCTCCTGCTGGCCCTTCCGGGCCTGGCGGACGTCGTGATCGAGGTCGACGGCGACGCCCCGCGCGCGCTGCGCCGCACCACCGACGGGCCCTTCACCGTCGTCGAGGACACGCGGCACGGCACCACGCGCTGGCGTACGTCCGCCGCGCACGGGCCGCTCACCCCCGACCTTCTCGCCGACCGGCCCGTGGAGGAGCGGCTGCGCCCCCACTGGACCGTCACCTGGGCCGTGCCCGCCGGCCCCGACGGCAGCCCCGAGCCCCCGCGCACCAGCCCCGTCGTGCACGCCCCGACGCCGAGCGACGAGCCGCTGGGCGCGCCCGCCCTGCTCATCGCCTCCTTCCCGCTCGACACCACGCGCCGGCACGCGGCACCCGGCCCGCTCACCGACTTCCTCGTGCAGCGCGCGGCGGACGCGTACGCCGACCTCCTCGCCGGGTGGAGCCCGGTGGCGGAGGGCATCATCGGCCTGGTGCCCGGCCCGCTGGGCAAGGGCGAGCTGGACGGTGCGCTGCGGCAGGCGATCCTCGAACGGCTGCCGCGCACCGCGTTCCTCCCGCCGGCCCTTCCCGGACCGCCGCCCGCCGCCGAGCCCGGCGACGACGAGGACCCCGGTCTCCCCGAGTCCCTCCGGCCCCGCGACGCCGAGATCCTGGAGGGTGCGGGGGCGGACACCGTGCGGGTGCTCGCCGAGGTGCTGCCGACCCTGCTGCCCGCCGGGCTGGAGCGGCGGGTGGAGCTGCGCACCCTGGGCGTCGCCCGCGTCCCGCTCACCGACGCCGTGGACCGGCTGGCCGGCCTGGAGAAGGACCCCGGCTGGTGGCGGCGGCTCTACGACAGCCTCGCCGGGGTCGACCCGGACCGGCTCTCGGGGCTGCCCGTGCCGCTGGCCGGGGGCGGCTCCCAGGCGTTCGGCACCGGGGGAGGGCGGACCACCATCGGGCCCCGGCAGGTGCTGCTGCCGACGCCCGACGACACCGCGCGCATCGACCCGGCGATGCTCGCGCGCCTCGGCCTGAAGGTCGCCCACCCGGACGCCGCCCACCCCCTGCTGGAGAAGCTGGGCGCGCTGCCCGCCACGCCCCGCGCCGTGCTCACCACGCCCCAGGTGCGTGCCGCCGTCGCCGCCTCCCTCGACGACGACGAGGGCGGGCTGGACTGGGAGCAGGACGCACCCGACGCCGAGGAACTGGCCGAGACCGTCCTCGCGCTCGTGCGGGACGCCGGCCTGGACCCCGGCGACGAGCCCTGGCTGGGCGCGCTCGCCCTGCCCGACGAGGACGGGGAACCGGCTCCCGCCGGTGAGCTCGTCCTGCCGGGCAGCCCCTTCCACCAGGTCATGCGGGAGGGCGAACTCGCCACCGTCGACGCCGAGCTGGCCGAGCGCTGGGGGCGGCAGCCGCTGGCCGCCTGCGGCGTGCTCGCCGACTTCGCGCTCGTCCGCGCCACCGACGTCGTCCTCGACCCGGACGAACTGGAACCCCGCGACGGGGACTTCGCCGAGCCCGACGACCCCGGGCTGCTGGACGCCGTGGACGTGTGGAGCGAGGACGTCCTCGACCGGTTCCCGGACACGCCCGTGCCGCCCGTCGCCACCGAGCTGATCGCCGTACGGGACCTGGATCTCGTCGACGACGACAAGTGGCCGCAGGCGCTGGCCCTGCTCGCGCAGCCGCCGCTGCGTGACGCGCTCGTCCAGCCGGTGCGCGTCCTGCTGCCCGACGGCACGCACGAGGCCGTGCGTCCCTACACCGCCTGGTGGCTGCGCGGGCATCCCGTGCTCGACGGCCGCCGCCCCGCCGGACTGCTCGCGTCCGGCGGCGACCCGCTGCTGCGCGGCCTGTACGACGAGGCCGACGCGACCGGGTTCGAGGACGAGCAGGTGCTGCGGGCGCTCGGCGTGCGGACGTCCGTGGCCGCGCTGCTGGACGAGCCGGGCGGCGCCGCCGAGCTCCTGGACCGGCTGGCCGACCCCGACCGGGAGGTCACCGGCGCCCAACTGCACGCCCTGTACGGCGCGTTGGCCGATCTGGACCCCGAGCAGGTGACCCTGCCGGACGACCTGCGGGCCGTCGTGGACGGGCGGGTGGAGGTGGTGGACGCCGCCGAGGCCGTCGTCGTCGACTCGCCGGACCTGCTGCCCTTCACCCAGGGGGTCCCCCTGCTGCCGGTACGGCCGGCCCGCGCCGCCGAACTGGCCGAGCTCTTCCAGGTGCGGCGCCTGAGCGAGTCCGTCACCGGCGAGGTGACCTCCCAGGGCACCGAGCACGAGGTACCGGACCCGGTCCGCGTGCTCCTGGGCGCGCGGACTCCTTCGACCTACGTCGAGCACGAGGAACTCGTCGTCGACGGGGTGGAGCTGGACTGGCGTCTCACCTCGGACGGCACCCTCCACGCGGCCACCCTGGAAGGCGTGGCCGCGGGCCTCGCCTGGTCGGCCCGCCAGTGGCCGCGCCGCTTCGAGGTGGCGGCCCTGCTGGAAGACCCGTCCCGTACCGAGGAGCTGGCCCGGGACCGCTGGTTCGACTGACCGGCAACGACCGGTGCCGCCCGTCCACAACGTCCCCGGACAGAACACCTAGGTGGCGAAGCGGCGGTCGACCCATTTCCACAGCAGTTCCAGGGCGGCCGACGCCACCGCCGCCACCGCGACCGCGAGCCACGGCATGGTGACGCCCACCAGCTTCAGCGCGAAGAAGTGCTGGAGCGGTGGGACGACGAGGACGAAGAGGAAGGCCACGCCCATCGCGGCGACGAGGGCGACGCGCCACCAGGTGTAGGGGCGGGCGATGATCGCCAGGACCCACATCGAGATCAGGAAGAGGGTCAGCGTGGCCGCGCTGGTCTCGGCGTCCAGCTGGCCCGGACCCGTGTAGTAGTGACGTGCCATCAGGTACGTGACGAAGGTCGCCACGCCCGCCACCAGTCCGCCCGGGATCGCGTACCGCATGACCCGGCGCACGAAGTGCGGGCGGGCCCGTTCCCGGTTGGGGGCCAGGGCCAGGAAGAAGGCCGGGACGCCGATCGTCAGGGTGGACAGCAGGGTCAGATGGCGGGGCAGGAAGGGGTATTCGACCTGAAAGCACACCACCAGCAGCGCGAGCAGCACCGAGTAGACCGTCTTCACGAGGAAGAGCGTCGCCACCCGCGTGATGTTGCCGATGACCCGCCGGCCCTCCGCCACCACCGACGGCAGCGTCGCGAAGCTGTTGTCGAGCAGCACGATCTGCGCGACCGCGCGGGTGGCCTCCGAGCCCGAGCCCATGGACACCCCGATGTCGGCGTCCTTGAGGGCCAGTACGTCGTTCACGCCGTCGCCGGTCATCGCGACCGTGTGCCCGCGGGACTGCAGGGCCGCCACCATCTCCCGCTTCTGCTGCGGCGTGACCCGCCCGAACACCGTGCCCTCGTCCAGCGCCCGGGCCATCGGGGCCGGCTCGGAGGGCAGACTGCGGGCGTCGACCGTCTGCCCGGTGAGGCCCAGCTTCCCGGCCACGGCGCCCACGGACACGGCGTTGTCGCCGGAGATGACCTTGGCGTGGACGTCCTGCTCGGCGAAGTAGCGCAGGGTGTCGGCGGCGTCGGGCCGCAGCCGCTGTTCGAGGACGACCAGAGCGGTGGGCCGGGCGCCCCGCGCGGGCTCGGGGTCGTCGAGGTCGCGGCCGGCCCGGGCCAGCAGCAGCACCCGCAGCCCCTGCTCGTTGAGCCGGCCGGTCTCGGCGAGAGCCGGGTCGTCGTCGGCGAGCAGCACGTCGGGCGCCCCCAGCAGCCACGTACTGGACTCGCCGTCGCCCTCGCTGAAGGTGGCGCCGCTGTACTTGCGGGCGGAGGAGAAGGGCAGGGACTCCGTGCAGCGCCAGTCCTCGACGTCCGGATAGGCGTCGATGATCGCCTGGAGCGAGGCGTTGGGCCGCGGGTCGGACTCGCCGAGCGCGCCGAGCACCTTGCGTACGTACGACTCCTCGGCGCCCTGGAGCGGCCGGAGTTCGGTCACGTCCATGCCGCCCTCGGTGAGGGTGCCGGTCTTGTCGAGGCAGACGGTGTCGACGCGGGCGAGCCCCTCGATGGCGGGGAGTTCCTGGACCAGGCACTGTTTTCGGCCAAGTCGGATGACGCCGATCGCGAAGGCCACGGAGGTCAGCAGGACCAGGCCCTCCGGAACCATCGGCACGATCCCGCCCACCGTGCGCGCGACCGAGTCCTTGAACCCGTGCTGTTTGACCACCAACTGGCTGATGACCAGGCCGATCGCGGTCGGGATCATCATCCAGGTCACGTACTTGAGGATCGTGGAGATGCCGGAGCGCAGTTCGGAGTGGACGAGGGTGAACCGGGAGGCCTCCTCGGCCAGTTGGGCGGCGTAGGCCTCGCGGCCCACCTTGGTGGCCCGGAAGGCGCCGCCGCCGGCGACGACGAAGCTGCCCGACATGACCCGGTCGCCGGGCCGCTTGACCACGGGGTCGGCCTCGCCGGTGAGCAGCGACTCGTCGATCTCCAGCCCGTCGGCCTCGACGCACACCCCGTCGACCACGGCCTTGTCGCCGGGCCCGATCTCCAGCAGGTCGTCCAGCACGATCTCGGAGGTGCTGACCGCGGCCGCGGTGCCCTCGCGCCGTACCGTCGGCCGGGCCTCGCCGATCACGGCGAGGGAGTCGAGGGTCTTCTTCGCCCGCCACTCCTGCACGATGCCGATGCCGGTGTTGGCGAGGATGACGAAGCCGAACAGGCTGTCCTGGATCGGCGCGACGAAGAACATGATCAGCCAGAGCACGCCGATGATGGCGTTGAACCGGGTGAAGACGTTCGCCCGGACGATCTCGCCCATCGACCGGCTGCTGCGCACCGGGACGTCGTTGACCTGCCCGCGGGCGACACGTTCCGCGACCTCGGCCGCGGTCAGGCCGTGGGTGCCGGCCGGGACGGGTACGGGGTGCACAGGGTCGAGCTCGGCGCCGGCGTCGATGTGCTGCATGCATCCGACGGTACGTGCCGGTATGCGGCTTCACCCGTCGAGTGCCCGGAAGATCCGACCAGGGGAGGAGCCGCGTCGTGCGGTGGTAGTACGTGCGGCCCGCGGACGGCTCGCCCGGCGGGCGGGCTCACTCGGCGGACGGCGCCTTCGGCGCCGCCGCGCGCTTGATCGCCGCGTCCCGCTTCCTGACGAACCAGATGCCGTACAGGCCGAGCACGCCGCCGGCCAGGCAGGTCCACAGCCACCAGGTGTGCCCGTGGTCGTCGAACCAGCCGTAGAAGGGGAGCTGCACCAGGAAGAGGGCGAACCAGAGGATCGTGCCGCCCGTGATGGTGGCGACGACGGGGCCCTCCAGGGGCTCCGGCGCCTCGTGCTTCGGTGTCCACTTCGCCATGGGGGACAGCTTACGAGGCGATCAGGTCTACGCGCGGAGATAGCGTGCGCGGGCTTCATATGTTCATACTGAAACCGTTTACGTCTGAACCTGTCTGAATCTCCTCGTAGGAACATCCAATGTCCACCTCGGCTCCCGCCAAGGTCCCCGCACCCGGTCAGCCGGGGCAGACGCCCGCCCACGGCGCACTCGACCGCTACTTCAAGATCTCCGAGCGGGGCAGCTCGCTCCCGCGTGAGATCCGCGGCGGTTTCGCCACCTTCTTCGCGATGGCCTACATCGTCGTGCTGAACCCGATCATCCTGGGCAGCGCGAAGGACATGTACGGTCACCAGCTGGACAACGGGCAGCTGGTGACCGCGACCGCGCTGACCGCCGCCTTCACCACGCTCCTCATGGGAGTCGTCGGCAACGTGCCGATCGCGCTCGCCGCCGGCCTCGGGGTGAACTCGGTCGTCGCGCTCCAGCTCGCACCCCGGATGTCCTGGCCGGACGCGATGGGCATGGTCGTACTCGCCGGCGTCGTCGTGATGCTGCTGGTCGCCACCGGCCTGCGCGAGCGCGTGATGAACGCCGTCCCCTACGGCCTGCGCAAGGCCATCGCCATCGGCATCGGCCTGTTCATCATGCTGATCGGGCTGGTCGACTCCGGATTCGTCTCCCGCATCCCGGACGCCGCGCAGACCACCGTGCCGCTCCAGCTCGGCGCCGACGGCCACCTCAACGGCTGGCCGGTGCTCGTCTTCATCCTGGGCGCCCTGCTCACCCTCGCGCTGATCGTCCGCAAGGTCCCGGGCGCGATCCTGATCTCGATCGTCGCGATGACGGTCGTCGCGGTGGTCGTCAACGCCGTCGCGAAGGTCCCCAGCTGGGGCCTGACCACGCCCAAGTGGCCCGGCAACCCCGTCGCCACCCCGGACTTCGGCCTGATCGGCAAGGTCAGCCTGTTCGGCGGCTTCTCCGACGTCGGCGTGCTGACCGGCGTCCTGTTCGTCTTCACCGTGCTGCTGTCGTGCTTCTTCGACGCGATGGGCACGATCATGGGCGTCAGCGACGAGGCCAAGCTGACCGACGCCCAGGGCCAGATGCCCGGCATCAACAAGGTCCTCTTCGTCGACGGCATCGCGGTCGCGGCGGGCGGCGCCAGCTCCTCCTCGGCGACCACCTGCTTCGTGGAGTCCACGGCCGGCGTCGGCGAAGGCGCGCGCACCGGCTTCGCGAACGTGGTCACCGGCGCCCTGTTCGCCGTGGCGCTGTTCCTCACGCCGGTGGCCACCATGGTCCCGTCCCAGGCGGCCACCCCGGCCCTGCTCGCGGTGGGCTTCCTGATCCTGGCCGGCTCGGTCAAGGAGATCGACTGGGCCGACCACACGATCGCGATCCCGGCCTTCGTGACGATGGTGATGATGCCGTTCACCTACTCGATCACCAACGGCATCGGCATGGGCTTCCTCACCTTCGTCGTGCTGCGCCTCGCGGCCGGCCGGGCCAGGGAGATCCCGGTGGCGATGTACGTCGTCGCGGCGGTCTTCGCCTTCTACTACCTGATGCCGGCCCTCGGCCTGACGTGAGCCGCGCGCTCACGTGACCCCGTAGAACTTCTCCGTCTCCTCGACGGCGGCGTGGAACCGCTCGTCGAAGTCGCCCCGGATGAGCGTCCGGACCACGTAGTCCTGGACGCTCATTCCCCGTTTGGCGGCGTGGTCCCGGAGCCGTTCGAGCAGCTCCCCGTCGATCCGCAGGCTGAGCACGCTGGTCCCCATGAACACGAGGGTCTCGGGCGGGCTCGCTGAGATGTTCACTTTCTGCAGCCGACTCACTCGTACGGGTGATGCTGTGTTTGGCGGGGAGCGGCCCCTGCGCCCTGTGCCGGCGGCCTTTCCGTGGCCGGAGTCACGGGAATTCCGCCCGCCCGCCAGCTTGTTTAGCGAGGGTAATGAGTTACTCTAAGGATATGTCGGACCTCACCCATGGCGACGACGCTGCCGCCGTGAACTCCCTGCGCTCAGCTGTGATGCGGCTGTCCCGCCGGCTCAAGCACCAGCGGGTCGACGAGTCGCTGAGCCCCACCGAGATGTCGGTGCTGGGCACCCTGGCCCGCTGCGGTACGGCCACCCCGGGCGAGCTAGCCCGCAAGGAGCACGTGCAGCCGCCGTCGATGACCCGCATCGTCGCCCTGCTCGAGGCCAAGGGGCTGGTCCGGCTGGAGCCGCACCCGGAGGACCGGCGCCAGAAGGTCGTCACCCAGACCGAGCAGGCCGAGGCGATGCTCGACGAGAGCCGCACCAAGCGGAACGCCTTCCTGGCCAGCCTGGTCGAGGGGCTGGACGAGGACGAGTGGGCGAAACTGCGCGCCGCCGCCCCCGTGCTGGAGAAGCTCGCTCATCTGTAAGCCACAACGAGGAGGCGAACCCTTTTGAGTACGGGATCCGGAGCAGACTCCGCCCCCGCACCGACCACCCGCAACCCCCTGCCCGTCCCCCCACCCGCCGCCAAGTCCTCGATGTTCGCCTCGCTGAAGGTCCGCAACTACCGGCTGTTCTTCGTCGGCCAGGTCGTCTCCAACATCGGCACCTGGATGCAGCGCATCGCGCAGGACTGGCTGGTGCTCAGCCTCACCGGCTCCGCCACGGCCGTCGGCGTCACGACGGCACTGCAGTTCCTGCCGATGCTGCTCTTCGGCCTCTACGGCGGCGTCCTCGTCGACCGGCTGCCCAAGCGGCGCACGCTGCTGTTCACACAGGCCGCGATGGGCGTCACCGCCGTCGCGCTCTCCGTGCTCACCCTCTCCGGGGACGTCCAGGTCTGGCACGTCTACGTCGCCGCCTTCGCGGTGGGTCTCGCCACGGTCGTCGACAACCCGGCCCGTCAGTCCTTCGTCTCCGAAATGGTCGGCCCGGACCAGCTGCAGAACGCGGTCAGCCTGAACTCGGCCAACTTCCAGTCGGCGCGGCTGATCGGGCCCGCCGTCGCGGGCCTGATGATCACCGGGGTGGGCACCGGCTGGGCGTTCCTGTTCAACGGCCTGTCCTTCGTCGCCACCATCGGCGGACTGCTGGCGATGCGCTCGCGTGAGCTGCACGTCGTCGAGCGCAGCCCGCGCGGCAAGGGACAGCTGCGGGAGGGCCTGCGCTACGTCGCCGGCCGCCCCGAGCTGATCTGGACCATCACCCTGGTCGGCTTCATCGGCACGTTCGGGTTCAACTTCCCGGTCTACCTGTCCGCCTTCGCCGACGACGCCTTCCACGCCGGCGCCGGTGCGTACAGCCTCTTCAACACGCTGATGGCGGTCGGCTCGCTGGCGGGCGCGCTGCTCGCGGCCCGGCGCGGCGCGGCCCGGATGCGGGTCATGATCGCGGCCGCGGTGGTCTTCGGCGGACTGGAGCTGGTGGCCGCCGCGGCGCCGTCGCTGTGGCTGTTCGCCCTCATCATGGCCCCGCTCGGGATGTTCGGCATGACGGTCAACGTCACCGCCAACACCAGCGTCCAGGTCAGCACCGACCCGGCCATGCGGGGGCGGGTGATGTCCCTCTACATGATGGTGTTCATGGGCGGCACGCCGATCGGCGCGCCGATCGCCGGGTGGATCACGGACGCGTACGGCGTCCGCGCGGGCCTCGCCGTCGGCGGCGCGATCGCGGCGGCCGCCGCGATCGCGATCGGCCTGGTCCTGGCCCGCGTCGGCAACCTCCGCCTCTCGGTCGGCTGGAACCGGGGCCACCCGCACCTGCGGTTCGTACCGCGCGAGGTGCAGGAGCAGCTGGCACCGGCGGCGTGACGGCGCGGCGGCGGAGCCGGCCCGGGGGTCACAGCCTCCGGGCCAGCACCTGCCCCGGCCAGCCGTCGCCGACGACGTAGGTCTCGGTGCGGCTGAAGCCGTTGTCCTCGTAGTAGCGGACCAGCTTGCCGTCCTGGCCGGCGTAGCAGTCCACGCGGAGCAGGGTGATGCCGGCCCGCCTGGTCTCCTCGGCGGCGTGCGCGAGGAGCGCGCTGCCGATGCCGTGCCCCTGGTAGCGGCGGTCGGAGGCGAGCCAGTGGATGTAGCGCTCGGGCTCGCCGGGCGGGTCGAGGTGGGAGAGGTAGGCGCCGGGGGCGTCGGTGAGCGTGAGGGTGGCGGCCGGTGTGCCGTCGGCCTCGGCGAGGTAGGTGACGCCCTCGTCCATGTACCCGACGACCGACGCGACGGTCCGCTCGTGCCGCGACAGGGGCTTGGATCCCCACTGTTGGGTCCGCCCCTGCGCCGTCAGCCACTCCACGCAGCTGTCGAGCATGGCGAGTATCGCGGGGACGTCGTCGGGTCCGCCTTCTCTGATGGTGATCTCCATGCCCTCATGGTGGCAGGGTGGTGCGCATGAGACTCTTCGCCGCCGTGCTGCCGCCCGCGGACGTGGTGCGTGAACTCGCCGCGGAGGTGGACCGGTTGCGGGCACTGCCCGGTGCGGAGCGGCTGCGCTGGACCGGGCGCCCCGGCTGGCACTTCACGCTCGCCTTCTACGGCGAGGTCGAGGACGAGCGCGTACCGGAGCTCTCGGCCCGACTGGCGCGTGCCGCGCACCGGACCGGGCCGTTCGCCCTCGCCGTCCACGGCGGCGGCCAGTTCGGGCAGGGCCGGGCGCTGTGGGCCGGCGCGCAGGGCGACCTCGCGGCCCTGCGCCTGCTCGCGGACCGCGCGGAGGCGGCGGCCCGCAAGGCGGGCGTACCGATGGGGGAGCACCGCCGCTACCGGGCCCACCTGACCCTGGCCCGCAGCCGCGACGCACTGGACGTCAGCCCGTACCTGACCCCTCTCCGGGCATGCACCGGGCCCACCTGGACGGTGACGGAGCTGGCCCTGGTCCGCAGCAATCTGCCGGTGTCGGGCGTACCGGGCGAGCAGCCACGCTACGAGGCGGTTGCCCGGTGGCCGCTGGACGGGCCGGTCCGGGCCGTGTGACGCCGGGGCACGGACGAGGTGGTCGGCCGCCGGGCGCCGGGCCGGGGCGGTTACGCTCGATGGCGTGGACCCGAAGACTCGGAACCGGATCATGGCCGGTGCACTGGTGCTGTTGTTCGTCGTGGTGGCGTTCGCGGCGGCGGTCGGAAGGTAGCCGACCGCCGCCGGTCCGCCGGGCCGGCGGCCGGGCGGGAGCGGCCTCACCGGCCTCCACCCCGTGCCGGTCGAGCAGGTCTCCGTAGGCTCGGGGACGACTCCTGACGGCGGAAGCCGATGCCCTTGCCTGGAGCGGACTCGAAGCAGTTGGCTTGTGGCCCATGAAGTACACCCAGCTCGGACGCACCGGACTCAAGGTCAGCCGACTCGTCCTCGGCACGATGAACTTCGGTCCGCAGACAGACGAATCAACCAGCCACGGCATCATGGACGCCGCTGTCGACGCGGGTCTGAACTTTCTGGACACGGCCAACGTCTACGGGTGGGGCGAGAACAAGGGCCGCACCGAGGAGATCATCGGTACGTGGTTCGCCCAGGGCGGCGGGCGGCGCGACAAGGTCGTCCTCGCCACCAAGGTGTACGGGAACATGGCGGGCGACGGGGACGTCTGGCCCAACCACGACAAGCTCTCCGCGGTGAACATCCGGCGAGCCGTCGACGCCTCCCTCAAGCGGCTGCAGACCGACCACATCGACGTCTACCAGTTCCATCACATCGACCGGTCGACGCCGTTCGAGGAGATCTGGCAGGCGATCGACGTCCTGGTCCAGCAGGGCAAGATCCTCTACGCCGGGTCCTCCAACTTCCCCGGCTACAAGATCGCCCAGGCCAACGAGACCGCCGCCCGGCACGGCCGCATGGGCCTGGTCAGCGAGCAGTGCCTCTACAACCTCGCTGAGCGCCGCGCCGAGATGGAGGTCATCCCGGCGGCGCAGGACTACGGCCTCGGGGTCATCCCCTGGTCTCCGCTGCACGGAGGACTGCTCGGCGGCGTCCTCAAGAAGGAGGCCGGACAGGGGCGCCGGGCGAGCGGCCGCGCTGCCGACGCGCTCAAGGACACCAAGACACGCGAGCAGATCCAGGCGTACGAGAACCTCCTCGACAAGCACGGCCTGGAGCCCGGTGAAGCGGCGCTCGCCTGGCTGCTGACCCGCCCCGGCGTCACCGGCCCGATCGTCGGCCCTCGCACGCGGGAGCAGCTGGACTCGGCGCTGCGCGCCCTGCAACTGGAGCTGAGCGAGGAACTGCTGACGTCCCTGGACGAGATCTTCCCCGGTCCCGGACCGTCTCCCGAAGCCTTCGCATGGTGAGGTAGCGGCTCCGTGCCGGAGCCGTCGCCTTCCGCCCGCGTTCGAGGCGAGGGGCGGGCGGTGGCTTCGGCGTGTACGTCATGACGACCCGGCCAACGGCGTGGAGTGCGCTCCGGGCAGGGGGACCGGCTCAGCCCTCGTAGGGGTAGGGCTCGCCCACCCCCCACGCCTGGTGCATCGCGTCCGCGAAGGCCGCCGCGATCTTGTGCTCGCCGCTCGCGTTCGGGTGTGTGCCGTCGTAGGTGTCGAGGTTGACGTCGTACGAGGGCGGGGGCGAGGCCAGCAGGAGCGGGGAGCGGGGCTCGTCCAGGTCGGCGAGCGTCTTCGCCAGCAGTTCGTTGAAGCGGGCGACCTGGGCCGCGAAGGGCTCGTCGGCGCCGGCGCGGACGTTGGGGATCACCGGGAGCACCACGATCCGCACCCGTGGCCTGCCCGCCCTCGCCTCCGCCACGAAGCGCCGTACGTTGCCGGCGGTCTGGTCCGCGTTCGTGTAGAAGCCCAGGTCGATCAGGCCCAGCGAGACCAGCAGCACGTCCGCGCGGCAGGAGCGCACCGCCTCGCCGATCAGCGGGACCATGTGCTGCCAGCCCTCGCCCCAGCCGGCCAGATGGGCGCAGGGGAAGGCGGGATCGGCGTACTCGTACGAGGTCGGCGCGTCCGTCGCCCTGTCGTGGAGCGTCTCGCGCGGGCCGACCAGGGTGAACGGGCCGCCGTACGTGTCCCGAAGGTGCCGCCACATCCGGTACCGCCAGGTGTGTTCGCCGGCGCTCCCGATGGTCATCGAGTCGCCGACCGGCATGAACCTGAGCATCCGCTCATCATGGACGATGCGCGGGGGATCAATGGGACGGGTGAGGTGTGAGGCCTGCCACGCTGGAGCGCGTCGGGAACCCGGTGCGGGCGGTCAACCGTTCGGCGGGATGGCAGGCTTGGGGCATGCGCCGACCGTTCGCCCTCCTCGCCGGAGTCCTGCTCGTGGGCGTCTTCGCCCTGCCCGCCGCGGCCGACGACGGCGGCCGGGGGTTCACCATCAAGGACCCCCGCATCACCGAGTCCAGCGGCCTCGCCGCCTCCCGTCTGCACCCCGGGATCTACTGGACGCACAACGACAGCGACGACGGCCCCTACATCTACGCGGTGGACAGCGCGACGGGGAAGACGGTCGCCCGCGTCACGTTCAGCGGCGTCGGCCGGCCCCGTGACGTGGAGGCCATCTCCATCGGCCCCGGCAACGAGATCTACCTCGGCGACATCGGCGACAACCTGGGCGGCACGTGGCCGTACGTGTGGATCTACCGGCTGCCCGAGCCGAAGAAGCTGGTCGACCAGACGATCCGGGCCACGCAGTACGTCGTGAAGTACGCGGACGGGCCGCGCAACGCCGAGTCGCTGGTCGTCGACCCGAAGACCGGCCGGGCGTACATCATCGACAAGAACGAGGACGGCGGGCACCTCTACGAGGGGCCGGCCAAGCTCTCCACCTCCGGTGCGAACATCTTCCGGCCGGTCGCCGTCGTCGACCTCTGGGCCACCGACGCGGCCCTGTCGCCCGACGGCCGGCAGCTCGCCGTGCGCGGCTACTTCGGCGGGATCTCCTACGCCTGGAACGGCGGGAGGATCAAGCGCGAGGGCCGGCTGAACGTACCGCTCCAGGGGCAGGGCGAGTCCGTCACCTACTCGATCGACGGGACCCGGCTCCTCTACGGCAGCGAGGGCTCCGACAGCCCGGTGCAGGTGGAGGACGCGCCGGGCGCGAAGAGCGGCGCCAAGTCACCTTCGTCCAGCGGGAGTTCGGCGAGCCCGGAGAGCGGCGGCGGCGCCTCGGCCGGCACCCTCAAGGTGGGTGCGCTGGCCGTCGTCGCCGCGGCGGCCGTCATCTTCGGCTTCCGCCGCCTGCTGCGGCGCGACTGAGCCCGGCGGCAGGCCGCTTCGACGGGTTTCGGCTTCGGCTTGGGCGGAGCGCCGGGCGGGGGCGCGGTGGCGCGGGCGGCCCGCAGGGCGGGATGAGAGAAGGGCGCCGGGTGCATGCACCCGGCGCCCTCCACCGTCGTACCGGAGACGGCTACAGCTTCTCGATCACGTAGTCGACGCACTTCGTCAGGGCCTCGACGTCCGCCGGGTCGATCGCCGGGAACATCGCGACGCGGAGCTGGTTGCGGCCGAGCTTGCGGTAGGGCTCGGTGTCGACGATGCCGTTGGCGCGCAGCACCTTGGCGACGGCGGCCGCGTCGACCTCGTCGGTGAAGTCGATGGTGCCGATGACCTGGGAGCGCTGCGCCGGGTCGGTGACGAACGGCGTCGCGAACTTCGCGTCCTCGGCCCAGCCGTACAGCGTGCGCGAGGAGGCGGCCGTGCGGCGGACCGACCAGTCCAGGCCGCCCTGGCCGTTGAGCCACTCCAGCTGCTGGTTCAGCAGGAACAGGGTGGCCAGGGCCGGGGTGTTGTACGTCTGGTTCTTGCGGGAGTTGTCGATCGCCGTCGGGAGCGAGAAGAACTCCGGGACGTGGCGGCCGGAGGCGTGCACCCGCTCGGCGCGCTCGATCGCGGCCGGGGAGAACACGCCGATCCACAGGCCGCCGTCGGAGGCGAAGGACTTCTGCGGGGCGAAGTAGTAGACGTCCGTCTCCGACACGTCCACCGGCAGGCCGCCGGCGCCGGAGGTGGCGTCGACCAGGACCAGGGCGCCCTCGTCGGCACCGGCCACGCGCTTGATCGGCATGGCGACACCGGTCGAGGTCTCGTTGTGCGTGAAGGCGTAGACGTCGACGCCCGCCTCGGCCCGCGGCTGCGGGTGGGTGCCGGGGTCGGAGGCGATCACGGTGGGCTCGGCCAGCCACGGCGCCAGCTTGGCGGCCTTGGCGAACTTCGAGCTGAACTCACCGAAGTTGAGGTGCTGCGACTTGTTCTCGATCAGGCCGTGGGTGGCGATGTCCCAGAACGCCGTGGAGCCGCCGTTGCCGAGGACCACCTCGTAGCCCTCGGGCAGCCGGAACAGGTCGGAGATGCCTTCGCGCACCTTGCCGACCAGGTTCTTCACCGGGGCCTGGCGGTGGGACGTGCCGAGCAGAGAGGTACCGGTCGCGGCGAGGGCGTCCAGCGCCTCCGTCCGTACCTTGGAGGGACCCGCGCCGAAACGTCCGTCCGCGGGCTTGATGTCAGCGGGAATCTGAATCTCAGCCACGAGCCGGAGGGTATCTCTTCGGTGAAACCCGCCGGAAACGTGTCCGTCCGATGAGACGCGTCCTGCGGCCCGTGGCCGGTGCGATCAGGCCGGCGGGGACAGCCGCACCGGCAGCTCGAACAGGTCGTTCTGCGTCACCACCGGCTTGTGGCGCAGCGCGCCCGCCGGGACCGCCAGATCCAGGTGCGGGAAGCGGGCGTAGAGGGCCGGGAGGGCCACGCCGGCCTCCAGGCGGGACAGGGCCGCGCCGGGGCACACGTGCGGGCCGTGACCGAAGCTGATGTGGCGGTTGGCCGAGGTGCGGGTGATGTCGAAGTCGCCGGCCGTCGGGCCGTGGGCCTGCTCGTCGCGGCCGATCGCGGCGTACGACACGATCAGCGCGTCGCCCGCGGGCAGCACCCTGTCGCCGACCGGGACGTCCTCGGTGGCGAAGCGGATCAGGACGTGCGAGGTGGGGGTGGAGTGGCGCAGCGTCTCCTCGATCACCGACGACCAGTCCGCCGCGCCGGACAGCACGAGGGTTCGCTGGTCCGGATGGAGTGACAGGTTGAGCACGGCGTTGACGATGAGGGAGATCGTCGTCTCGTGGCCCGCCGCCACCATCAGCTGGAGGGTGGAGACGATCTCCTGGTCGGTGAGGTGGTCGCCGTCCTCCGAGGCGAGGATCAGGGCGGAGGTGAGGTCGTCGCCGGGCGCGGCGCGTTTGGCGGCGACGGTGTCGGCCATGATGCCGGCGAGTTCGGTGAGCGTGGCGACGACCTCGGCCGGCGGGGTCTGCGTGGAGAAGAACTTCTCGAACAGCTCCTTCAGCCGGGGCAGCCGCGCCTCGTCGATGCCCATCAGGTCGGCGATGACGTACATGGGCAGCGGGTAGGCGAAGGCCGCCTTCAGGTCCACGACCGACTCCGGGTCAGCGGCCAGGCCGTCCAGCAGGCTCTCGGTGAACCCGGTGATCCGCTCCCGCATCCGCTCCACCCGGCGCGGGGTGAGCGCCTGCGCGACCAGGGTGCGCAGGCGGCGGTGGTCGGCGCCGTCCACGGTGAGCATGGAGCGGCCCGGGTTGGCGAGCCCGATCAGCGGCCAGTCGGGGGGTATCTCGCCGCGCCGCCAGGCGCCCCAGACCTCGATGTCCTTGACCAGGCGCGGATCGGTGAGGAGTTGTTTCGCCTCGGCGTGGTGGGTGACGGCCCAGACGGGGACTCCACCGGGCAGTTCCACGGCCGCCAGCGGGCCCGCGGCGCGCAGCTTCGTGCTCTCGCCGTCCAGGTCGGTGACGAAGGGGTCGAGCGCGATACGGGTGCCTTCCGCGCCGGTCTCTTCGATGCCGGTCGTCGTCATACGGGGGTGCCTCCCAGGGCCGGGGTCGGGGCGAACCGCACGGGCAGTTGGGTCAGCCCGCGCAGCCAGGGCGAGGGCCGACGCGTCAGGGACCCGGCCGGTACGGCGAGGTCGATGTCGGGCAGGCGGTCCAGGACGACCTCGATGGCGGTGCGCGCGATGACCTCGGCGACCTCCTGCGCGGGGAACGGACACCGGTGCTCGCCGTGCCCGAAGGAGAAGTGCGCGCTGTTGCCGCCGGTGAGCGCGGAGCCGTCGGTGCGCACCTGGGGGTCGGAGTTGGCGCCCTGGAGACCGAGCAGCAGCAGGTCGCCGGTGCGGATGCGGCGGCCGCCGAGCTGGGTGTCGCGGGCGGCCCAGCGGCCGGCCACGTTCTGTGTGGGCGTGTCCTCCCACAGGACCTCGTTCATGGCGTCGGCGACGCTGTTGCGGCCGCCGAACAGGGAGGCCGCGAACCGGTCGTCGGTGAGCATCAGGCGCAGCGAGTTGCCGATCCAGTCGGCGGTGGGCTGGTGGCCGGCCGCCATCATCACCATCAGGTCCTGGGCGATCTCCTCCTCGCTGAAGCCGCCGGGGTCGGCGAGCATCCGCGACACCACGTCGTCGGCCGGCTCGGCCCGTCGCTCTGCCAGCAACTGGGCCATGGACGTGGCCAGATGGGTCTGTCCGGCGATCGCCCGCTCACGGCCGTCGATCATGTCGTTCAGCGCGGTCACCAGGCCCGGCCCCTGGTCGTCCGGGAAGCCGAAGAGGCGGGCCAGGACGCGCACGGGCAGCAGCATCGCGTAGTCGGCGACGACGTCCGCCTCGCCGCGGGCGGCGAACGAGTCGATCAGCTCGTCGGCGAACTGCTCGGCATGGCCGCGCAGTTCGAAGGGGCTGACCGCCTCCAGCGCACCGCTGATCATCGCGGCGCGCTCGCGGTGGCGTTCCCCGACGGTGTAGAGGATCGACGGCTGCCTGCGGCCGATCATCGGCAGCAGGGGCCAGTCGTCGGGGATGCGGTCCCACTGGTTCCACAGGTCGGAGTCCCGGCTGAACAGCACGGGATCGCCGGTGACCTGGTGCAGCTCGCGGTAGCCGAGCACCAGCCAGGCCGGTACGTCGCCGTCGAGCAGGACCGGTGTGACGGCGCCGTGCTCGCGCCGCATCTCCCGGTACAGCTGCGCGGGTTCGGTCTGGAACCTGGGTCCGCCGAGCGGTACGGGGGCGGTGGGGGCGGTCACAGTGCCAACTCCTGTGAGGATCGGTCGGGTCGGTCCGCGTACCGGTTGCCGACGTGTTCCACCAGCGTGATCAGGACCTGCTTGCCGGAGGCGCGGGAACGGGCGTCGCAGTCGAGCAGCGGCACGTGCGGGTCGAGGTCGAGCGCCTCGCGGATCTGCTGCGGGGCGTAGGCCGGGCCGCCGAAGTCGTTGCAGGCCACGATGAACGGCGTGCCGTGGTGCTCCAGCCGGTCGATCGCGTACCAGGAGTCGTCGATACGGCGGGTGTCGACCAGGACGACCGCGCCGAGCGTGCCGGCGAAGAGCCGGTCCCAGAGGAACCAGAAGCGCTCCTGGCCCGGTGCGCCGAAGAGGTACAGCACGTTGCGGGTGTCGAGCGTGATGCGGCCGAAGTCGAAGGCGACCGTGGTGGCCTTCTTGTCGCGCACCTCGCTGATGTCGTCGAGGTGCTCGCCCGCCCGGGTCATCGTCTCCTCGGTGTTGAGGGGGCGTATCTCGCTGACCGAGCGGATGAGGGTCGTCTTGCCGGCGCCGAAGCCGCCGACGACCACGATCTTCAGGCCGTTGTCGGCCGTGACGTGCAGCGGGATGCGCGCGTCAGAGGTTGCGGAGTCCAACGAGCACCTGTTCCAGGACGTCGGGATCGGGGACGGCGGCCCTGCGCGGGTGGCGGGCGCTGACGCGGCCCGCCGTGAGCAGGTCGGCGAGCAGGATCTTGGTGATGCTCACGGGGAGCCTCAGCTCGGCGGCCAGCTCGACGACGGCCGTCGGGAGCCGGGTGAGCCGCAGGATGGCCGCGTGCTCCGACTGCATGCCGGGCGCCGGATCGCACTCGGCGACCACGAGGGTCACCAGGTCGAACGGGCTGTCCGGCGCCGAGCGGGCGCGGCCTCCCGTGAGGGTGTAGAGGCGGTCGGGTGAGTCGTCCCTGCCGGGGCGGCTCATGAGGTCCGGGGCTGCGCGGTCAGGTGGGCGCCGAGCTGTTCCACCAGCTCGTTCATGTTGTGGCCGACCAGCCCGGCGTCGGCGTCCTCCGTGGTCACCACGGCCAGGTGCGCGCCCTCGCCCGCCTCCACGATGAACAGCACCCCTCCGTAGAACTCGGTCATCGCCGAGCGCACGCCTCCGGTGCCGTCCCCGAACTCCACCGAGGCGCCGTGCGACAGCGACTGGATTCCGGCGGCGATCGCGGCGAGCTGGTCGGCCTGGTCGACGGTGAGCTCCGGTGTCCGGCACAGCTTGAGGCCGTCCCGGGACAGCACGAGCGCGTGCCGCGCGCCCGGCGTGCGCTCCAGGAGGCCCTCGATGAGCCAGGTGAGCTTCGCGTCGGCGGTGGTCGTGCCGGTCATGACGTGGAGTTGCCTTCCGGGTCCGGGTGCGGGTGAGAGGTGGCTGACGATGTGGCGGAGGGCGCGGCGGTGTCCTCGTGCGGTGCGGGCGCGTCCTGGTCCGACAGGGAGCCGCGTACGGCCCGGCGGAAGCTGCTGAAGCGGGCGGCGCGGGCGAGGGGGTCGTCCAGCGGGACGGGGGCGGGACCCGGTCCGGCGGTGGCGGAGTCGGCCGCACGCGTGCGTGCGCGCTCCCGCTCCTGCTCGGCCTCGGCGAGCGCGCGGCCCCGGCGGCGCCTGGGCAGGCCCGCGACGACCGCGTCCGCCTCGGGTCCGGCGGTCCCGTGGTGATGGGTGCGGACGTGGTCCGCGCCGGTGTCCCGGTCCGGGGTGGTGTGCCGGGTCTCGTACGACCTCTGCGGGTGCTCGTCGACGGGCTCCGGACGTGCGGCGGCGGACGCGGGCGCGGAGGCGGCGGCGGACGCAGACTCGGACCCGGGCGACGGCTGCGGGCGGCCGGCGCGTGACTCCGGCAGGGGCAGCGCGTCCTGGGGGCGCGGGGCGTACTGCTCCGGTACCAGGATGTCCTGCGGGACGAGCACGAGGACGCCGGTGCCGCCGCGCGCGGACGGCCGGAAGGACACCTTGAGGCCGTACTTGCGGGCGAGCCGGCCGACGACCGCCAGGCCGAGCCGGGTGCCGGTGAGACCGCCCAGCTCCGCCTCGTCGCCCGCGACGGCCTGTTCGGCGCGGCGCAGCTGCACGTCGCCCATGACCAGGCCGCTGTCCTCCACGGACACGATGACGCCGGCCGGGACCTCCTCGACGTAGACGTGCACCTCGGCGGTGGGCGGCGAGAAGTTCGCCGCGTTGTCGAGGAGTTCGGCGAGCGCGTGCATCACGCCCTCGGCGGCGTGCCCGGCGACGGCGGCCTCGCTGGCGGAGTGCACGCGCACGCGCTGGTAGCCGCCGATGCGGCCCATGGCGCCGCGCAGGATCGACTCCATGGCGATGGGGCGGGCCCAGCGGCGGCCGGAGCGGGCGCCCGCGAGGACGGCGACGGAGTCGGCGAGCCGGCCCGCCTGCGCGGTGCGGTGGTCGAGGTGGAGCAGGTCGGCGAGGACGTCCTCGTCCTCGTGCCGCTCCTCCATGGCGCGCAGGTCGGCGAGCATGCCGGTGGCCAGCGCCTGCATGCGGCCCGCCGCGTTGGCGGTGGCGGAGACCGCCGCGGCGCGTTCGTGGCCGGCCCGGCGGGCCTGCTCGGTCAGGCGGGCGTTCTCGGCGGTCAGGCGGGCGCGGTCCTGCTCGAACCCGGCGGTCAGCCGCACCCGTTCCTGGGTGAGCTCCGCCGCGTGGCGGGCCCGCTCATGGGTCAGCTCCTCGGTCAGGCGCACCCGCTCCTGGTCGAACTGCGCGCTCTGCCGCACCCGGTCCTGCAGCAGCCGGCCGGCGTCCTCGGTGACGGCCTCCAGCCGGCGCCGGCCGATCCGGGCCGCCTGCAGCGCGTACGCGGCCAGCGCGACGGCGGCGCACAGGAGCAGCGCGCCCGTGCCGGCGCCGAGGGCGAGCGCGGTGCGCTGCCGTTCGGGCACGCGGACGACCGCGCCGGCGACCGCGGCCGCGGCCAGCAGGGCCGTGAGCAGCGGGGCGGGTGCGACGGTGCGGAAGGTGGGGCGTTCGCCGGGCAGGTGGGGGGCGGTCATGAATCGGGTCCTCGGTAGGCCTCGGTCGTCCTGCTTGATCGGGTTCCGCTGTCGTTCCTGGAGGAAGGGCTGTCGTTTCCGGGGAAGAGCTGCCGTTCCTGCGTGCGAAGCGACACCTGTTACCCAACTGTCGCTCACTATATGGGAGTTCGTGATCGAATTGGGAAGGTTCTGGATCCGTTTCCCAGGTTCCGGCACGGCGCGGCGCAGCGCCTGTGGACAGAGGCATCGTGACGGTCGGTCGCCGGATGCATGCTGGGAGCATGACGGATCTCCAAGGCGAACTGCGCAGGGCCGTCCGCGGTGACGTCGGTTTCGACGTCACCTCCCGGGCGCTGGCCACCATGGACGCCTCGAACTACCGGCGGGTTCCGCTGGGGGTGGTGGCACCCCGGGACGCGGACGACGTGGCGGCCGTGCTGGCGGTGTGCCGGGAGCACGGGGTGCCGGTCGTGGCGCGCGGCGGCGGCACGTCGATCGCCGGACAGGCCACCGGCACCGGCGTGGTGCTGGACTTCACCCGTCATATGAACCGGCTGCTGTCGGTCGACCCGCAGGCGCGGACGGCCGTCGTGCAGCCGGGGCTCGTCCTCGACCGACTCCAGGCGGCGGCCGCGCCGCACGGTCTGCGGTTCGGGCCCGACCCCTCCACCCACAGCCGGTGCACGCTCGGCGGGATGATCGGGAACAACGCCTGCGGCTCGCACTCGGTCGCCTGGGGCACCACGGCGGACAGCGTGCGGGAGCTGGACGTGGTCACCGCGCGCGGGCGGCGGCTGCGGCTGGGGCAGGAGTGGGCGGGCGCGCCCGAGGGCCTGCGGGCGCTGGTGGACGGGGAGCTGGCGCGGCTGCGGACCGGCTTTCCGGAGCTGCCCCGCCGTATCTCCGGGTACGCACTGGACGCGCTGCTGCCGGAGAAGGGCGCCGACGTCGCCCGTTCCTTCTGCGGCAGCGAGGGCACGCTGGGCGTGCTCACAGAGGCGGTCGTACGGCTCGTGGAGGCGCCGCGCGCGCGAGCGCTGGCCGTGCTGGCGTACGCCGACGAGAGCGCCGCCGCCGAGGCCGCGGCGGGACTGCTGGAGCACGCGCCGCTCACGGTGGAGGGGATGGCGGCCGACCTGGTGCCGTCCACGGCCGTGCTGCCGCGGGGCGGGGCCTGGCTGTTCGTGGAGACGGGAGGGGAGTCGCCGGCCGAGGCACGCGCGCGTGCGGAGGCGGTCGTACGGGCCGCCGACGTCCTGGACGCCCTGGTCGTCACCGATCCCGCCGGGCAGCGGGCGCTGTGGCGGATCCGGGAGGACGCGAGCGGCACGGCGACCCGGATGCCGGACGGGAGCGAGGCATGGCCGGGCTGGGAGGACTGCGCGGTGCCGCCCGCACGCCTCGGCGCCTATCTGCGCGACTTCCGCGGGCTGCTGACCTCCCACGGTCTGCGCGGCACTCCCTACGGTCACTTCGGGGACGGCTGCATCCACGTCCGCATCGACTTCGACCTGCTGACCGAGGCCGGCGTCGCCCGCTTCCGCCGGTTCTCCGAGGAGCTGGCCGACCTGGTCGTCGCGCACGGCGGTTCGCTGTCCGGGGAGCACGGGGACGGGCAGGCGCGGGCCGAACTGCTGCCCAGGATGTACGGCCCCGAGCTGGTCGGCGTCTTCGAGCGCGCCAAGGCCGTCTGGGACCCGGACGACCTCCTCAACCCCGGGATGCTGGTGCGCCCCGCGCCCCTGGACGCCAACCTCCGCTTCTCGGTGCTGCCCGGCAGGCCGGTCGACGTGGCCTTCGGCTACCCCGCGGACGGCGGCGACTTCCGGGCGGCGGTGCGGCGCTGCGTCGGCGTCGCCAAGTGCCGTACGACGGCGGCGGCCGGCTCGTCCGTGATGTGCCCGTCCTTCCGGGCGACCGGCGCGGAGGAGCACTCCACGCGCGGGCGGGCCCGGCTGCTGCACGAGATGCTCGCCGGGGAGCTGGTGACCGACGGCTGGCGCTCCACCGAGGTACGGGACGCGCTGGATCTGTGCCTGTCCTGCAAGGGATGCCGCTCCGACTGCCCGGTCGGGGTCGACATGGCCACGTACAAGGCGGAGTTCCTGCACCACCACTACGAGGGCCGGCGCCGCCCGGCCGCGCACCACAGCATGGGACGGCTGCCGGTGTGGCTGCGCTGGGTGGCGCGCACGCGCACCGCGCCGCTCGTCAACGCCCTCGCCTCCATCGGTCCGTTGGCGTCGCTCGCCCGGCGCATCGGGGGGATCGCGCCCGAGCGGCGCATCCCGCGGGTGGCGTCCGAGACCTTCACCGGCTGGTACGGGCGCCGGGCGCGGGCGCAGGAACGGCGGACGGTCCGGGAGGCGGGGCCGGAGCACGAGGAGGAGACGGCGGGCGGAAAGACCGTCTTCCTGTGGCCCGACACCTTCACGGAGCACCTCTCGCCGGACGTCGGGAAGGCCGCGCTGCGGGTCCTGGAGGCGGCCGGTCTGAAGCCGGTGCCGATCCCGAGGATGCGGCCGACCGTGCGGGAGACGAGGGAGGCGGACGGCAGCACCTGGTACAGCCGGGGCCTGCGGCCGGCCCCGCGGAGCCGGGTCTGCTGCGGCCTTACGTATTTGTCGACCGGCCAACTCGACCGGGCCCGCGCGGTGTTGCGCCGCACGCTCGACATGCTGGACCCGCTGCTGCGTCCCGAGCTGGGGGAGGGCTTCATGCCCCTGGTCGTCCTGGAGCCGAGCTGCGCCGCCGCCCTGCGCACCGATCTGCCCGAGCTGCTGGCCGACGACCCCCGCGCGGCCCGGCTCGCCGCCTCGGTCCTGACCTTCGCGGAGGCGCTGGAGCGGTTCGCCCCGGACTGGGTGCCGCCGTCCCTGAACCGCCCGGTCACCGGCCAGACCCACTGCCACCAGCACGCGGTGCTCGGCGACGCCGCCGACCGCCGGCTGCGCGAAGCGGCCGGTCTCACCGGGGAGCTGGTGGGCGGCTGCTGCGGCCTCGCGGGCAACTTCGGCTTCGAGAAGGGGCACTTCGCGGTGTCGAAGGCGTGCGCGGAGGACCAGTTGCTGCCCGCGGTGCGGGGCGCTGGGCAGGGGTCGGTCGTCCTCGCGGACGGCTTCTCCTGCCGGACCCAGCTGGAGCAGCTGGCCGGCGTGCGCGGACGGCATCTGGCGGAGGTGCTGGCCGAGGCGCTGGACGAGATCTCATGGGCGGGCTCTCGGCTTTCATAAGCCCACTCTCAGCTTCATAAGAGAACTCTCAGCTTGGGTGGGGGTCCCTCAGGAATCACCAAGGTATTCACAGTAGCTGTTTGCCGTTACCGGGCCGACTTTGCCGTTCCTTGGGATGAGAGGTGTGTAGGTTCTTCGGTGTCGGGCGACGGAAGATCCCGGATGACGATCCGGAAAGAAATCCCGTCGGTATCCGCAGAGGATTCTCACCCCTTCAGCCATGCACGATCTCAAGGAGTCGGAATGAGCCTCAAGAAGCTCGCCCCGCTGCCCCCCAAGCCCAAGTCGAAGCAGCTTCCCCCGCCGCCGAAGCCGAAGCCCAGGAAGAAGCACCCCAAGCCGCCGGTGCCGAAGCCGATCCCCGGCCACGACAACTGATGAGCCAGAGGGCCGACGTCCACGCCGTCGGCCCTCTTCGCTTCACTGAATTCAGGAATATACGGGGCGGAGGGCCGGGAAATGGATACGGAAGAGGAAGAGGATGAGGAACTCGAATACGAGGACGCGCCCACCATTCCGGCCCGCACCGCTTTCCGCCGTTTCTGGCCGCTGACCAGGGGCCTGAGAAAATGGCTGCCGGCCGTCTGGGTGTGCACCGTGCTCGCCGCGCTCGCCGAGACCGAGGCCGTCCTGCTCTTCGGCGACCTCACCGACAACGCCCTGCAGAAGGGATCGCTCGACGCCTTCTGGGGCCCGGCCGTGAAATGGCTGGGGGTGGCGGTCGTCGGCGCGGTCGTCGCGTACGCGGGCAACTCGCTCGCCGCATGGGTCACCGAGCGCTTCGTGATGCGACTGCGCGAGCATGTCTTCGACCACGTACAGCAGTTGCCGCCGCACTTCTTCCAACGCCACCGCCAGGGCGACCTATTGTCGCGTATGACCGGCGACGTGGAGGCGATCGAGACCATGGTCGTCTCCGGCCTGGTCGGCGCCGCGTCGGCCGCCTTCTCCGCCCTCTTCTACGCGGCCGCCGCCTTCTGGCTGCGCTGGGACCTGGCGGCCGCCACCTTCGTCCTCGCCCCGCTGTTCTGGCTGGCGGCCCGCCGTTTCTCGGGCTCCATCAAGGACGTTTCCAGGCAGGGCCGGGTCGCCGACGGCGCGATCACCTCCGTGGTCGAGGAGTCGCTGTCCAACATCGTGCTCACGCAGGCCTACGACCGCCGGGACGCCGAGCGCCGGCGGCTGCACGAGGAGGCGACCGCCTGGTTCCGCGCCTCCGTCCGCTCCACCCGCCTCAACGAGGCCTACGAGCAGCTCGTGCAGGTCATCGAGACGGTGTGCGTGCTCGCGGTGATCGGCATCGGCGCCTGGGAGATCTCCACCGGCCGGATGACCCTCGGCCAGCTCCTCGCCTTCGCCGCCTTCCTCGGCTACCTCTATCCGCCGGTGCGCGGCCTGGCCCAGCTCGGCCTCACGGTCACCGCGGCGACGGCGGGTGCGGAGCGGCTGATCGAGGTCCTGGACGTCGGGCCGTCCGTCACCGACCCGCGCCGCGGCACCACGCCCGGCCGCCCCGACGGCACGGTCGAGTTGCGAAGCGTCTGTTTCGGCTACCCCGGCGCCGACACCAGCGCCCTGCGGGACCTGTCCTTCACGGTCGCCCCCGGCGAGCTGGTGATCGTCACCGGACCGAGCGGCGCGGGCAAGTCGACGGTCTCCAAGCTGCTGCTCCGCTTCTACGACCCTGACGCGGGCGAGGTGCTGCTGGACGGTGTCCCCCTGCGCGACTTCCCGCTCGCCCGACTGCGCGAGTACGTCACCCTGCTCCCCCAGGAGACGCTCGTCCTGCACGACACCGTCCGCGCCAACATCGCGTGCGGCCGCCCCGGCGCCAGCGAGCAGGCCATCGAGGACGCGGCACGGGCGGCCGACGCGCACGACTTCGTCGTCCGGCTCCCCGAGGGCTACGACACCAGGGTCGACCCCAACTCGGCCCGGCTGTCGGGCGGGCAGCTCCAGCGCCTCGCGATCGCCCGCGCGATCCTGCGCGACGCACCCGTGCTGGTGCTCGACGAGCCGACCACAGGGCTCGACGCCATGGCCGCCCGCCGGGTGGTCAAGCCGCTGCGCCGCCTGATGACCGGCCGTACGACGATCATGATCACCCACGACCTCAACCTGGCTCCCGACGCCGACCGCATCCTGGTCGTCGACCGCGGCCGGATCGTGGAGACGGGCCGCCACGAGGAGCTGCTCGCATGGGGCGGGGCGTACGCCCGGCTGCACCGCTCGCAGAACAACGCCGTGCTGGACACGGCCGAGCTGAAGCTGCCGCTGTTCGTGGATCAGCCGATGGAGTCGGTTCAGCCCGCACAGCCGGTGTATGCGCAGGGCTACGAGGCCCACGAACCCTACGTCTCGTGGCCCGCCAGCCTTCCCGACGGGCGTCCCCTCTTCCGTGACGAGAAGCCCTGGCCCGGCATCTGAATCGCCGCCTGAATCGCCATCTGGGCCGGCCGTCGAGTCGCCATCCGGGTCCAGGATGCGGGACAGTGGCAAAACAGGTTCACACGCCTGACCAAGTCCATTACCCTGGACTTGACAGTGCACCCTGGTGCACGAACATCGACCGAGCACCTGGACCGCCCGTGACCACCCCCAGCACCGCCACCACGTCCTCGCCCTCCGCGGTGTCCACATCCGGCGCCCCGGGCCGCGGGGGCTCCCTCGGTCCGGTCGGGCTGGTGCTCGCGGCCGGGCTCTCGGTGCAGTTCGGTGCGGCGCTCGCGGTGAGCCTGATGCCGAGGGCCGGCGCGCTCGGCGTCGTCACCCTGCGCCTGATCGCGGCGGCGGTCGTCCTGCTGGTGGTGTGCCGGCCGCGCCTGCGCGGCCACTCGCGCGCCGACTGGGGCACGGTCGTCGTCTTCGGTGTCGCGATGGGCGCCATGAACGGCCTCTTCTACCAGGCGGCCGACCGCATCCCGCTCGGCGCCGCGGTCACCCTGGAGGTCCTCGGCCCGCTCGCGCTCTCCGTCCTCGCCTCCCGCCGCGCGCTGAACGCGGTCTGGGCCGCGCTCGCGCTCGGCGGTGTGGTGCTCCTCAGCGGCGGCGGAGGCCTGGGCGGCCTCGACCCGGTCGGGGTCGCCTTCGCGCTGGGTGCGGGTGCCATGTGGGCGACGTACATCATCTTCAGCGCGCGTACGGGGCGGCGGTTCCCGCAGGCCGACGGGCTCGCGCTGGCCATGGCGGTCGGAGCGCTGCTGATGCTGCCGCTGGGCGTCGCGGAATCGGGCTCGAAGCTCACCGATCCGACCACGGTCGCCCTGGGTTCGGCGGTCGCGATCCTCTCCTCCGTCCTGCCGTACACCTTCGAACTCCTCGCCCTGCGCCGCCTCCCCGCCTCCACCTTCGCGATCATGATGAGCCTGGAACCGGCCCTCGCCGCGACGGCGGGCTTCCTGATCCTCGGCCAGGCCCTGTCCGCCGCGCAGGCCGCCGCGATCGCCATGGTCATCGCGGCGAGCATGGGTGCGGTGCGGACCCAGGTGGGCCGCCGCAAGGTGCCGAATCCGCCGGAGGCCTGACCGGCCCCGTGACATGGTGCCGGCTCAGTCGGTCGGCTTCTCCCAGACCGACACGTGCTGTCGGCTCTCACTCGTGAACGGCTCCCCGGTCCATCCGTCCCACCGGTCCGCGAGCCGCATCCCGGCCAGCCGGGCCATGAGATCGAGCTCGGAGGGCCATACGTAGCGGAACGGGACGGAGAGGTACTCGCTGCGGCCGTCTCGCACCCGCACATGGTGCGAGGTCATCGACTGCGTGGCGACGTCGTACTCGTCGAAGCCGAGGCGTCCCTCGCTCACGTGGAACGGCACCGCGTTCTGCCCGGGCGGCAGCCGGCGCAGGTCGGGCACGCCGACCTCGACGACGAAGCGGCCGCCGGGTTCCAGATGTTCGGCGACATTGCGGAAGCAGTCGACCTGGGCGTCCTGGGTGGTGAGGTTCGCGATCGTGTTGAAGACCAGGTACGCGAGCGCGAAGCCCCCCTGCACGGTGGTCGTCGCGAAGTCCCCGATCGTGACCCCGATCTCCTTGCCTCCGGGCTTGGCCCGCAGCCGCTCCACCATCGCGCGGGACATGTCGATCCCGTGCACCTCGACACCGCGGGCCGACAGGGGAAGGGCGATCCGCCCGGTGCCGACGCCCAGTTCGAGGGCTCGCCCGCCCCCGGCCAGCTCCGCCAGCACGTCGACGGCGGGTCCCACGACCTGCGCCGCGAACATCTCGGCCGAGGAGTCGTCGTACCCCGCGGCCACGGACTCTCCGAAGTAACCGTCCTCATCAAGCATCGGGCGACGGTACTGCTCCGCCGGTGGACGGTGCGCGCGTTTTTTCAGCGGAGGATGCGCAGGAAGGCGGAGAACGCCCCGGCCGTCACGGTGACCACGCCTCCGGCGGGGTTCTTGGAGTCGCGGATGGCTGTGTGGGAGGAGAGATCGGCGACCTCGACGCAATCGCCTCCGGTGTCGCCGCTGAACGAGGACTTACGCCACTGCGCGTCTATCAGGGCCGGATCGGTTCCCATATCGTTCCTCCATCACGCGGGCGATCAGGGTGGCCGAATCCCTCGGGGAAAGGGCCGCAGCCTGCAGGTGATCGTAACGGGCGGAACCCTCCCTGACAGCGGGTGGATTGGCCGTCATGTGCCCCTGGACGAAGTCCTCGGTGTAGACGATGGCCGGGTCGTTGTCGAAGCGCAGCAAGTTGAACGAGCCCATCAGCCCCGTGTGCGCACCCGCCTCGAACGGAAGCACCTGGATGTCCAGCCACCTGCGCTGTTGCAGAGTCAACAGATGGGCCAGCTGATCCCGCATGACCTTGCGGCCGCCCACCTCCTGATGCAGTGTCGCCTCGCTCAGCACCACCCACGTCACCGGCGGTTCAGGCCTGTCCAGGATGCGCTGGCGATCCAGCCGCGCGGCCACCATGGCGTCGACGGAGTCTCTCTCGCGGACTGCCAGCAGCGCCTGCGCGTAGGCCCGCGTCTGGAGAAGCCCGTAGACCACCTGCGCTTGATAGACGGAGATGTACGCCGCCCGCGCCTCCATCTCCGCATACGGCTGGAACCAGCTCGGCAGCTGGCTGCGCAGCACCAACCCCACCAGGCGCGAGAACGTCCCGTCCGTCCCCAGCGCCGCGTCCACCCGTTCGGAGAACTCCCGCGTCGGGACCCGCAGCGTCGTCTCGATCTGGCCGATCAGGGACCCCGTGCAGAACACGATCGAGCCGAGCGCCTGCTGGGTCAGGCCCGCCGCCTCCCGGGCCCGCCGTAGCTCGTAGCCGTAGTAGTCCAGGGGAGACCCGCTGGGATCGAGCTCACGGACCTGCACGGACACCACCTCCGATCACCAAGCGTAGCCAGGCGGACGCGCAGAGGTCCCGGCCTGTGGAAAACAAATCAATGCAAGCACGCTTGATTGTTTCTGGTGCCGCTGCCATGCTCGCCGCATGGCTGACCCGACGCCCGTGATCGACGATCTCTGCGCGGAGAGCGAGGAACTCGACCGCATCGTGGCCGAGTTGAGCCCGGAGCAGTGGGCGCTCGCCACCCCGGCTCCCGGCTGGACCGTCGCGCACCAGATCGCGCACCTCGCCTGGACCGACCACCACTCCGTGCTGGCCGTGACGGACCAGGGCGCCTTCTCCCGCGAGGTCGAGAAGGCGCTCGCCCAGCCCGGCGACTTCGTGGACAACGGCGCGGCGGAGGGCGCGGCCAAGCCGCCCGCGCAGCTGCTCGCGGACTGGCGGGCCGGGCGCTCGGCGCTGGCCGACGCGCTGCGGGCCGCCCCCGAAGGCGCCCGTTTCCCCTGGTACGGCCCGCCCATGGCCACCGCGTCCATGGCCACCGCCCGCCTCATGGAGACCTGGGCCCACGGGCTGGACGTGGCGGAGGCCCTGGGCGTGGAGCGCACCGCCACCGACCGGCTCCGGCACATCGTCCGCCTCGGCGTCCGCACCCGCGACTTCGCCTTCGGCGTGCACGGACTGTCGGTGCCGTTCGAGGAGTTCCGCATCGAACTCACCGCCCCCTCGGGCGAGACGTGGACGTACGGCCCGGAGGACGCCGACAACCGCGTCACCGGCCCCGCCCTCGACTTCTGCCTGCTGGTCACCCAGCGCGCGCACCGGTCCGACCTCGCCGTCGAGGCCCTGGGCGAGGAGGCGGACCGGTGGCTGGACATCGCGCAGGCCTTCGCCGGGCCCGCGGGCGAAGGCCGCGCGCCGAAGCGGGGCGCCCTGTGACGGCCCTGCGCATCGGCAACGCCTCCGGCTTCTACGGCGACCGCTTCGGCGCCCTGCGCGAGATGCTCACCGGCGGCGAACTCGACGTCCTGACCGGGGACTACCTCGCCGAACTCACCATGCTGATCCTGGGCCGGGACCGCCTGAAGGACCCCGCGGCCGGCTACGCCCGCACCTTCCTGCGCCAGCTGGAGGAGTGCCTCGGGCTCGCCCACGAGCGCGGCGTGCGCATCGTCACCAACGCCGGCGGCCTCAACCCGTCCGGACTCGCCGACGCCGTACGGCGGTTGGCCGGCCGCCTGGGCGTCCCCGTCCGCGTCGCCCACGTCGAGGGCGACGACCTCACCGCCGCCCACCCGGGCAGCCTCGCCGCCCACGCCTACCTCGGCGGCTTCGGGATCACCGAGTGCCTGCGGGCGGGCGCGGACGTCGTCGTGACCGGCCGGGTCACGGACGCGGCGCTGGTCACCGGGCCCGCCGCCGCGCACTTCGGGTGGCAGCCGGGGGAGTACGACCGGCTCGCGGGCGCCGTCGTCGCCGGGCACGTCCTGGAGTGCGGGACGCAGGCCACCGGCGGCAACTACGCGTTCTTCGGCGAGCGGGCGCGTGACCTGCGGCGGCCGGGCTTCCCGCTCGCCGAGGTCCACGAGGACGGCAGCTGCGTCGTCACCAAGCACCCCGGCACCGGCGGCTTCGTCGACGTCGGCACGGTCACCGCGCAGCTCCTGTACGAGACGGGCGGCGCCCGGTACGCCGGTCCCGACGTCACCGCCCGCCTCGACTCGATCCGCCTCACCCAGGACGGACCCGACCGTGTGCGCGTCGAGGGCGTCCGCGGCGAGGCCCCGCCGCCGACCCTCAAGGTCGGCCTCAACCGGCTCGGCGGCTTCCGCAACGAGGTCGCCTTCGTCCTCACCGGCCTGGACATCGAGGCCAAGGCGGCGCTCGTGCGCGAGCAGATGGCCGACGCGCTCGCCAAGTCGCCTCCCTCGGAGGTGCGCTGGGACCTCGTCCGCACCGACCGGGCCGACGCCGCGAGCGAGGAGACCGCGAGCGCCGTGCTCCGGCTCGTGGTGCGCGACCCCGACCAGGCGGTCGTCGGCCGGCCGCTGAGCGGCGCCGCCGTCGAGCTGGCCCTGGCCAGCTACCCGGGCTTCCATGTGCTCGCGCCCCCCGGAAAGGGCGCGCCCTACGGCGTCTTCGAGGCTGCCCGCGTCCCGCAGGACGGCGTCCGGCACGCGGCGGTGCTCGACGACGGGCGCCGGGTCCCCGTGCCCCCGGCCCGCGACAGCCTCGTACTCGACGACGTGCCCGAGCCCGAGGCTCCCGAACCGCTGCCGGGCGGGCCGGTGCGCCGCGCCCCGCTCGGTCTCGTCGCCGGAGCCCGCAGCGGGGACAAGGGCGGCGACGCCAACGTCGGGGTGTGGGTGCGCTCGGACGCCGCCTGGCGGTGGCTGGCGCACACCCTCACCGCCGACCGGTTCCGTGAGCTCCTGCCGGAGACCGCCGACCTGACGGTCGTGCGGCACGTCCTGCCGAACCTGCGCGCGCTGAACTTCGTCGTCGAGGGCATCCTCGGCGCCGGGGTGGCCGCCCAGCACCGCTTCGACCCGCAGGCCAAGGCCCTCGGCGAATGGCTGCGCTCCCGCCATCTGGACATCCCGGAGGACCTGCTGTGACAGTGATCAGCTCCGGCCTGGACACGGCCGGTTCCGACTACCGCGCACACCGCGAGGCGATGCTCGGCAAGCTCGCCGACCTCGACGCCGAGCACGCGAAGGCACTCGCGGGCGGCGGCGAGAAGTACGTCGCGCGCCACCGCAAGCGGGGCAAGCTGCTCGCCCGCGAGCGCATCGAACTCCTCCTCGACCCGGACACCCCCTTCCTGGAGCTGTCGCCGCTCGCCGCCTGGGGCAGCGACTACGCCGTGGGCGCCTCGCTGGTCACCGGCATCGGGGTCGTGGCGGGCGTGGAGTGCCTGATCACGGCCAACGACCCGACCGTGCGCGGCGGCGCCAGCAACCCCTGGTCGCTGAAGAAGGCCCTGCGCGCCAACGACATCGCGCTCGCCAACCGGCTGCCCTGCATCAGCCTGGTGGAGTCCGGCGGCGCCGACCTGCCGTCCCAGAAGGAGATCTTCATCCCGGGCGGCGCCATCTTCCGCGACCTGACCCGCCTGTCCGCCGCCGGCATCCCCACCGTCGCCGTGGTCTTCGGGAACTCGACCGCCGGAGGCGCGTACATCCCCGGCATGTCCGACCACGTGATCATGGTCAAGGAGCGTGCCAAGGTCTTCCTCGGCGGTCCGCCCCTGGTGAAGATGGCCACCGGCGAGGAGAGCGACGACGAGTCGCTGGGCGGCGCCGGGATGCACGCGCGCGTGTCCGGCCTCGCGGACTACTTCGCCGTGGACGAACCGGACGCCCTGCGGCAGGCGCGGCGGGTCGTGGCCCGTCTCAACCACCGCAAGGCGTACGAGGACCCGGGCCCCGCCGCGCCTCCCAAGTACGACGAGGACGAGCTGCTCGGCATCGTCCCCGGGGACCTGAAGATCCCCTTCGACCCGCGCGAGGTGATCGCCCGGATCGTCGACGCCTCCGACTTCGACGAGTTCAAGCCGCTGTACGGGACCAGCCTCACCACCGGGTGGGCCGCCCTGCACGGCTATCCCGTCGGCATCCTCGCCAACGCCCAGGGCGTGCTCTTCAGCGAGGAGTCGCAGAAGGCCGCCCAGTTCATCCAGCTCGCCAACCAGCGCGACATCCCGCTGCTCTTCCTGCACAACACCACCGGCTACATGGTCGGCAAGGAGTACGAGCAGGGCGGCATCATCAAGCACGGCGCGATGATGATCAACGCGGTCAGCAACAGCCGGGTCCCGCATCTGTCGGTGCTGATGGGCGCCTCCTACGGAGCCGGGCACTACGGCATGTGCGGACGGGCCTACGACCCGCGCTTCCTGTTCGCCTGGCCCAGCGCCAAGTCCGCCGTCATGGGCCCGCAGCAGCTCGCCGGCGTGCTGTCGATCGTGGCGCGCCAGTCGGCGGCCGCGAAGGGGCAGCCGTACGACGACGAGGCGGACGCCGGGCTGCGCGCCATGGTGGAGCAGCAGATCGAGTCCGAGTCGCTGCCGAAGTTCCTGTCCGGGCGGCTGTACGACGACGGCGTCATCGACCCGCGCGACACCCGCACCGTCCTCGGCCTGTGCCTGTCGGCCGTCCACACGGCGCCCTACGAGGGCGCCCGCGGCGGCTTCGGCGTCTTCCGGATGTGAGGGGGCACGTGATGACAACGGGAGCTTCTGTGATCACTTCTGTGCTCGTCGCCAACCGCGGCGAGATCGCCTGCCGGATCTTCCGGACCTGCCGGGAACTGGGCATCCGGACCGTCGCGGTGCACTCGGACGCCGACGGGAGCGCCCTCCACGCGCGCGTGGCCGACACGGCCGTACGGCTGCCGGGCGCCGCGCCCGCGGAGACGTACCTGCGCGGCGACCTGATCGTGAAGGCCGCCGTCGCCGCCGGGGCGGACGCCGTCCACCCCGGCTACGGCTTCCTCTCCGAGAACGCCGGCTTCGCGCGCGCCGTCCTCGACGCCGGACTGGTGTGGATCGGGCCGCCGCCCGAGGCCATCGAGGCGATGGCGTCCAAGACCCGCGCCAAGCAGCTGATGGGCATCCCGTCCCTGGACCGGGACCGGGTCACCGAGTCCGACCTGCCGGTCCTGGTCAAGGCCGCCGCGGGCGGCGGCGGGCGCGGCATGCGGATCGTACGCACGCTCGCGGACCTCGACGGCGCGCTGGAAGGCGCCCGGGCCGAGGCCGCCGCGGCCTTCGGCGACGGCGAGGTCTTCGTCGAGCCGTACGTGGAGGGCGGCCGCCACGTCGAGGTGCAGGTCCTCGCCGACACCCACGGCACGGTGTGGGCGCTGGGCACCCGCGACTGCTCCCTGCAACGGCGCCACCAGAAGGTGATCGAGGAGGCGCCCGCCCCCGGCCTCGGCGACGAGCTCAGGCAGGAGCTGCACACGCTGGCCGTCCGCGCCGCCCGCGCCGTCGACTACGCCGGCGCCGGAACCGTCGAGTTCCTCGTCTCCGCGGCCGGCAGCGCCCACTTCCTGGAGATGAACACCCGCCTCCAGGTCGAACACCCCGTCACGGAAGCCGTGTTCGGCCTCGACCTGGTGGCCGAGCAGATCCGCGTCGCCGAGGGCCACGCCCTCGCGGCCGACCCGCCACGCGCGCGTGGCCACGCGATCGAGGCCCGTCTGTACGCCGAGGACCCGGCGGGCGACTGGGCCCCGCAGACCGGCACCCTGCACCGCCTCGCCGTCCCCGGCGACGTCCGCCTGGACACCGGCTACGGCGACGGCGACGGCATCGGCGTCCACTACGACCCCATGCTCGCCAAGGTGATCGCCCACGCCCCCACGCGCGCGGAGGCCGTCCGCCGGCTCTCGGGCGCCCTGGAACGGGCCACGGTCCACGGCCCGGTCACCAACCGCGACCTCCTCGTCCGCTCCCTGCGGCACAAGGAGTTCACCGGCGCCGGCATGGACACGGGCTTCTACGACCGCCACCTCGCCGAACTGACCGAACCGGCCCCCGACCCGTACGCCCCGCTCGCCGCCGCCCTCGCCGAGGCGCGGACCCGCGCCTCCCGCTTCGGCGGCTACCGCAACCTGCCCTCCCAGCCGCAGATCAAGCGGTACACGACGGCGGGGGAGGAGCACGAGGTCCGCTACCGGCACACCCGTGCCGGCCTGGAGGCGGACGGCGTCCGCGTGGTGCGGGCGACGCCCGGCCTGGTCGTCCTCGAAGTGGACGGCGTCCAGCGGAAGTTCGAGGTGACGCGCTACGGCGAGCAGGTGTACGTCAACACCACCTCGCTGACCGCCCTGCCCTGCTTCTCCGACCCCACCGCACAGCACGCCCCCGGCACCCTGCTCGCCCCCATGCCCGGCACCGTCGTGAAGATCGCCGACGGCCTGGCCGCAGGGGCGGCCGTACGGGCCGGGGAGCCCCTGCTGTGGCTGGAGGCCATGAAGATGCAGCACAAGATCACCGCACCGGCCACCGGCACGCTCACGGCGCTGCACGCCGTCCGCGGTGCCCAGGTCGACGTGGGTGCCCTGCTCGCCGTAGTCGAGGTCTCTCAGGAGGACCAGTGAGCGCCACGTTGGAAACCACGGAGCACAAGGCTCTCCGCTCGGCCGTCGCCGCCCTCGGCAAACGCCACGGCCGCGCGTACGACCGCGAAGCCCTCTGGGCCGAGGCCGCCAAGCTCGGCTACCTCGGCGTCAACCTGCCGGAGGCGTACGGCGGCGGAGGCGGCGGCATCGCCGAGCTCTCCATCGTCCTGGAGGAACTGGGCGCGTCCGGCTGCCCCCTGCTGATGATGATCGTGTCCCCGGCGATCTGCGGCACCGTCATCGCCCGCTTCGGCACCGACGGCCAGAAGCAGGCCTGGCTGCCGGGCCTCGCCGACGGCACCCGCACCATGGCGTTCGGCATCACCGAACCCGACGCCGGCTCCAACTCCCACCGCATCACCACCACCGCACGCCGCGACCCCGACACCGGCGACTGGCTCCTCACCGGCCGCAAGGTCTTCATCTCCGGCGTCGACATCGCCGACGCCACCCTGATCGTCGGCCGCACCGAGGACGCCCGCACCGGCAACCTCAAGCCGTGCCTGTTCATCGTCCCGCGCGACGCCGAGGGCTTCACCCGGCGCGCCATCGACATGGAACTCAGCGCCGTGGAGAAGCAGTTCGAGCTGACCCTCGACGACGTACGGCTGCCCGCCGACGCCCTGGTCGGCGACGAGGACGCGGGCCTGCTGCAGCTCTTCGCCGGCCTCAACCCCGAACGCATCATGACGGCCGCCTTCGCGATCGGCATGGGCCGCTACGCCCTCTCCCGCGCCGTGGAGTACGCGCGCGACCGCCAGGTCTGGAAGACCCCCATCGGCGCCCACCAGGCCATCGCGCACCCCCTCGCGCAGGCGCACATCGAGCTCGAACTCGCCCGCCTGATGATGCAGAAGGCGGCCCACCTCTACGACGCCGGGGACGACGTCGGCGCCGGTGAGGCCGCCAACATGGCCAAGTACGCGGCGGGCGAGGCGTGCGTGCGGGCGGTCGACCAGTCCGTGCACACCCTCGGCGGCAACGGCCTCACCCGGGAATTCGGCCTTGGATCGTTGATAACCGCCTCCCGTGTGGCTCGTATTGCTCCGGTGAGCCGGGAGATGATTCTCAACTACGTCTCCCACCAGACCCTGGGTCTGCCCAAGTCGTACTAGGCCGCCGCCCTTGGAGGAACCGTGTTCCGCAGCGAGTACGCCGACGTCCCGCCCCTCGAACTCCCCATCCACGAGGCCGTCCTGGGCCGGGCCGCCGAGTTCGGGGACCGGCCCGCCCTGATCGACGGGACCGACGGGACCACCCTCTCCTACGAACAACTCGACCGCTTCCACCGGCGCATCGCGGCCGCGCTCGCCGAGGCGGGCGTGCGCAAGGGCGACGTGCTGGCCCTGCACAGCCCCAACACCATCGCCTTCCCGACCGCCTTCTACGCCGCCACGCGCGCGGGCGCCTCCGTCACCACCGTGCACCCGCTGGCCACGGCCGAGGAGTTCGGCAAGCAGCTCAAGGACTCGGCGGCCCGGTGGATCGTCACCGTGTCACCGCTGCTGGACACCGCCCGCCAGGCGGCCGAACTCGCCGGCGGCGTCCAGGAGATCTTCGTCTGCGACAGCGCTCCCGGACACCGCTCGCTGATCGACATGCTGGCCTCCACCGCGCCCGAACCCCAGGTCGACATCGACCCCGCCGAGGACGTCGCGGCCCTGCCGTACTCCTCCGGCACCACCGGCATCCCCAAGGGCGTGATGCTCACCCACCGCCAGATCGCCACCAACCTCGCCCAGCTGGAGCCGCTCATCCCGGCCCGTCCCGGCGACCGCATCCTCGCCGTGCTGCCCTTCTTCCACATCTACGGCCTCACCGCCCTGATGAACGCGCCCCTCAGGCAGGGCGCCACGGTCGTCGTGCTGCCGCGCTTCGAGCTGGAGACCTTCCTCGCGGCCATCCAGGACCACCGCATCACCGGCCTGTTCGTGGCCCCGCCCATCGTGCTGGCCCTCGCCAAGCACCCGCTGGTCGCGCACTACGACCTGTCGTCGCTGACCCACATCGTCAGCGCCGCCGCGCCCCTGGACGCCGCCCTCGCCGCCGCCTGCTCCCAGCGCCTGGGCCTGCCGCCCGTCGGCCAGGCCTACGGCATGACCGAACTGTCCCCCGGCACCCACGTCGTCCCGCTGGAGGCCATGCGGGACGCACCGCCCGGAACCGTCGGCAAGCTCATCGCGGGCACCGAGATGCGCATCGTCTCGCTCGACGACCCCGACAAGGACCTGCCCGCCGGCGAGTCCGGCGAGATCCTCATCCGCGGCCCCCAGGTGATGAAGGGCTATTTGGGCCGCCCCGACGCCACCGCCCAGATGATCGACCCCGACGGCTGGCTGCACACCGGCGACGTGGGCCACACCGACGAGGACGGCTGGCTGTTCGTCGTCGACCGGGTCAAGGAACTCATCAAGTACAAGGGCTTCCAGGTGGCCCCCGCCGAACTCGAGGCCCTCCTGCTGACCCACCCCGGCATCGCCGACGCCGCCGTCATCGGCGTCTACAACGAGGACCACAACGAAGTCCCGCACGCGTACGTGGTGCGCCAGCCGAACGCGGCCGGCCTCTCCGAGGGAGAGGTCATGATGTACGTCGCCGAACGCGTCGCCCCCTACAAGCGCGTCCGCCAGGTCACCTTCATCGACGGCGTCCCCCGGGCCGCCTCCGGGAAGATCCTGCGCCGCGAGCTGCGGGCCCTGAGGGAGCGGACATGACCCTGGTCGGACGCACCCGCGCGCGCGGCATCGAGACGCTCAGCCTCGACTCCACCGCCAACCGCAACGCGCTGTCGGCAGCCCTCGTGGGAGAACTGGCGGACGCGCTGACGGAGTGCGCCGAGGACGGCGGCGTGCGCGCGGTCGTCCTCACCCACACCGGCAACACCTTCAGCGCGGGCGCCGACCTGCGCGACCCGCCGCACCCGGACGCCCTCGTGGGCGTGCTCCGGCAGATCGTCGCCCTGCCCAGACCCGTCGTCGCCCGGGTCACCGGGCACGTACGGGCGGGCGGCCTCGGCCTGCTCGCGGCGTGCGACATCGCGGCGGCCTCCGGCACCTCGACCTTCGCCTTCACCGAGGTCCGCATCGGGGTCGCCCCCGCCGTCATCTCCCTGCCCCTGCTGCCCCGCTGCGACCCCCGGGCGCTGGCCCGCCACTACCTCACCGGCGAGCGGTTCGACGCGGCCGAGGCCGTCCGGACCGGCCTGGTGACGGTCGCCGGCGAGGACGTCGACGAGGCCCTGGCCCCGATCCTCGACGGTCTGCGCAGGTCCGCCCCCGAGGGGCTGGCCGAGACGAAGGCGCTGCTCACGGCTAAGGTGCTCGAGACGTTCGACCGTGACGCGGCCGATCTCACCGCGCTCTCGGCCCGGCTGTTCGCCTCCCCGCAGGCCCGCGAGGGGATGACCGCCTTCCTGGAACGACGGGACCCGGCATGGGTCCTGTGAGATCGGACGCGACGGGAACGGACGCGACGGGAACGGACGCTGCGAGATGGACGCTGTGAGATGGCTGCCATGACCTCGGTCGACCGCGTGCCCAAGCAGGACCGCAGCCGGGCCACCCGGCAGCGGCTCCTGGAGGCCGCCGTGGCCTGCCTGGCCGAGCACGGCTGGGCGGGCTCCACGGTCTCCGTCGTCGCCGAACGCGCCGGCGTCTCCCGCGGCGCCGCCCAGCACCACTTCCCGACCCGCGAGGACCTGTTCACGGCAGCGGTCGAATACGTCGCCGAGGAACGCTCCACCGCGATGCGCGCCCTCTTCCCCGACGGCCCGTCGGGCGACCGCCGAGCCGTCGTGACCGCCCTCGTCGACCTCTACACGGGCCCCCTGTTCCGGGCCGCGCTCCACCTGTGGGTCGCCGCCTCCAACGAGGACCAGCTGCGCCCCCGCGTCACCGAGCTGGAGGCCCGCGTCGGCCGCGAGACGCACCGTATAGCCGTCGACCTGCTCGCCGCCGACGAGTTGCGCCCCGGCGTCCGCGAAACCGTCCAGGGCTTCCTGGACATGGCCCGCGGCCTCGGCCTGGCCAACCTGCTCACCGACGACGGCGGACGGCGGGAACGGGTGGTGGCGCAGTGGGCGTCGCTGCTGGACGAGGCGCTGGGCTGAGGCCGGGCGCACCGGAGCGGCGACACCCCCGCACCGGCCGCCTCAGCGGGTGATGCTCTCGTACCCCACGATCTCCTGCGGGCCACGCGTCCCCGGCCCCACATACCGGGCGGTCGGCCGTACCAGGCGTCCCGTCCGCTTCTGCTCCAGGACGTGCGCCGACCAGCCGGCCGTACGGGCGCACGTGAACATCGACGTGAACATGTGGGCGGGGACCTCGGCGAAGTCGAGGACGATCGCCGCCCAGAACTCGACGTTGGTCGCGAGGACCCGGTCCGGGCGGCGGGCGTGCAGTTCCGCCAGTGCCGCCTTCTCCAGCGCCTCCGCCACCTCGAAGCGGGGTGCGCCCAGCTCACGGGCCGTACGCCGCAGCACGCGCGCGCGGGGGTCCTCGGCGCGGTAGACGCGGTGCCCGAAGCCCATCAGGCGCTCGCCCTTGTCCAGCGCCTGCTTCACATACGTCTCGGCGTCCCCGGTCCGCTCGATCTCCTCGATCATGCCGAGCACGCGAGAGGGCGCGCCGCCGTGCAGCGGCCCGGACATCGCTCCTACGGCGCCCGACAGCGCGGCGGCGACGTCCGCACCCGTGGAGGCGATCACCCGCGCCGTGAAGGTGGAGGCGTTCATGCCGTGCTCGGCGGCGGAGGTCCAGTAGGCGTCGACGGCCGCGACGTGCCGGGGGTCGGGCTCGCCCCGCCAGCGGATCATGAAGCGCTCGGTGATCGAGTGGGCCTTGTCGATCTCCCGCTGCGGGACCATCGGCCGGCCCTGCCCGCGGGCGGACTGGGCGACGTAGGAGAGCGCCATCACGGCCGCCCTGGCCAGGTCCTCGCGGGCCTGCTCGGCGTCGATGTCCAGCAGCGGTTTCAGGCCCCACACCGGCGCCAGCATGGCCAGCGCCGACTGCACGTCCACGCGGATGTCGCCGGAGTGCACGGGGATCGGGAACGGCTCGGCGGGCGGCAGACCGGGATTGAAGGCGCCGTCGACGAGCAGCCCCCAGACATTGCCGAACGAGACGTGACCGACCAGGTCCTCGATGTCGACGCCCCGGTAGCGAAGGGCGCCGCCCTCCTTGTCCGGTTCGGCGATCTCCGTCTCGAACGCGACGACTCCCTCGAGTCCGGGTACGAAGTCGGACATCAGGCGGCTCCTCGTGATGTGTACGGCGGATGTGCACGGCAGGAAGGGCGGCCCGCCGCCGGATCCCCGGCCGCTTCGTGCGACTCGTGGTCCTGGGTGGGCAGGGTGGTGATGCCCCGTACGACCGGACCCTCAACCAGAACGGACCAGCACGATATCCCCGAGTGCCAGTTTTGGGGAGACTTCGCGGCACTGAGTGCCACGTCTGACCCTCTCATCATGCCGGACGCTCCGCCGGACGGCATACGCGCATACGGCAAGATGACCGCGTGACCGACCGAGACGCCGTGCCCCTCGACCCCGCCGCGATGCGCAGGCAGTACCGGGCCGAGGGTCTCGCCGAGACCGATCTGCCCGCGACGCCCGTCGCCCAGTTCGCCCACTGGTTCGGGCAGGCCGCGACGCAGGCCCACCTCTTCGAGCCGAACGCCATGGTCGTCTCCACGGCCGACGCCGAGGGCCGCCCCAGCTCACGCACCGTGCTGCTGAAGAGCTTCGACGAGCAGGGCTTCGTCTTCTACACCAACTACGGCTCCCGCAAGGCCGCCGACCTCGCGGAGAACCCGTACGTCTCGCTGCTCTTCCCCTGGCACCCGATGGCCCGCCAGGTCATCGTCTCGGGCGTCGCGCGCCGCACCGGCCGCGACGAGACGGCCGCCTACTTCCGCACCCGCCCGCACGGCTCGCAGCTGGGTGCCTGGGCCAGCGCCCAGTCGACCGTGATCTCCGGCCGTGACGAGCTCGACGCCGCCTACGCCGAGCTGGCCGCCCGCTATCCCGAGGGGGAGAAGGTGCCGGTCCCGCCGCACTGGGGCGGCTTCAGGGTCGCCCCGCGGTCGGTGGAGTTCTGGCAGGGCCGCGAGAACCGGCTGCACGACCGGTTGCGGTACGTGGCACGGGCGGACGGCGGGTGGAGGGTCGAGCGGCTCAGCCCGTGACGACGCCGGAACCCGACGACGCCGGAGCACGGAACGCAGACGACCCGCGAGCTCTGGTCCCCCGCCTCACGGCGGGGAAGCCGGCCGGACGTACCGGCGAGCTCGCGGGTCGGGTGACTGCGCTGGATTAGGCCGGCTGCGTGCTTCTCGCGCACGCTGGTCCGGCACCGCACCGGGTGTGGTGACGGGCCGCTAGCCCGCAGCCACCTCCGACGTCCGGTGTGCATACATGCTCCGAACCACCTCCTTTCCTGGTGCCGCCACTCTAGAAAGGCGGCCCGGGGACGTTCAAGCGATTTATCGAGCGGCCGCGGCTCCGGTCCCGGCCCTGTCGCCGAACCGCCTGATTCCCCCCCGGTAGGAGACAGGACTGATCGCTTCTGATAAGAAATGCTCAAACTCCTGGCGTAGGTGGACAGTTCCCGCGTGCTCGGTCGAACCAGCCTGCCGGAGTGAGCTCAAGGCGCCGGTCCTGATCGCCATGACGGCGCCTCAACTCTGAAGGGACTCCATGGCCAGAAAGGCTCAGGCCGTGCCGGGACGCCAAAGACGTGCGGCGGACGCGATCGACACGAAGGCCCGGGGAGCGGTGGCATCCACACTCGCCGTCGCCCTCCTCGCGGCGGCCGCCGTCTCGGCGAGCGCGGCCGGTGCCGCGGCCGCACCGCGGCCGGACGCGCCCAGGCGAATAGGCACGGCTCCGCGGGTGCCGACCGGCGCGGCCGTCGTCGGCGCCACCACCCCGGCCACCACGCTGCACCTCAGCGTGCATCTGTCGCCGCGTGACCCGAAGGCGCTCGACGACTTCATCACCGCGGTCTCCACCCCGGGCGATCCCCAGTACCACCACTACCTGGCCAAGGGGCAGTTCGCCTCGGTCTTCGGCCCCACCCGGGACACCGTCGCCGGGGTCTCACAGGCCCTCAAGGACGCCGGGCTCAGCCCGGGCAAGGTCAGCAGCGACGGCCTCGCCATCCCGGTGACCGCCACCGTCGCGCAGGCGTCCCACGCCTTCGGCACCGGGTTCAGGAACGTCCGGCTGCGCAACGGCACGACCCGCTTCCTCAACACCGAGGCCCCCGCACTGCCCGCCGACGCCGCGGCGTCGGTGACCGGGATCGTCGGCCTGAGCAACGTCAACACGCTCACCAGCCACCACTCCGCCGTGCGGCACGTGAGCAAGCCCGCGTCCACCACCGCGAGCAGCCCCCGCGCGGTGGCCCCCCGCTCGTACAGCCCGGGACTCTGCAGCGACTTCACGGGTTCGGGCCTGACCGACGGCGCCGACTACTACAGCCCCGGCAAGCTCGCCGGCACCTACGGGATGACGAGCTCCTCCACCGTCGGTGCCGGGCAGACCGTGGCCGTGTTCGAGCTGGAGAACGTGGCCGACTCCAGCATCGCCGCGTACCAGTCCTGCGTGGGCACCAGCACCTCGGTCTCCCACGTGTACGTCGACACGACGGCCGGGTCGGGTGCCGCGGCCGGCAGCACGGTGGACGGTGTGCCGGTCGGCGTGGAGTCGGCCCTCGACATCGAGGACCTGATCGGTCTGGTGCCGGGCGCGAGCATCATCGACTACCAGGGCCCGGACGCCTCGTCCGCCACCGACCAGAACGTGCTCGACGTCTACCAGAAGATGGTCACCGACGACCTGGCGCAGGTCATCTCCACCAGCTGGGGGCTGTGCGAGGCCGTCGAGAGCGGCGCGACCGCGAACGCCGAGAACACGATCTTCGCTGAGGCCGCGGCCCAGGGCCAGAGTGTCGTCGCCGCCTCGGGCGACAGCGGCTCCAGCGACTGCGCACCCGCGACCGGCTCCTCCGCGGCCGCCGTCGACGACCCGGCGAGCCAGCCCTACGTCACCGGCGTCGGCGGCACCACGATGAACGGTTCCGGCGCCACCGCGACCCAGACGGCGTGGAATTCGAACGGCGGCGCCAGCGGCGGCGGTGTCTCCACGCGCTGGAGCCCGGCCGTCTACCAGGGCGGCGTCGCCACCACGTCCAAGCGGGCGGTCCCGGACGTGGCGGCCCTGGCCGACCCGAGCACCGGCTACCCGATCTACTACCTGGACTCCAGCCAGTCCTCCGGCCCCGTCCCCGGAATCATCGGCGGAACCAGCGGCGCGGCACCCACCTGGGCCGCGGCCGTCGTCCAGGCCAACGCCTCCAGCGCCTGCCAGGCGAGCGGCCCCGTCGGCTTCCTCAACGACGCCCTCTACAAGGCCGGGCGCGCCGACTACCCCGGTGGCTTCTGGGACGTCACCAGCGGCAACAACTCCGTGTACGCCACCGGCTATTCGGCGGCGGCGGGCTACGACGAGGTCACCGGTCTGGGCGCGCCCAGGCTGTCGGGCCTGATCGGCTCGGTGTGCGCGGCGAAGGGCACGGCGGCCACCGGAGCGGCCACCTTCCACCCGCTCGCCACCCCCAAGCGTCTGCTGGACACCCGCAACGGCACCGGCTGGGGCCTCAGCTCCGTCCCGACCAAGCACTCGCTGGTCAGCGGCGGCACCGCCCCGGTCAGGATCGAGGGCGCGGCGGGGATACCCAGCAGCGGCGTGACCGCCGTGGTCCTCAACCTCACGGTCACCGGGACCACCGGCGGCGGACACCTCACCGCGTGGGCCGACGGCACCACCAAGCCCTCGACCAGCAACCTCAACTGGAGCGACCCGGGCCGGACCATCGCCGCCTCCACCACCGTCAAGGTGGCCGGCGACGGCATCGTGAACGTCTCGACCAGCAGCGCCACGCATGTGATCGTCGACGTCCAGGGCTACTACACCAGCGGCACCGGTGGCGCCCGGCACTCCGCGCTCAAGCCGTACCGCCTGCTGGACACCCGTCACGCGACCGGGATCTCCACCACCAGCAAGATCTCCGACAAGGCGGTCAGCCTCAAGGTCCGCGGCCACGGGGGCGTGCCGAGCAGCGCCACCTCCGTGGTGCTCAACCTGACGGCGACCCAGACCAGCAGCAGCGGCTATCTGGAGGCCTACCCGGAGGGCACCACCCGCCCGACCGCGTCCAACCTCAACTGGTCGGCCACCGGGACCACCATCGCCAACATGGCCGTCGTGCCGATCGGCAGCGACGGCAACGTCAGCATCTTCGTCCGCGGCACCAGCCACGTGATCGCCGACGTCTCGGGCTACTTCTCCTCCTCCGGCACGACCTTCAAGACGGTGACCCCGGCGCGTCTGCTGGACACCAGGAAGACGACGGCGCTCGGCTCCGGCAAGACGCTGGCCCTGCAGATCTCCGGACATGACGGCATTCCGTCGACCGGCGTGAAGGCCGTCGTCCTGACGGTCACGGCCACCCGCACCACCGGAACCGGTTACCTCACCGCCTGGGCCGACGGCACCAGCCGTCCGACCGCCTCCAACCTGAACTGGGTGAAGGGCATCAGCATCGCCAACCAGGTGATGGTGCCCGTCGGTTCCGACGGCAAGGTCGACTTCTACACCAACAGCACCACCGACCTGATCGTGGACGTGGCCGGCTACACCAGCTGAGCGTTCCTCCGCCGTAACGGTGATGCCCCCGCCGACCACGATGGTCGGCGGGGGCATCACCGTTTCCGGCCACGGCTTCAGGAGGCGCGGGTACGGCGCAGGACGCGTACGGCGGGCCAGGCGACCAGCGCGGTGACGCCCCACAGGAAGCCCGCGATGGCGATCCACTCCCCGGTGCTGGTCTCCGGGTCGTCACCGCCGAAGACGGTGACGGCGAGGGCCAGGAAGGCGAAGAGAGCGCCGAGGAGACCGAAGACGACCAGCGTCGCCGTCTGCCGGCCGGTCCGCCGGGCCGCGGCCGGGGCGGGCCGCGCGGGGGAGCCGTCCCCGGCGCGCGCGGCGGCCGGCCGCGGCCCGGACGGCTGCTGCCGGGGCGGCAGCCGGACCACGGCGGCCGGCGGTACGGCGACGTCGACGGCCGCCATCGTGTGCGCGTCGACGCCGTACGGGCCGGGCTCCACGTCGACGGTGATGCCGTCGGTGCCGATGAGCCGGCGGCCGCCGTCGGGCCAGCTCAGCACGGCGGCGCAGGAGCGGTAGAGCACGGTCGCCGCCTCCTGCGTCCCGTCCGTCGTCGCCGCCGTCAGGCTGACGCCCTCCTCGCCGATCACCAGGGCCGGAGCGGCCCCGCCCGCCGAGGCGAACCGCCGCCCGGTGACCGCGTACGGGGAACTGGTCGGGGCCGCGCTGTAGCCGGCCCAGTCCGCGCTGTGCCCCGCGGGCACCTGCAGCAGCGCCGTCCGCGCCGCCTCCCCGGCCACCGCGTGCAGCTGACCGGCCGTCACCGCCCACAGCTCCGAGCGCAGTTCGTCGGGGGTGCGCGGCGGCCGCCCGGCGAGCAGGTCCTCCGCCGCCCCGGGCAGCCGCCGTACGCCGGCGTCGGGCCCGGTCAGCCGCCCGTCGGCCCGGGTCCGCACCGCCTCCAGGTCGGACTGCGCGATCCGGCCCGCCTGGAGGGCGGCGAGGACGTCGACGAAGCCGCCGAGCACCGCGTCCTGCTTGGCGGGCAGGGCGTCCGCGAACGCGGTCACCAGGGCGAAGCCGTCTCGGCGCGAGGTGTGGTCGGTGGCCGCGGTGTAGGAGTAGCCGCCCTCCTGCCGCAGGGCGCGGGAGAGTTCGCGTTCCAGGACGCCCGCGTACAGCCGGGCGGCGGCGGTGTCGCTGACGACGGAGTCCAGCAGGACCCCGCCCCGGCCGGCGGAGAAGTAGGCGGGGGTGGCCGGAAGCGCCGAGGTGACGGCGGGCATCGGGCGGCGCTCACCGGCGGGCAGCTTGAGCGACAGCCCGGCCGGCAGGCGTTCACCGGCGACCCACAGCACGGCGTTGCCCTGGGTGAAGCGGGTGTGCGCCCAGTGCCGTACGTCGTCCGGGCGCAGCCCCAAAACGCCCCACTCCGGGTAGCTGACCAGGCCGTATCCCTGGGCGCCGTAACGCCACAGCGGGAGCTGGGGATCCTCACGCCGGGACTCCTCGGTGCGCAGGATCTCCTTCTCGGTCTCCAGGCGGTCCATGGGCAGGTCGGTGAGGGAGGCGCAGACGCCCTGGAGGTAGGCGGCGACCTCGTGTTCGGCGCCCTCGACGTGGAAGTGGGTGAAGGCGGCCTTGGTCGCGCCGTTGAAGTGGTAGTCGGGCAGGCCCTGGCGGTGCAGGGCGAGGTGCTCGACGAGATGCGTGACGCCGGCTCGGGCGAGCGTCTCGTCCGCGACGCCGACGCGGAAGACGAGGCCCGCGCGCATCGGCCCGGTGGCGTACGCGAAGAGGGTGGGTATGCCGTCGGCCTCGGTGAGGTGGACGGTGGCCTGCTGGGCCTGGGGGTTCATCTTCGGCCTCTGTTCGGTCTCTTCGGTCGCTGCGCCGGGGTGGTCGCCCGCCGGTCGGTCATCCTCGGGCCAGGGCGGTGTCCCGGTGGCGTACATAGCTCTCGGCGGGCCTGCCGAGGTAGCTCCAGGGGTGATCCGAGGCGAGGTTGCCGAGCCCGCGGAAGCAGTGGGCGGCCCGTGCCGTGTCGCCCATCAGGGAGAAGACCGCGGCGAAGCAGCCCTGGGCGGTGACCCAGCCGTAGCCGCGGTGGAAGCGAGGATGGAGCGCGGACCGGTCCGCGGCCTCGACGAGTTCGGCGCGCACATGGTCCTGGCGCAGGTACTCCTCGCGCGCCTGGCCTTTGAGGTCGAGCCAGCGCTCAAGGTGCGCCTCGGCCACCAGAGCGCCGTTCATGGCGCCTTCCGGGGCGGCCAGCATGCACTCCCGGGCGAAGCCGTGGGCCGCCTCCCAGCTGCCGCTCCACTTGGGGCACAGCTGCTGCAGCAGCCGCCCCTGCGCGGTGAAGTGGTGCGGGTGGTGCCCGGCCAGGCGGTCGTAACGGCGCCGCGCCTCGTTCTGCCCGAGCTGCAGTCCCATGGCGGTGGTGATCCGCTCGGCCCAGGCCGCGTCGTACGACGGGTCGAGCGCGGTGGCCCGTATCAGCAGCTGCTCGGCCTGCCGCAGGTGTGCGTGCAGCCCGGCGAACTGCTCACGGCTGACGTGCTTGGCGCTCGCCGAGGTCCTGATCTCCCAGCCGACGCGCACTTCGCGGGCGCCGAGGACGGTGAGGGCGAGCACATCGCCGGGAGCGGCGGCGACGGCGGGCCGCAGCCACTGTTCGATCCCGTCCACGTCGGAGAGCACACGCACCGCGAAGCTGCGGTCCGTCCCGGCCGGCAGCCCGTCGACGTACTGCCGGATCGCCGCCCAGTCCGACACGGCGGCGGCCTTCCGCAGCCAGGCCGCCTCGGGGAAGGCGGAGGCGAGCTCGAAGTCGGGAGGCGGCAGGGACGGGGGGTGCGACATGCGGCGGATCATAAGCGAGGGCGGCGCCGGCGGATCCGGCGGGCGGAACGCGGCCCGGGGTTGGCCGAAGCAGGTGCGCGACTTGACCGGCACCCGACCGTCCGGACATCTTCCGTTCACCTGGCGTCCCTAATTTGCGCATCTTCTGCCCGCCTGTGACCGCGGGCCACTCCTTTCCGCCCGTCCTCTTCACGCTCCTGGAGCCCTCATGGCCCTCAACGCCCGCCGTACCCGCCAACTGCTGGAGGCGGCGGCCCCCCTGCTGCTCCAGGGCGAGCGGGTGGAGTTCACCTCGCTCGCGGGCGTCGGCTCGGTCTCCGTGCGCAAGCAGGCCCTCACCGCGGCCGTGGTCGGCGTCCTCAGCGCGGGCACGGTCATGGCCACGGTCACGCCCCGCGCGCTGTACATCGTCATGACCGACCAGCGCCTGCTCTTCTTCGACGGCAACCGGGGCGGCAGACCGGGCAAGCTGCTGCTGAACCTGCCCCGGCCGTATGTCTCGGCGGGCGGCTCGAAGAAGGCGTTCCTCGGGCTGCAGTACGCGACGCGCCTGTCGGTGGCGGGCCAGGAGCAGGGCCTCAAGGTGACCTTCCCCGTGCAGCACCGGTCGGACGGGCCGCGCTTCGTGGCGGCGCTGCCGGCCATCCGCTGACGCAGGACGGGGCGCCGTTCGTCGTTGGTGTGATGTTTACCGGCCCGTCGACGCTGTACAGCCCGGGGGGCTGCGTTCGCGGCTCCGTCACGAGGGGAGCGGAGCGAGACCGTGCGGGCGGGATGCGGCACCGTGCGCACCGCCCCGGCAGCTCCTTCCCGCCGACCTGCCCTCCCCGTTGATACATGCCTGTTGTCGTACATCGACATTCATAAAGCGCAATGACCCGATTGAGGTAGCTTCTTGCTTTCGAAACATCGCAGATCCCGGCGGCGGCTGTGGCTCGGCGTGGCGAGTGGGCTCGCCACCGGAGGGCTCGTCGCAGGCGTGATCGCAACGACGGCGCTGGGAGAGGGCGGCGGGACCGCCGACGCCGCGTCGAGCGGAGGCCCTTCGCACTCCCTCCAGGCCGAGTTCAAGTCGGCCGCCGCCGAGTTCCACGTGCCGGCCGGTGTGCTGATGGCGGTCTCGTACCAGATGACGCTCTGGGAGTCGCACCACGGCCGGCCCTCGGTCACCGGCAACTACAGTGTCATGGGCCTGACCTCGGTCAGCGCGAGCGACCTGAAGCCGGGGCCGAAGAGCGAGCCGGAGACGCACGGGTACGGCGACGACCCCAGGGCGCTGCGCCACCACGCCGCGAAGTCCGCCACGTCCACGCCGAGCGGCACGTCCGCGCCGAGCGCGAACGCGTCGCAGCCGATCACCCCGGCCATGCGCACCCTCGACACCGCCGCCTCGATGGTCAAGGCCTCCCACGCCTCGCTGCGCACCTCCACGCGGCAGAACATACGCGGCGCCGCCGCGCTGCTCGCCTCCTACGAGCGCGCCTCGGCGGGCTCGCTGCCGTCCGACCCGGCGCAGTGGTACCCGGCGGTGGCGCGCTACAGCCAGTCCGGCCGGTCCCAGGTCGCCGACCAGTTCGCCGACCGTGTGTTCGCGACCATGCGCGTCGGCGCACACCGGGTCACCACGGACAACCAGGAGGTGACGCTGCCCGCCGACCCGTCCGTGCCGGCGCACCGGACGACCTCGGTGAGCCCCGACCTGAAGCCCGCGATACGCCAGGCCTCGTTCACCACCGGCACCACCGACACCCCGGCGACGGAGTGCCCCTCCACGCTGGTGTGCACCTTCACCCCCGCCGCCTACGCGCTCAACAGCAGCAGCGACCAGAGCGACTACGGCAACTACGACATCGCGAACCGTCCGGCGGACGGCGACGCCGTCAACACCATCGTCATCCACGACACCGAGAGCACCGCGTCCTCCGCGATCAACTCGTTCAAGCAGTCGTCGACCTACGCCAGCGCCCACTACGTGGTCGGCGCCGACGGCTCGGTCACGCAGATGGTGCCGACCAAGGACGTCGCCTGGCACGCCGGCAACAAGTACGTCAACGACCACTCGATCGGCATCGAGCACGAGGGCTACGCGCTGGACTACGGCACCTGGTACACCGAGCAGGAGTACCAGTCCTCCGTGGCCCTGGTCGGCTACCTCGCCAAGAAGTTCGACATCCCGCTCGACCGCGAGCACATCATCGGCCACGACGGCGTGCCCGGCCCCCTCAGCGCCTACTACGAGGGCATGCACTGGGACCCGGGCCCGTGGTGGAACTGGAGCCACTACCTGACGCTGCTGGGTGCCTACCCCAACGGCAACGGCATGCCCGTGGTCGGCGGCGAGGTCACCATCACCCCGCCGTGGAGCAGCGGTTACGAGCCGACCCTGACCGGATGCGGTTCGTCCACCACCACCTGCCCGGCCAACCCGGCCAACTTCGTCTATCTGCGCACCAGCCCGTCCGACACGGCCGCGCTGCTCACCGACCCGAAGTTCACGGCGGACGGCAAGCCCACCGGCACCACGCAGGGCTGGGACTGGACGGACAAGGCCCCCTTCGGCCAGACCTTCGTGGTCGCGGCGGTGCAGGGTGACTGGACGGCCATCTGGTACGACGGCCAGAAGGCGTGGTTCCACAACCCCGGCGGCGCGTACACCATGGCCAACACCGGCACGGCGCAGCACCTGATCACCCCCTCCGGCTCGTCGGCCGTCCCGGTCTACGGGCGCGCCTACCCGGAGACCTCGGCCTACCCCGCCGAGCTGAGCGACCTGGCCTCCGAGGCGAACCAGCAGGTGACCCCGCTCGACCACGCGACCATCCAGCCGGGTCAGTCCTACACCGCGTTGTCGGCGGTGAACGGCGACTTCTACTACGCGATGGACATCAACTGCTCGGGCACCCCGGACTGCCTGCTCGTCTCGGGGAACACGACCTACTACCCGATCCGCTACAACCACCGTCTCGCGTACGTGAAGGCGAGCGACGTCACGGTGACCGATCCGGTCGTCCCGCCGACCGGCACGCTCAAGCCCGTCACCCCGACGCGGATCATGGACACCCGCGACGGCACCGGCGTCGCCAAGGCCAAGGTCGGCACCAACGGCACCGTCACCCTTCAGGTCACCGGCAAGGCCGGAGTGCCCAGCAGCGGCGTCACCGGCGTCATCATGAACGTGACGGCGACCAACGCCACCGCCACCAGCTACGTCACCGTCTACCCCAACGGGTCCGCCCGCTCGAGCGCGTCCAACCTCAATTTCCCGGCGGGCAAGACGTTTCCGAACCTGGTGACGGTGCCCGTCACCAACGGCAAGGTGAACTTCTTCAACCGCGCGGGAAGCGTCGACCTGATCGCCGACATCACCGGCTACTACACCAGTGACGGAAGCGGTTCCAAGCTCACCAGCATCACCCCGACGCGGCTCATGGACACCCGCAACGGCACCGGCGTACCGAAGGCCAAGGTCGGCCCCGCCGGCACGGTCAGCCTCCAGGTCGCCGGCAAGGCCGGGCTGCCCACCAGCGGCATCACCGCGGTGGTCATGAACGTGACGGCGACGAGGGGGACGAAGGCCAGTTACGTCACCGCCTACCCCGACGGGACCACCCGCACGAGCGCCTCCAGCCTCAACTTCTGGGCGAACGAGACGTTCCCGAACCTCGTGGTCGTCCCCGTCGTCAACGGCAAGGTCGACTTCTACAACAACGCCGGGAGCGTGGACCTGATCGCCGACATCAGCGGCTACTTCAGCGACACCGGCTCCGTCGAGCACAACGCGGGACCGGTCCGGGTCATGGACACCCGCGACGGCACCGGCGTCCGCAAGGGCACCGTGGGGGCCGACGCCACGGTCACGCTGACCGTCGGCGGCCACAGCGGCGTCCCGGTCGACGCCACGGCCGTCGTCCTGAACGTCACCGCGGTCCGCCCGACGACCACCAGCTACGTCACCGTCTACCCGAACGGCGTCTCCAGGCCGGTCCCGGCCTCCAACCTCAACTTCACGGAGGGCAAGACCATCCCCAACCTCGTCGTCGTCCCCGTCACCAACGGAAAGATCAACTTCTACAACCATGCCGGGAACGTCGACCTGATCGCCGACCTCGCCGGCTACTTCACCGAATGAGCCGGGCGGGGGGGGCGGCGCCCCCCGGGGCCCCCCCCCCCCCCCCCCCCCCCCCCCCCCCGCGGGGCCCCCCGGGGCCCCCCCCCCCCCCCGCCCCCCCCCCCCCCCCCCCCCCCCCCCCCCCCCCCCCCCCCCGCACCCCCCCCCGCGCGACTCCTCCCCGTTGGGGGGGGGGGGGGGGGGCGGGCCGGGGGGGCCCCCCCCCCCCCCGCCTCCGCGACCAGCCGCGGTCGGGAACCCGGTGCGCACGCCGGCGCCGCGGCACCCCACCCCCCCCGGCCGCCCGGAGCCCCGCTCCGGCGGCACCACCCCGACGCCTCCGGCGAAGATCCCGCGCATCGCACGCGTGCCGCCCGCATACCTGGGCAGGGGTGATCGTGACATCCCTGGATTGGTCTTCGGCCGACGGACGCCGGATCATAGGAGTGGCCCGCGTGGCAACGATTCCTTCAATCTTGGGGAACTCGGTGTGTGCTGTGTCACGTTCAGGTTGGATGATTGCAAGTGAGCGAACCGACGCGCTGTAGGTGCGGACGCAGCTTGGCAGGGGGTCCAGGTGAGTGCTTCCCGGCGTAGTGGGACCACCGACGAGCTGGGGCCCGACGAGCCCGAGCCGGTGGGGCCCGCGGGCCCTGACGGCTCCGACCTGCTGGCCGCGCTGCTCGACGGGATGGACGCGGCGCTGTGCGCCTTCGACGCCGGCGGCGTCGTGACCCACTGGAACCGCGAGGCCGAGCGGATTCTCGGCTGGACGGCCGCCGAGGCGGTCGGCCGGCACGGGTTCGCCGGATGGGCGGTGCGGGAGGCGGACGCCCAGGAGGTCGAGGGGCGGCTGATGTCCGCCATGGAGGCTCCCGGGCGGCAGGTGCACGAGTTCGCGCTGCTGACGAAGGACGGCGGACGGGTGCTGGTGCGCACGCAGTCCGCCGCGGTGCGCGGGCCCGACGGCAAGCCCGCGGGCGTGTACTGCGCCTTCAGCGAGGTGCACGCGCAGATCGACCTGGAGCGGTCGATCGCCCTGAGCGAGGCGCTGTTCGAGGACGCGAGCTGGGGTGTGGTGCTGGTCGACGCCGACCTGCGGCCGGCCGTGGTGAACGCGCACGCCGCGCGTGCGCTCGGCATAGGGCGTACGTCCGCGCTGGGCCGCCCCCTGGGCGAGCTGCTGGCCCAGGGCGTGGAGGAGCTGGAGAGCGCGCTCACACATGTGCTCGCCGAGGGTGCGCCGCCCGCGCCGGCCGAGATCTGGGTGAGCGTGCGCACGGCGGAGGGCGAGCAGCGGCGGTGCTGGCGCTGCGGCTTCGTCCGGCTGGCCTCGCCGCTGGCGGAGGAGCCGGTGCCGCTGGGTGTCGCCTGGCTCTTCGTGGACGTGACCGCGGGCAAGCAGGGCGAGCAGGAGGCGGCGCAGCTGCGGTTCCGTGCGAATCAGCTGCACCGGGCGGCGCGGGCCGCCGCGGAGAGCGAGGACCCGGGGGAGGCGGCGACGATCCATCTGGACTTCGCGCTCGCCGGGTTCGCCGATCACGCCCTGATCGACCGGGTCGCGGGTGGTGCCCTGGCCGACGGGGAGGACGGTCCCGTACGGCTGGTGCGGGTCGCCGCGACGCCGTCCGGGGCGCCGGGGCCGAGCCTGCTCACCGGGCGGGCGGGCCTGCCGGTGCGGTACGCGCAGGGGCATCCGGCGCTGCAGTGCGTGGAGCGGACGGCGTCGGTGCGGGCGACCGTGGGCGCGGTGCCGGCCGAGCAGGCGCGGGAGTGGGCACTGGCGCGGCAGTGGCCCGCGGACACGGTGCACACCTTGTGCGCGGTGCTGCGCAGCCGCGGGCGGACGCTCGGTGTCGTGACGTTTCTGCGCGGGGGCGGGCGGAGTTCCTTCGAGCGGTCCGACGCGGTCTACGCGGAGGACGTGGCCGTGCGGATCGCGGCGGCGCTCGATCTGGCGGGGGCCGTGGGGCGCGACGGCCAGGCCGGGTGACCCTACTGCTGGTAGAAGATCCGGTCCCCGTACTCCTTCATCACCCGGGCGTTCCACTCGTGGCCGCCGTCCACGTTGCCCGAGCGCAGGAGCGGGGGCTCGATGCCGCGGTCGGCGAGGGCGCCGGCCGCGGTGGCCATGACCGACTGGAGGATCGCGCTGGTGACGACGGTGGACGCCGGGGCGAAGGGGGCCGGGACGGTGTCCAGGGTGAGGGTGGCGTCGCCGATGGCGATCTTCGAGTCCAGCACGACGTCGCAGTGGTCGCGCAGATAGGTGCCCGAGGCGTGCCGGGAGCGGGTTCGCGCCGCGTACGCCACCGAGGTCACGCCGATGACCTGCACGCCCAGCTCGCGTGCCTTCATGGCCATCTCCACGGGAAGCGCGTTGCGGCCCGAGAGGGAGATGATCACCAGGGCGTCGCCCGCGCGCAGCGGGGAGCAGTCGAGGACCACGCTCGCGAGGCCGTCCACGCGCTCCAGGGCGGAGCCGAGTGTGGCCGGCCGGACGTCGACGCCGACGACGCCCGGCACGGAGAGCAGGTTCATCAGGGCCAGGCCGCCCGCGCGGTAGACGACGTCCTGCGCGGCGAGCGAGGAGTGCCCGGCGCCGAAGGCGAAGAGCCGTCCGCCCGCCGTGACGGTGTCGGCGAGCAGCGTGCCGGCCGCCGTGATGGACTGCGCCTCCTCGTCCCGGACCCGGCGCAGGAGATCGATCGCGGCGTCGAAGAACTGGTCGGCCGGTTTGCCGTCGCTCATGCGGGCCCTTCCGGTACGGCGGGGGTGTCTGTGTCGCGGATCACCGTGCGGTCTGGACCAGTGCCGTGTCAATACGGCGGTGGCGGCCCCGTGGCACAGGGGGCGCACGCCCCTCGTTCCCGCGGCACGGCACGCTTGTCAGTGGTATGCGTCAGAATTGGATCCAGGGCCAGCGCACGCGCCGGGAAGCCGTCGTCGCTTCCGGCAGATCTCACCGAGGGGCATGTATGTCCGGACTGATCGACACCACGGAGATGTATCTCCGCACCATCCTCGAGCTGGAGGAGGAAGGTGTGGTGCCCATGCGGGCCCGGATCGCCGAGCGCCTGGACCAGAGCGGTCCGACCGTCAGCCAGACGGTGGCGCGGATGGAGCGTGACGGCCTGGTGTCCGTCGCCACCGATCGTCACCTGGAGCTCACGGACGAGGGCCGCCGCCTCGCCACGCGCGTGATGCGCAAGCACCGCCTCGCCGAGTGTCTGCTGGTCGACGTGATCGGACTGGAGTGGGAGCAGGTGCACGCCGAGGCGTGCCGCTGGGAGCACGTGATGAGCGAGGCCGTGGAGCGGCGCGTGCTGGAGCTGCTGCGCCACCCGACCGAGTCGCCGTACGGCAACCCGATCCCGGGCCTGGAGGAGCTGGGCGAGAAGGACGGCGCCAACCCCTTCCTGGACGAGGGCATGGTCTCGCTCGCGGACCTCGACCCGGGCTCCGACGGCAAGACGGTCGTGGTGCGCCGGATCGGCGAGCCGATCCAGACCGACGCGCAGCTGATGTACACGCTGCGGCGGGCGGGCGTGCAGCCCGGTTCGGTGGTCAGCGTGACGGAGTCGGCGGGCGGCGTGCTGGTGGGCAGCGGCGGCGAGGCGGCCGAGCTGGAGTCGGACGTCGCCTCCCACGTGTTCGTCGCCAAGCGCTGACCCGGCAGGCGGCGGGACGGCGGACGGCGGCAGGACGCACGGCGGGGGAGCGGAGGACCGCGGCCCGCTCCGGCCGCGCGCCCCGGACCTCGGAGAACCTTCAACTTCCGTGGTGGCAGCGGAATTTGAGGAGCCGTGCGGGCGTTCTGCTCACCACTTCGGGGCCGCGGCCGGGTGGCCGAAATCGCAAGCGCCCGGACGTTTCGCGTGCGAGGCTGTCGCGTGAGGCATATGACCTGAGGGGGCGGGAGGATGTGCCGCAGACGTGTGGAGGGCCCCGGCGCCGTACGGCGCCGGGGCCTGTCCTCCCCTGTGCTGACCCGGAGCCCCGAGCTCCCAGGGTCATCCCCACGGACCGGTTTCCCCGAGCGGTCCGCTCCCCGCAGAAGATCTCCCCTCGGCGGCGGCGATCATGCCGTCGGCGAGGTCACTCGTACGAGGGGTGTTGCTCGCAGATACAGCATTTTCGAATAGATTTTCGATAGCCTGCGGTTGACGGTCACGCGGGACGGGCGCTGGGGAGTGGCGCGCGGCGACCGGTCTCCGCAGGCAACGGCAGGACGCGGTTCACGGAGCCAGGGGGGTACCAGAACCATGGCGCGACGCATCGACGTGACCGGCGCGGGCGGGGTACGCCTCGCGGCCTGGGAGTTCGGCGACCCGCCCAAGACCGACCCGGCGGACGGCGCGACGAGCGAGAAGACCCCGGGCGTGCTGTTGTTGCACGGCCTGATGGGCCGCGCCTCGCACTGGGCCTCCACCGCCCGCTGGCTCTCCGAGCGGCACCGCGCGGTCGCGCTCGACCAGCGCGGTCACGGCCAGAGCGACAAGCCCCCGCGGGCCGCCTTCACGCGCGAGGCCTACGTCCAGGACGCCGAGGCCGCCCTGGAGCAGCTCGGCCTCGCCCCGGCCGTCCTCATCGGCCATGCCATGGGCGCCCTGACCGCCTGGCAGCTGGCCGCGGCCCGTCCCGACCTGGTGCGGGGCGTGATCATCTGCGACATGCGGGCGTCGGCGCTGGGCGCGGCCTCGCAGCGGGAGTGGTCGGCGTGGTTCGAGGCGTGGCCGGTGCCGTTCGCCACCCTGGCCGACGTACGCAAGTGGTTCGGTGAGGACGACCCGTGGGTGGAGCGGCCGAACGCCGCGCGGGGCGAGTTCTACGCCGAGGTGATGCACGAGTCCGCCGACGGCTGGCGGCCGGTGTTCGTGCCCGACCAGATGCTGAAGTCGCGGGAGACCTGGGTGTACGACGCGCACTGGGAGGAGCTGGCGCAGGTGCGGTGCGCGGCGCTGGTCGTGCGGGGGCTGGACGGGGAACTGGGACGGGCCGAGGCCCAGGAGATGGTGCGGGTGCTGCCGCGCGGGGAGTACGCGGAGGTGGCCGAGGCGGGGCACCTGGTGCACTACGACCAGCCGGAGGGATGGCGGGCTGCGATTGAGCCGTTTCTCGACGCGGTGCGGGGCCTTTAGGGCCGGGGGCGCCTTGCCGGGCGGGGGCGCCTGGTGTTGCGGCGGCTGCGGGTGCGTCGTGGTCGCTCGCGCAGGTCCCCGCGCCCCCACGACGTCGCGGCTCCCGGCACGTCCGAAGGCGCCGCCGCGCACGCGCCCCCCGAGGAGGGGTGCGGCCGCCCCTCAGCCCTTGCTCACCGCCGTCAGGATCTCCGGCAGGCGGGCCGCCGTGCGGGGGGCGGCGAGGCGGAGGCCGGACCAGGTGAGGCCGGCGCCGTAGGCCGTGCCGAGGGGGAGGAGGAGCCAGCCCCACTGGTCGCCGTTCTTCGCGACGTTGACCCAGATCGCCGCGACGATGACGGGGGAGCACAGCAGGGCCGCGGAGATCATGCCGCCGAAGATGGAGATCCAGGCGAGGCCGGTCTGGCCGGGGGCGACGTTCTTGTAGCCCTCCTGCGGGATGGAGTAGGGGAAGCGGGCGGAGGTCCAGGCGCCGGTCGCGAGCATCGCGCCGAGCAGGGCGAAGGACAGGCCGAGCACCTCGGGCAGACGGGGCCAGTCGCCGAGCATCGCGGTGGTCAGCACCGTGACGAGGGTGGCGTACGGCAGGGTGATCACCAGCAGGGCCAGCGCCCGCCCGCGCAGCTCGACGTAGGCGTCGTGCGGGGAGGAGATCGTCGTGGCGACCATCCAGAAGGCCGACGTGTCCTGCCCGAACTGGTTGTACATCTGGATGCCGAGCATGCCGGCCGCGAAGCAGGCGAAGTAGATCGAGCCGGTGCCCTGGAGCGCGTTGAACACCGGCACGATGAGGCCGATGGCCAGGGAGGTCACCCAGGCGGCCTTGGTCTTGGGGTCGCGCCACACGTAGCGCAGGCTGCGCTCCATGACCGTGCCGGTGCGGCCGGCCGGCAGCAGCCGGGCGAGGCCGCCGGCGGAGCGCTCACGGCTTGCGGGCCGGTCGGTGGCGGCCTGGAGCGTCGAGCCGTCGGGGGAGGTCATCAACATCGTCAGGTGGCGCGACCACACGGCGATCAGCGCGAACAACGCGGCGGCGCTCAACGCCAGCTGGGCGAGCGCGGCCCCGTAGGCACCCTCGCTCACCGACCGGACCGCGCCGATCGCCGACGCGGGCGGCACCCAGGCCAGTACGTCGGCCACCGGGTCGAGCTGGGAGAGGCCGGACGACCCCAGGTGCTGGGCGCCGAAGTTGACCAGCTGCGCCCCGATCGCGATGACCAGGCCGCTCAGCACCGCCAGATCCCGGCCCTTGCGGCTGGTCAGCAGGCGGATGTTGGCGGCGGCGACGGCACGCGCGAGTGCCACGCACACCAGCAGCGCGAGGGCGACGGCCACGACACCGACGGCGTAGGCCGCACCGCCGTGCGCGACCGCGACCACCGAACCGGTCAGCAGAAGCACGGTGAACAGCGGCCCGACACCCACCAGAGAGGCGGCGAGCAGCGCCCGCACCAGCGGCCGGGGCCGCAGCGGCAGCATCACCAGCCGGGTCGGGTCGAGGGTCTCGTCGCCGCCGGGGAAGAACAGCGGCATCACGGCCCAGCCCAGTGCCAGGACGGCCACCAGCAGGGCGGCCACGGACAGGGCGTGCGCGTTGCCGCGCAGCGCGATCAGGCCGAGCAGCTGCAGCGCCCCGAAGAGCACCACGACCACGGCCGACACGATGTAGGCGGCCCGCCGCCCGCCGGACTGCCTGAGGCCGTTGCGCAGCAGCGACAGCTTCAGCCGTACGACGACGGGGGTGATGTTCGCTTCGGTCGTCATCGGGCCCCGCCGCCCAGCCAGTCGAGGTCGGAGGCGGTGTCGCGGCCGCCCGCGCCGACGAGTTCGAGGAACGCCTGCTGCAGCGAGGCCGCCTCCCCGCGCACCTCGGCGAGGGTGCCGTGGGCGCGGATGCGGCCGGCGGCCATGACGGCCACCCAGTCGCACAGCGACTCCACGAGCTCCATGACGTGCGAGGAGAAGACGACGGTGGCGCCCGAGGCGGTGTACCGCTCCAGCACCCCGCGGATGATCTGGGCGGACACCGGGTCGACGCCCTCGAACGGCTCGTCCAGGAAGAGCACTTCGGGATTGTGGAGGAGCGCGGCCGCGAGGCCGATCTTCTTGCGCATGCCCGTCGAGTAGTCGACGACGAGCTTGTGCTGGGCGCCGGCCAGGTCGAGCACGTCGAGCAGCTGGGTGGCGCGCTTGTCGACCTCGGCGCCGGGCAGCCCGCGCAACCGCCCGCTGTAGCCGAGGAGTTCACGCCCGGAGAGCCGCTCGAAGAGGCGCAGTCCCTCCGGCAGCACCCCGATCCGCGCCTTCACCGCCGCGGGGTCCCGCCACACGTCGTGCCCGACGACCTCGACGCTTCCCTGATCGGGCCGCAGCAGCCCCGTCACCATGGAGAGAGTGGTGGTCTTCCCGGCGCCGTTGGGCCCGACCAGTCCGATGAACTTCCCCGCCGGCAGGTCGAGATCGATCCCCGCGACGGCGACCTGCTGCCCGAACCGCTTCCAGAGACCTCGCACGCGCACGGCGGCGGCAGTGACCTCTTTTCCCTCTGTCATGCACGAAACCCTAGGGGTTCGTCCGCGGGCGGGTGGATCAGCGGTCGCGTCCGCAGGCGTAGGCGAGGGGGGAGATCAGTTCCTCGGCGTCGGGCAGCCAGCGGTTGGCGGGGGTCGGGCGGCAGGCCCACTGCACCGCACCGCGCGAGCCGAAGCGGGTGGGCGGCCCGGCCACGTAAGCCCCTTCGCCGAGCGCGACCAGGTCCAGCGACGCCGGCGACCAGCCCAGCTTGCGCACCAGGTCCGGCACCTTCACGGCCGCGCCGGGCAGGACGAAGAAGTGCATGCGCCGGTTCGGGGTCACCGTCACGGGGCCGAGCGTCAGTTCCATGCGCTCCATGCGTGCGAGGGCCAGGAAGCCCGCGCTCTCCGCCACCTCGATCGCGTCGAACGTACGGCCCGTCGGCAGCAGGATCGACGCCGTCGGCTGCTTCTGCCACATCCGGCGGGCGACGGTCGCGCTGCCCGTGGCCAGCGTCGCCCAGTCCTCGCGCGCGGGATGCGCCCCGGGTGCGGCGCACGCGGGGACGGAGCAGGAGCAGTGCTGCACCCCGTCGACGGCCTCCAGCCAGGTGCCGGGAAAGACGTCCCAGTGGCGCTCCTCGGCGTAGCGTACGGCGGTCTCCAGCAGCGAATCCCCGCGCTGCTTCGGAATCTGGGCGGCTTCGGTTCCCGCGATCGTCTCTTCCACGATGAACTCAACTCCCGCACCCACCTCGGGTTACGGCCGTATCGCGCGCGGGGGAGGAGCATCGAATCCACGGCTGGGGCGCATGGATGCATGTGTGGGGGCGCGCGGGAGGAACCTCCGCGTGATCCGGGTAGCCACATGCGGGGTCGGCATCAGCCTTTACCCCGACAATCCGCGCAAGCCTCGCATTTTACGTACGGCACCGGGGCATTGATCTTCACGGCCGGATCTTTTCGCTTCAGGGGTTGTTCCCAGGGGGTACGCCATGGCCGCAAGGCCTCTCGTCGCGCGACAGCCGAACGAACGGCTGCAGGCGCTCATCCAGGAGGCGGGGTGCTCGAACGCCGGGCTCGCCCGCCGGGTCAACATGTGCGGCGCCGAGCACGGACTCGACCTGCGCTACGACAAGACGTCCGTGGCCCGCTGGCTGCGGGGCCAGCAGCCGCGCGGACGCGCCCCGGCGATCATCGCGGAGGCGCTGGGCCGCAAGCTGGGCCGCACGGTCACGATCGACGAGATCGGCATGGCCAACGGCAAGAACCTCGCCTCGGGCGTCGGCCTGCAGTTCTCGCCGACGGTGCTGGGAGCCATCGAGCAGGTCTGCGAGCTGTGGCGCAGCGACGTGGGGCGCCGGGACTTCCTGTCCGGCTCGTCCGTCGCCGCCTCCGCGCTCGTCGAGCCCAGCCGTGACTGGCTGATCTCCGCGCCCGACTCGCAGGTCTCGCGCGCGGCCGGGCCCCGGGTGGGTCAGTCCGACGTGGCCGCCGTGCGCGCGATGACGCAGGCGCTCACCGACCTGGACCACCAGTACGGCAGCGGGCATGTGCGCCCGGTCGTCGTGCACTACCTCAACAGCGTCGTCTCGGGGCTGCTGGCGGGGTCGTACCGGGAGGCGGTCGGGCGCGACCTGTTCGCCGCGGTGGCCCGGCTGACCGAGCTCGCGGGCTACATGGCCGTCGACACCGGCCAGCCCGGTCTCGCCCAGCGCTACTACATCCAGGCCCTGCGTCTGGCCCAGGCCGCGGGCGACCGCGGATACGGCGGGTACGTGCTGGCCGCCTCCATGAGCCACCTGGCCGCACAGCTCGGAAACCCGCGTGAGATCGCGCAGTTGGCGCGGGCGGCGCAGGAGGGGGCGCGGGGGCGCGTGACCCCGCGCGCGGAGGCGATGTTCCATGCGGCGGAGGCCCGCGGGCACGCGCTGATGGGTGACGCGCGCGCGACCGCGGCGGCATCGGGCCGGGCGGTCACGGCACTTGAGGCCGCCGACACGGCGGCGGGGGACGACCCGGCGTGGATCACGCACTTCGACGAGGCCTACCTCGCCGACGAGTTGGCGCACTGCCACCGGGACCTCGGACAGGCCGACGCGGCGGCGCGGCAGGCACGGGAGGCGCTGGACCGGCTCCCCGAGACGAAGGCGCGCAGGCGGGCCATCGGCTACGTCCTGCTGGCCACGGCGCTGGTGCAGCAGCGCGAGGTCGAGCAGGCCTGCACCACCGGGCTGAAGGCCGTGGAGCTCCTGGAGACCCTCCGCTCCAACCGGGGCGCCGAGTACCTGGAGGACTTCCAGCAGCGGCTGGAGCCGTACCAGGACGAGCCGGTGGTAAGGGAGTTCGGGGCGCGCATGGACGTGCAGGCGGCGGCCTGAGCGCCGCGCGAGCCGCAGAAAACGGACAAATGCAGCGCTCTGCGGCCCGGTTCTGTTACGGCTGTCACAGGGAAGGAGGTTGGGCCCAGAGCTGCGTGGCACCCGGCTCGGGGGACCCGGTAGCGTGAGCCGACGATTCCGAAAGTCCCCCATTCGTAGGAGTCCCGGTGACGCAGAGTGGACAGGGCGAGGAGCCCTCGCAGCGCGAAGCGCGCGAAGGCATCGTGCTGCCCTCGGACGGGGGCGAACCGCTGCTGCCGGGCATGCTGGACGCACCGGCCGCGGCAGGCCCGTACCACGCCCGCCACGGCGGCCCGCACGACGCCACCGGCTCGTACGGCGGCCCGCAGGCCGCGGCCCCGACCGGCGGACAGGCCTGGGGCACGCCCTGGGGTCCCGGTGAGCAGCAGAACCCGGCGCCGGGTGAGGGCTGGGGAGAGCCGCAGACCCAGACGTGGAGCACGCCCGACCAGCACCAGCCGACGGCGGACCGGTGGGGCGCACCGGACCCGGTGGCGGAGGGCGTGTCCTACGGCGCCCCCGGCGCGGCCCTCCCGCCGCCCCGGCAGGGCGGCCGCCACTCCGCGCCCCGGCCGGCCGCCGACGGGTACGCCGCCCACGGCGCGGCGAGCGCGCCGCCCGCCGACCAGGGCGCCTACGGCACGCCCGCGGCCGGGGCGTACGGCGGCCCGCTGCCGCCCGCCGCCGACGAGGGCGCCACGCAGTTCATCCCGCCGGTGCCCGCGCCGGCCGACGAAGGGGCGACGCAGTACATACCCCCCGTCGGGCCGGGACCGCTGCCGCCCGAGGCGGGCGGCGCACCCGCGGCCTCCGGGCAGACGCAGTTCCCGGGGCACCCGCAGCAGCCCGGTGCCGGGCCGATGCCGCCCGCGTCCGGACCCGACGCCGAGGCCACGCAGTACATCGCCCCGGTGACCGACCAGCCCGGCGCGGCGCCGTACGGCATGGCGCAGGGTGAGGACCGGCAGCCGCCCGCCGAGTTCGACAACCTCTTCCGCAGCGGGCCGGGCGGCGAGAGCCCGGCCGCGTCCACCCAGCAGATGCCGCGCTTCGAGGAGCCCCAGCAGCCCGCCTACGGCCGTCCCCAGCAGCCCGCGTACATCCCGCCGGCCCCGCCCGGCGACGAGGGCCGGGGCCGGCGCGGCGGCCGGAGCGGTTCGTCGCGGGTGCCGCTCATCGCGGCCGTCGGCGTGGGCATCGTTGTCCTCGGGGTGGGCGCCGGTGCGCTGCTCGGCGGCGGGGGCGGCGACGGCAAGGACAAGAACCAGCCGGTCTCCGCCACGGCCCCGGCGACGGAAGGCTCCGCGTCGGCCGCCGCGGACCCGGCGAAGCAGCAGGCCGTCGCCCTGGACAAGCTGCTGGCCGACAGCGGCACCAGCCGGGCCTCGGTGATCCGCGCGGTGGCCGACGTCAAGGGGTGCAGGAACCTGGGCCAGGCGGCCTCGGACCTGCGGTCCGCGGCCAAGCAGCGCAACCAGCTGGTCACCCGGCTGTCCGGGCTGTCCGTCGACAAGCTCGCGAACCACACGGCGCTGACCACCGCGCTCACCAAGGCGTGGCAGGCGTCCGCCGCCGCCGACAACCACTACGCGGCCTGGGCCGACCAGGTGGGCGGCAAGAAGGGCTGCAAGAAGGGCCAGGCCCGCTCGACCGGCCAGACCCAGGCCGGCAACCGCGCGAGCGGCACCGCGAGTCAGCAGAAGGCGCAGGCGGCCGGGATGTGGAACACCATCGCCGAGAAGTACGGACTCACCCAGCGCCAGCCGACCCAGCTCTGACCGGCGGGCGGGACACGCGCCGAGGGCGCGGACGCGCGCCTCAGTGCACGTCCGCGCCCTCCAGCGTGCTGGTCGCGTTGACGAACCCCTTGTCCGCCGCGACGAGCCGGCCCTGGCGCACCACCTGGAGGGTGACGTCGGCGTTGACCAGGCGGGGGAAGCCGATGGCGGCCAGCCTGCTCTCGTCGGCCCAGTGCAGCGTCGGCGTGAGACCGCCCGTGGTGACCTTCAGCCCGTCGTCGAGGGCCTTGCGCACGGTGTCGGAGGTGACCTCTCCGTTGCCCAGCGACTCGACGGTGGCCTTGAACACCGTGTACGCGATCCAGGTCGTCTGCACCCCGGCGTCCGCGGGGTCGATGCGGTTGTCGCCGAAGGCCTGCTGCCGGATCACCTTCTTCATCGGGTCCCAGCGCGGGTCGTTCGCCACCGGGTACCAGCCGGTGACGTAGGAGCCCTCGTACGGCCCGGACTGGCCGCCGGACTCGTTGATCACCGTCTGGTCGACGCTGTCGAGCGTGGCGGCGGTCTTCACCGCCGGGTAGTCCGCGCGATTGCGCCGGAAGGAGTCCATGAAGGTGTCGGTGCGGTCCCCGAGCGCGGGGATCACGCAGCCCTTCTTCGCCGGGTCGGCCGTGGTGGTCCGCAGCGCCTTCTGCGAGGGCCACGAGTACTCGGTGGTGTCGTCCGCCGCCCGCTGGTCCGCCGCCGCCGGGTGGCCGCCCGCCTTGAGGCCGGAGTCGAGCATGGCGGGCAGTTCGTCGCCCGCGATGTTGTCGGGCCGTATGAGCGCCACGGGGCCGCAGCCGCCGGAGAGCTCCTTGCCCAGACCCGCCAGCAGGGCGGGCTGGCCGCCGTTGACGGGGTAGGACAGCGGGCTGGTGAACTCGGCGGTGGTGACGCCGTATCCGCCGATGTAGGGGATGCCGGCGCTCTCCAGCGTCGGCAGGTAGGTGTCGCCGAACTGGCTGTAGGAGCCGACGACCGCGACGACGTCGTTCTTGACGGCGGTGGTCGCGCAGTGCGCGGCGGCCACGCTGTCGTTGTGGTCGTTGCAGGTCAGGACCTTCAGCTGGTGGCCGGCGATGCCGCCGTGCGCGTTGACCCAGCGGGCGTAGGCCCGGGCGAAGGCGGGCATTCCGGGCTTGTTGGTCGCGTCGGTCCGCTCCGGGGCCCAGGTCATGACCGTGATCGAGCCGTCCCCGGAGCCCCCCGTGGCACCGGGGATGACCCCGCATCCGGCGGCCAGCGACGCACACGCGGCCAGGGCCCCCGCCGACAGCACGGCGGCTCTGCGAGGCCTGGTGAGCAGGGGACGGATGGTGTTGCGGATGCGTCGCCGACCGGTCATGGACCCACACGCTTCCGTCACATCGCCAACCCGGGGATGACCCTCGGTTATCGAACGGTGGCTGCGAGGTGAATTGCGGGGGGGCGGTGAGGCGCCGGGGCGGAAGAACGTACGATCGATGACCGTGCAAGCTCCGGAGAACTCTTCCCGCCGTGGCCGTCGCTCCCCCACCATGGGCGGCATGCCACTCAACGACATGCCGTGGTGGCGCTGGCGCAGCAATGTGCGCTCCGCGCTGCACATGCTCTCCGATCCGGTGTTCCAGCGGGACGTCTGGCTGGCCGGTGTCGACGGGTACGGGGACGTGACCGACGCCGTCTACCGCCTGGTCGAGGACACCTGGCTGGACAACTGGTCCGCCGAGAAGTACGTCGGCACGATCTTCCGGGACTCCCAGGAGGCGGCCCTGGTCGACACCGCCGTGCTGCGGGTGCTGCGGATCATGCACCAGGTCGGGCCGGACGCCCAGGTCTCGGCGTACTTCGACAACCCGGGCTGGCCGGAGGCGGTCCGGGCGGCCCGGGACGCGCACGTGCGGATGGCCGCGGCCGACGGAGAGGACCCGGACACCCCGCCGCGCACCCTCGAGGTGCTGCGGATCATGACGCGGTCCGCCTGACGGACCCGGGCCCGTCGGCGGGCCCGCGTATGGGACCCTGTGCTGCATGAACGAGCAGTCCACCCGAGCCGCGGCGGCCAGTGACCAGTACGTCCTCACGCTCTCCTGCCCGGACAAGCAGGGCATCGTGCACGCCGTGTCGAGCTACCTCTTCATGACCGGCTGCAACATCGAGGACAGCCAGCAGTTCGGCGACCACGACACGGGTCTGTTCTTCATGCGCGTCCACTTCTCCGCGGAGACCCCGGTCACGGTGGACAAGCTGCGGGCGAGCTTCACGGCCATCGGCGACGCCTTCCACATGGACTGGCAGATCAACCGGGCCGACGAGAAGATGCGGATCGTCCTCATGGTCAGCAAGTTCGGGCACTGCCTGAACGACCTGCTGTTCCGGGCGCGGATCGGTGCGCTGCCGGTGGAGATCGCCGCCGTGGTGTCCAACCACACCGACTTCGCCGAGCTCGTGGGCTCGTACGAGATCCCCTTCCACCACATCCCGGTCACCAAGGACACCAAGGCGGACGCGGAGGCGCGGGTGCTGTCGATCGTCCGCGAGAACGACGTCGAACTGGTCGTGCTGGCCCGGTACATGCAGGTGCTCTCCGACGATCTGTGCAAGCAGCTGAGCGGGAAGATCATCAACATCCACCACTCGTTCCTGCCGAGCTTCAAGGGCGCGAAGCCGTATCACCAGGCTCACGCCCGGGGCGTCAAGCTGATCGGGGCGACGGCGCACTACGTGACCGCCGACCTCGACGAGGGGCCGATCATCGAGCAGGAGGTCGAGCGCGTCGGTCATGACGTCACGCCGGATCAACTGGTCGCGGTCGGGCGGGACGTGGAGTGCCAGGCGCTGGCGCGGGCCGTCAAGTGGCATGCCGAGCGCCGTATCCTGCTGAACGGGCGCCGGACGGTGGTGTTCGCCTGACGGCTCGGGACGGTCGTGCCGCGCCCCGGGAGGCCGTCCCGCACGCGTCTTCAGGGGCGCGGGGTACGGCGCGACACGGCACGACGCACCCGCACCCGCCCGCGCGGCCGGCGGGCTACAGACGGCTCAAGGACGCCGCGGCGAACAGGACGTCCCTGATCGCCTCCTTGTCACCCACCTGACCGGCGGCCGCATCCGCCGGAGGCACATGCCCGGCGGCGAGGCGGCAGAACTCCACGCCGTCCAGGGCGATATGGGCGACCTCGTGCTCGGCGGAGCCCACGGCGGCGGGGGAGTCGAGGGGGATCAGCCACTCGCCGCCGCCCGAGCCCTCGATCTCCAGGCGCAGGCTGCGGCCGGGCTCGCCGGCCGGGACGAGGTGACGTCCGTGGGAGGGCGAGGCCAGTCCCGTCCGGCGGCGCTGGGCCAGCGCGGCCGGCAGCACCCGGGCCGCGAGGTCGATCATGCGGTGCAGATGGCGCGGGGCGGGCGGGCCGTAGGGGTAGTCGACGGCCTCGGCGATGTCCTCCGCGTGCACCCAGCACTCGAAGGCCCGGTCCACCATCGCGTCGTGCAGCGGCAGTTCGAAGTCGCCGTAGGAGACCGCGAGGCGGGCGGAGCCGGTGCCCCCGCCCGCGAAGGCCACCGTGCGGACGAGGTCGTGGGTCTGCTCCCGCCAGGGCGCCCGGACGGAGCGGCCGGGCGGGACGTGTGCGGTGCGCCAGTACGTCTCCGTGCGGGTCCGGGGCGAGGGGCCCTGGGCGGCGCCGTCGCCCAGCGGGTCGTCCAGGCCGACGGCCACCGCGACCAGGCCGTCGACCGAGAGCAGGTGGGAGATGACGCCGGCCACGGTCGTACGGCGGCTCGCCGGGCCCTCGCCGTCGAACCAGCGCAGCCGCACGGGCGCGTGCCACTCGGCGTCCCCGATGTCCTGCAGCAGGGCGTCGAGGCGGGCCGTCTCGGCGTCGTACGGGGCGGCCCACCCGGGCACCGGGATGCGCGGCGGGCGCCGGTCGAGGCAGCCGTCCAGGACGCGGGTGCGCAGGGCCGGGTCCAGGTCGAGGCTCTCCTGCGGGTGCAGCAGGCCGACCGCGTCGCGCAGCCGCAGCGCCTCCTCGGCGCAGGTGCCGCACTCGCCCAGGTGCTCCTCGACGGCCGCCGTCTCCTCCGGCGAGCAGGCGGCCAGCGCCCAGGCGCCGAGGAGGGACTTCAGCACGCGGTGCTCCAGTGCGAGCGGGACGGGCCGCGGCGCGGGGTCGTCCGGCTGCTCCAGCGCGGGCAGCGGGCGGCCGCCGTCCTCCACGGAGGAGCGGGGCATGGGGATGCGGGGCGGCCGGCCGGAGTCCTTTCCGGTGCCGCCGCCGTGCGCGGGGCCGCCCGGGTCTCCCGGACCGCCGGGCTCGCGCCGGTGCCCGGTCCTGCCGCCCCGCTCCTGCTCGCCGTCCGTGCCCTCGAAGTCCCCGGACGGGCCGTCGAAGTCCCCGGAATCGAAGCGGTCCGCGCTGCCCGCGTCGGTCACGCCGCACCCCCGTAGCCGGGCGGGGCGCCGGGGGCGCCGGCGTCGTGGGCGGTGGACAGCAGCTGCAGGCCCAGGCGGAGCCGGCGGCGGGCCTCGTCCTCGGTGACGCCGAGGTCGGCCGCGGTCTGGCGGTAGTCGCGGCGCTGGAAGTAGGCCAGCTCCAGGGCGGCACGCAGCGGGGCGGGCATGGACTGGACGATGTAGTCGGCGCGGGCGGCGATCGAGGCGCGGCGGACCCTGCGCTCCAGCTCCTCGGCGGAGCCGCCGGCGTCCTGGGCCAGGGCGGCGGTCTCGGTGGCGCGCAGCCGCTGCACGGCGAGCCGGTGGGTCAGCGTGGCGACCCAGGAGCGCAGGGGGCCCTGCCTCGGGTCGTAGGAGTCGGGGTGCTCCCAGACGTGCACGAACACCTCGCGGGTGACGGTGTCGGCGGCGTGCTCGTCGCCGAGGACGCGGTGGGCGAGGCCGTGCACGAGCGAGGCGAACCGGTCGTAGAGCTCGCCGAGGGCGGCGGCCTCACCGCGCGCGAGCCGCTGCTGCATCCTGCGGTCCCAGCGGGGCGGTACGTCCCTCTTCGCCATGCGGCCCCCTCACCTGTGTGTCCGCCGCGGCCCAGCCTGCGTCCATCGTCTCCACGAATGTAGTCGGCACGTCCGACGGCGCACGCCCCTTTGTGTCATCGGGCGCCCCCAGGGCTGCCGGAAGTGATAGTGCAGACTCCCCTACCCGGTTCGCATCTGATCGAACAGGATCGAAGCCGAACAAAACAAGCCGTTTCCGATCGGTTTTCGTTTCTTGGGCCGTGTTTCAGGGAACGGCGGCTGGGCAGCCGCGCTGCAAGGAAGCGAAGTAAGGGCTTCCGGTTGACTGGGGGTCCGGCGAACGAGGGGCATGGTGGTGGCGTTCTACGTGATCGGCGGCGAGCAGGGCGACTGGACCGTGCTCAGTGTGTCGGGCGAGCTGGACCTGGTGACGTCGCCGGTGCTGCGGCAGCGGGTGCACGACGCGGTGGCGGACGGCCGCCACAGCCTGGTCCTCGACCTCTCCGAGGTCTTCTTCTGCGACTCCAGCGGCGTCGGCGTGCTCATCGCGGCCCGCCGTCTCATCCGCTCCTGCCAGGGCAGCCTGCGGCTGATCCTCCCGGCGCAGGGCGCGGTCGACGGCTCCCATGTCAACCGGGTCCTGGGCGCCCTGGGCGTGCGCCGCCTGTTCGACGTGTACGCCGACGTGGACGACGCCGTCTCCGAGGAGGCCGGCCCGCTCTCCGCCTAGGGGCGTCTGACCGTTCCCGCCTGCCCGGCGACCGGAACGGACTGCCGGGCGTCGCGCGCCGGTGGGGCTTCCCGGCCCTCGCGCCGGCAAGCGCCCGGGGCTTCTGCCACACGGTTGTCCCGAAATTCCCCCGGTCTTGGCACAAGCGCCGTTTTCCCCCGCCCCAGGGCCACGGCGCGTCGTACGCTCGCGTCCGGACAGACCCCGACGTGACGTGAGGCGGCCCGAGAAGACATGGTCAGCAGCGAGTACGAGCGCAGGATCGCGGCCCGGTTCGCCACCTTCGACCAGGCCGGCAACGGCTGCATCGACCGCGAGGACTTCAGCGTGGCGGCCAAGGCGCTGCTCGCCGAGTTCGGTGTCGCGGCCCGGTCCGACAAGGGCCAGGCGCTGTACGCGGGCGCCGAGGCGTTCTGGCAGGGCATGGCCGGCATAGCGGACCGGGACGGCGACCAGCGCATCGACCGCGAGGAGTTCGTGAACGGCGCGGTCAAGCGGCTGCGCGACAACCCCGACCGGTTCGCGGAGATCGCCCGGCCCTTCCTGCGCGCGGCTCTCCGCGTCGCGGACACCGACGGTGACGGCGCGGCCACCGTCGAGGACACCGCGCGGGTGCTGAGGATCCTCGGCGTGGACGAGGAGATCGCCCGCGCGAGCGCCGCCGTGCTCGACACCGACGGCGACGGCAGGGTCGGCGAGGCGGAGATCGTCCCGGCGTTCGCCCGCTACTTCACGGTCCCCGAGTAGCGCTCCCGCAGCTGGTACTTGAGTACCTTGCGCAGGGTGTCGTTGCGCGGCAGGGCGTCCACCACCTCCAGCTGCTCCGGCAGCTTGTGCACCGAGAGCCCTTCCGCGCGCAGATAGGACGTCAGCGCGTCCAGGGTCGGGTCGTCCGCCCCCGGGCGCCGCTCCACCACGGCGCAGACCCGCTCCCCGCGCTCGGCGTCCGGCAGCCCGACCACGGCGACGTCCCCCACCGCCGGGTGGGCGGCCAGCAGGTCCTCGACCTCCTTGGCCGAGATGTTCTCGCCCTTGCGGATGATGACGTCCTTGAGCCGCCCGGTGAGCACCAGATGCCCGCTCGCGGTGAGATGCCCGAGGTCACCGGTGCGCAGGAACCCGTCCGCGTCGAACGCCTGCGCGGTCTGCGCCGCGTCCAGATAGCCCTGGCACACCGCCTCCCCGCGCAGCCGCACCTCGCCGCCGGCGATCCGTATCTCCATCCCCCGCGGCGGCCGGCCCTCCGTCGTCGCCAGGTTCTTCGCGGTGTCGTCCGGCGCACCCATGGTGATCATGGGCACCTCGGTCATGCCGTACCCGTGCGTGAGCTGCACGCCCATCTCGCGGACGACGGCGTGGTACACCTCCGGCGGCTTGGGTGCCCCGCCGCCCGCCAGGAGCCGCAGCGAGGGGATGACCTTGGTGCCCGGCTGCTTGCGCTGCTCGGCGAGGAACATCGAGTAGAAGGCCGTGGAGCCGCCCGCGACCGTCACGCGGTGCCTGCGGTAGCCCTCCAGCGCGTCCGGCAGCGCGAACTGCTCGAACATCACCGCCGGGAAGCCGTACAGCAGCAGCATCACCGTGTAGTCGGGCCCGGCGATGTGCGCGTACGGGAAGGCCATCGAGCCCACGTCGTCCTCCGACAGGTGCAGCGCGTGCGCGAGGCAGGACCCGCCGGCGATCAGCGAACGGTCCGTGTGCAGCACGCCCTTGGGGTCGGAGGTGGTGCCCGAGGTCCAGTAGATCCAGCGCACGGAGGTGCCCTCGGCGGGCGGGGCGGGCAGCACGGACGGGTCCCCCTCGGGCAGGTCGCCGTACGCCTCGAAGACGCCCTTGGCGCCCAGCCGCCGTGCCATCGCGGTGTGGTCGAAGCCGCGCCACTCGCCGGGGACGGCGAAGTACTCGGCCTTGGACTCGCGCAGCGCGAAGGCGACCTCGCGGTCCCGGTAGAAGGGGATGACCGGCGTCTGCACGGCGCCCAGGCGGGCCAGCGCGAAGGTCAGCACGGCCGTCTCCAGGCGGGTCGGCAGCTGCCAGGCGACCACGGTGCCGGGGCGTACGCCCATGCCGTACAGGCCCGCCGCCACGCGCTCGGCGCCCGCGTGCAGCTCGCCGAAGGTCAGGGAGCGGTCGTCCTGGAGCAGGACCGGCCGGTCGGGGGTGAGGCCGGCGCGGCGGGCGAGCAGCTCCCAGAGGGTGCGGGACGCGCTCAGGGCGTGGGCGGTGTCGTTCACGGCGGCCCCCTCGGCTCAGCTGACGGACTGTCAGATCGTGCGCAGAGCGTAGGGCCCGGCGCCTTGTCGGTCCAGAGGCGCGGGACTAGCCTGCTGGGCGAAGCAGATCTGACGGTCCATCAGAAATACAGTCGCGTCAGGCGGAGGGGACCCATGACCGAACTGCCCCGCATCATCAGCGTCGACGACCATGTGATCGAGCCCGCACACCTCTTCGAGACGTGGCTGCCGGCGAAGTACCGCGAACGGGGTCCGCAGCCCCTGACCGCGGGCATCGGTGAACTCGCCTACGTCGCCGGCAAGTACCAGATCACGATGGACCCGGAGGGCCAGCCGACCGACTGGTGGATCTACGAGGACCTGAAGTTCCCGTACAAGCGCAACATCGCCGCCGTCGGCTTCGACCGCGACGAGATGACGCTGGAGGGGATCACCCGCGAGGAGATGCGGCGCGGCTGCTGGGACCCCAAGGCCCGCCTGGACGACATGGACCTCAACCACGTCGAGGCCAGCCTCTGCTTCCCGTCCTTCCCGCGCTTCTGTGGCCAGACCTTCGCCGAGGCGCACGACAAGGAGGTCGCGCTGGCCTGCGTGCGCGCCTACAACGACTGGATGGTCGAGGAGTGGTGCGGCGACAGCGGCGGCCGGCTCATCCCGCTGTGCCTGATCCCGCTGTGGGACGTGGAGCTGGCGGTCGCCGAGATCCGGCGCAACGCTGCCCGCGGGGTCAGGGCGGTGACCTTCTCCGAGATCCCCACCCACCTCGGCCTGCCGTCCATCCACTCCGGCTACTGGGACCCCTTCTTCGCGGTCTGCCAGGAGACCGGCACGGTCGTCAACATGCACATCGGCAGCAGCTCCCAGATGCCGGCCGCCTCGCCGGACGCGCCGCCCGCGGTCCAGGCGTCGCTGAGCTTCAACAACGCCATGGCCTCGATGATGGACTACCTGTTCAGCGGGGTCCTGGTGAGGTTCCCGCGCCTCAGACTCGCCTACTCCGAGGGGCAGATGGGCTGGATCCCGTACGCCCTGGAGCGCGCCGACGACGTGTGGGAGGAGCACCGGGCCTGGGGCGGGGTCAGGGACCTGGTGCCCGATCCGCCGTCGACGTACTACTACCGGCAGATGTTCTGCTGCTTCTTCCGCGACAAGCACGGGGTCGCCTCGCTGGACGTGGTCGGGCGGGACAACGCCACCTTCGAGACCGACTACCCGCACGTCGACTCGACCTTCCCGCACACCAAGGAGATCGCCCTCGACCATGTGAAGGGGCTCGACGACGAGACGGTCCGCAAACTGATGCGGGGCAACGCCATCCGCATGCTCGGTCTCGACCTGGACCGCTAGTGGACCTGTCTTACACCCCGCAGGAGGAGGAGTTCCGGGCGCACCTGCGGGAGTGGCTCGGCAAGGCGCTGCCGACACTGCCGCCGAAGCCGTCCCCGCAGGACTGGCCCGCGCGCCGGGCGTACGACCTCGGCTGGCAGCGGATGCTGTACGAGGCCGGGTACGCCGACGTCCACTGGGACGGCACACCGAGCGTCCGCCTGATCTTCCTGGAGGAGACCGAGCGGGCCGAAGCGCCCTACGTCGGGGCGAACTTCGTCGGGCTGCTGCACGCGGGGCCCACCATCGCGGCCGAGGGGACGCCGGAGCAGCGGGAGCGCTGGCTGCCGCCGGTGCTGCGCGGCGAGGAGGTCTGGTGCCAGGGCTTCAGCGAACCGGACGCCGGCTCCGACCTCGCGGCACTGCGCACCCGCGCGTGGCGGGACGGCGACGACTACGTGGTGCGCGGGTCGAAGATCTGGACCTCGCACGCCGAAGTGGCCGACTGGTGCGAGCTGTTGGTGCGCACCGACCCCGGGGCGCCGAAGCACCGGGGCATCTCCTGGCTCGCGATGCCCATGGACGCCCCGGGGATCACCGTACGTCCGCTGCGGACGCTGGCGGGGTCGGCCGAGTTCGCCGAGGTGTTCCTCGACGACGTGCGCGTGCCGGTCGCCAACCGGGTCGGCGCGGAGAACGACGGCTGGCGCGTGACCATGGTGACGCTGTCCTTCGAGCGCGGCACGGCGTTCGTCGGCGAGGTCGTCGCCTGCCGGCGCGTGCTGGGCGAACTCGCCGCCGAGGCCCGGGAGAACGGCCGCTGGGACGACCCCGTGCTGCGGCGCCGGCTCGGCAGGCTCAACGCGGAGTTCCGGGCCCTGTGGCGGCTGACGCAGTGGAACGTGAGCGAGGCGGAGGCCTCCGGCGGGGTGCCGGGGGTCGGGGGGTCGGTCTTCAAGCTGAGCTATTCGCATGCCCGGCAGGAGCTGTACGACGCCGCCGCCGATGTCCTGGGGCCGGACTCGCTGGATCTGGAGCGGCCGTGGACGCTCGACCGGCTCTCGTCGCTCTCGTACACCATCGCGGCCGGGACCTCGCAGATTCAGCGGAACATCGTGGGTGAGCGGGTGCTCGGGCTGCCGAAGGGGAGGTGAGCGGTGCGGTTTCAACTGACCGTGGAGCAGGAGGACGTGCGCGCCGCCGTGCGGGCCGCGATCGGCTCCCGGGCGGCGGACGGTTCGTCGTGGCTCGTCGCGCAGTCCGCGGTCCGTCTCGACCGGGAACTGTGGCGGGCTCTCGGCGAGCTCGGGTTCTTCTCCCTGCGGCTGTCCGAGGCCGACGGAGGGGTCGGGCTCGGGCTGCCCGAGGCCGTGTTGGCGTTCGAGGAGGCGGGGCGGGCGCTGGTGCCCGGGCCGCTGGTCGCCTCGCACCTGGCCGCCGGGCAGGTCCCGGGGGCGGCGCAGGGGGAGGTCGTCGTGGCCGCCGCCGACGGCAGGCTGGTGGAGTGGCTGGACGAGGCCGACGTCGTACGGCGCGGCGCCGAAGGCGCCGTGCCGCTGCGCTCGGTGGACCCGCTCACCCCCCTGCACCGGGTGCCCGCACCGGCGCGTACCGATCCCGTCGCCGTCCTGCTGACCGCCGCCGAGCAACTCGGCACGGCCCGGCGCGTGTGCGAGCTGGCCGTGCAACACGCCCGGGTGCGAGAGCAGTTCGGGCAGCCGATCGGGGCCTTCCAGGCGGTCAAGCACCTGTGCGCGCAGATGCTGGTACGCGCCGAGGTCGCCCGCGCCGCCGTCTACGCGGCCGCCGTCACCGCCGACCGGGCCGACATCGCCGCGGCCCGGCTGCTCGCGGACGAGGCCGCCGGGCGCGGTGCCCGCGACTGTCTCCAGGTGCACGGCGGGACCGGCTTCACCTGGGAGAGCGAGGTCCACCTGCATCTGAAACGGGCCTGGGTCCGGGCGCAACGTGGCGGTGGCGCTACCGAGAGTGAGGAGCTGCTCGCGGCCGATCTGGTCCGGTGACCGGCGCGGGCCTGCGATGTCACGGAGTCAGGTTCCGAAGATGTCACGGATCGTGGCATACCGGAATTACGGAGCGTTGATACCGGGTTGTGTCCTACGCGTGACCCGTCACGTCCTGGAGTCGGTGTCCCGCTCCGGTACCTTCTGTGGGATGCGAGTGGTTCCGAGCGCGTGCCGTGCCGGTGTTGCCCCCGGGGTGATGCCTCAGCAGGCCTGTTCGACTCCTTGCGGTGAGCGTCGCACAGTATGCCGCACGGGTACTCCTTCGCGCTGGAATATGCCCGAAGCGCTTGTTGGGGTGACTGTACGTCAACCATGCTGTCTTTTAAGGGATTCACGTTCCGTGACCCTTGCTCTGGGCTCTGCATCGGCCGTTGTCCTGGTCATGCGGAAAATGGCTACGATCGTGGCCCTCGTCGCGGCGCGCCCGTGGCGCGAGGTCATGTGTCCGCCGGTTCGGATGGTGTGAGCGGTGCAGGTGCTTCAGGTGCAGCTGGAAGTCCGGCCCGACCCCGCAGAGGTGGGGCGAGCCCGCAGATGGGCTCGTTCACGTCTCGCCGGGTCCGGCATAGAGGCCGACGAGCCGCTCGCCGAGACGCTGATCCTGCTCGTCTCCGAGCTGGTCACCAACGCCGTGGTGCACACCGGCTGTCCGGCCGTCCTGCGCCTGTCCCTGCCCGGCGCGGCCGGCGCATCGGACACCGTCCGCCTGGAGGTGGCCGACAGCAGCGACCGGGCCCCCGTGCCCCGCTGCGCCGACGGTGACGCGACCGGCGGCCGCGGCCTCGCCCTGGTCGACGGTCTCGCCGACCGCTGGGGCTGGAGCCCCGAGGGGGCGGGCAAGCGCATCTGGTGCGAACTCGACCGCTGCGCCCAGTCCCGCCAGGAGGCGGAGTCGTGCAGGGGCGGGGTCCCGGTCTACGAGGGGCTGGCGTTCGAGGCGGTGTGACCGGCGCACGGAAACGGGGGTTCCGGTCAGTCGCGGCGCACGGTCGCAGCGGCTGCCGCCCTGCCGGGTCCGGCCAGGTGCGATGCGCCGGGACGTGCTTCTGTGCGCGCCCATGGCAAATGGGGCGTAAGTGACAAATCTTCGTACGGGTGTTGACGCACCGTGGCCGTTTGATCACGCTGTTGGTCTGCGGGTCGCCGTGAGGGGACGGCGAGGGCTTCGGTGACGGGAGCCCTCGTCGAGCGCGGGTCGCGGTTCGGCGCCGGTTCCGATCAGGGGCCAGGTGGAATCGGCGGGGTGCGCCGAAGTCGGTCGGCGGCGCGTGGTGCCGTGCTCGGGGCGGGAGCGCCGCGCCGCCGGCCGCAACTCCTCACAGAACGGCGACGGGGGCCACGGGAGTTCCCGTCGCGCCGACGAACGGCTCGGGCATCGCCGACAGCAGGAACGCGTACCGGCCCGCTTCTCCACAGGCTGTGGACAACTCTTCGAGATTCCAGTTCTGGCCCTGCAGCATGCCCATCTCCACCAGGTCGAGCGCGTGCACGGGCAGCCAGAGGTCCTCGATCTCGGGAGGGAAGATCTCGAAGGTCAGGGTGTCGTTGGCCACGGCGGCGGCATCGCGTGCGTGGAACCACTCCGGCGTGCGGACCGAGAGTCCCGGCGAAGGGTATCCGTACGCCTCCCGGTCCCCGGCGAGACAGACCTGGATCTGCCCGGTCCGTACCAGGACGATGTCGCCGGCCCGCACGCGCGTGCCGCCGAACTCCTCCGCGGCCTCCAGGTCCTCGGGCGTGACCGCGTGTCCGCCGTCGAGCCGGTCCACGCCCCGGGCGCGTGCCACGTCCAGCAGCACCCCGCGCGAGACGATGTGCCGCGCCGTGTCGATGCCGGCGAACGCGGCGCCGCCGTGCGCGGTGACGGTGCCGGCCGGCCGGCCGTTGTAGAGCCGGCCCGAGTGCGAGACGTGGGGCAGCGCGTCCCAGTGGGTGGCCGCCTGCAGGCCCATGGTCACGGCGTCGTCGCTGCAGGCGACCGTGCCCGGCCCGAACAGCTCCTGGTTGATCTGCACCATCGTGTGCAGGGGGTTGACCCGGCCCGGGATCATCCCGGTCTGCACGCCGTCCTGCTTCAGGGGCAGGGCGAGCGGGACCCGGCGCCCCGAGCGGACGGTCGCGGCGGCCGAGCGCACGACCTCGTCGGTGATCAGGTTGAGCGTGCCGATCTCGTCGTCGGAGCCCCAACGACCCCAGTTGTTCACGCGCTTGGCGATCTCGTGGAACGCGTCCGGCAGCGACATCGGTCCTCCCCGGGGCTTGTCTCCAGGTGTCTGACGGGACATAAAATCTAACGGTCCGTCAGAAACCGCGGGAAGGGGCCGGACGTGGGGAACTTCTTGGCAGGCAAGGTCGTCGCCGTGACGGGCGCCGGGCGGGGCATCGGGCGGGCGGTCGCCCTGGCCGCGGCGGCGGAGGGCGCCCGGGTCGTCGTCAACGACTACGGCGTCCGCGTCGACGGTGCCTCCCCGACCAGCGAGATCGCCGAGGCGGTCGTCAAGGAGATCGAGGCGGCGGGCGGTGAGGCGGTCGCCGTCGCCGACGACATCTCCACGATGGCCGGCGGGCAGCGGGTGGTGGACACCGCACTGGCCTCCTACGGGCGGCTCGACGGGGTCGTGTGCGTCGCCGGGATCCTGCGCGAGCGGATGCTGTTCAACATGTCCGAGCAGGAGTGGGACCCGGTCGTCGCCACGCATCTGAAGGGGACGTTCACCGTGTTCCGGGCCGCCTCGGCGGTGATGCGGAAGCAGCGGTCGGGGACGCTGGTCGGGTTCACCAGCGGCAACCACCAGGGGTCGGTGTCCCAGGCCAACTACAGCGCGGCCAAGGGCGGGATCATCTCGCTGGTGCGGAGCGCGGCGCTGGGCCTGCACAAGTACGGGGTGACCGCCAACGCCGTGGCGCCCGTCGCCCGTACGCGGATGTCGGCGAACGTGCCGACGGAACTGGCGGAGATGGGCGAGCCGGAGGACGTGGCCGCCCTCGTGGTCTACCTGCTGTCGGAGCGGGCCAGGGAGCACGGGGTGACGGGGCAGGTGTACACCATCGCCGGGGCGAAGCTGGCGGTGTGGGCCCAGCCGTACGAACTGCGCTCGGCCTTCGCGCAGGGGGGTTCCTGGACGCCGGAGTCGATCGCGGAGTTCCTGCCGGGGTCCGTCGGGGTCGATCCGATGCCGATACTTGAGCGGCTGGCGGCGATGGAGCGGGCCGCGGTGCGGGGGGAGCGGCCGAACGCCTGAGGGGCCGCGGGGTTCTGTCGCGGGGCGGGTGCGGGTCCGTCGTGGCTTGTCGCGCGGTTCCGCGCGCCCCTTTGGGAAGTGCGGTCGGCCGGCGATCGAAAGGGGTCTTGGTGGATTTCCGGTTCAGTGCTGAGGACGAGCGCTTTCGGGACGAGGCGCGGGAGTGGCTCGGGGTGCATGCCCCGGGCCCGGTGGGGCGCCGGGACTGGGAGCGGACGCTGGGCAAGGACGGGTGGATCGGGATCGGATGGGGGGAGACCGGCTTCGGCAATCGCACCGCCTCGCTCACCCGGCAGGTGGTCTGGGCCGAGGAGTACGCGCGGTCCGCGGCGCCGCCGCGCTCCGGGCACATCGGGGAGAACCTGCTGGCGCCGACCCTGCTGGCGCACGGGACGGCCGAGCAGAAGGCGCGCTTCCTGCCGGCGATCGCCGAGGGCCGGGAGCTGTGGTGCCAGGGGTACAGCGAGCCCGGGGCGGGATCGGATCTCGCCGCGGTCCGCACGAAGGCCGAACGGGACCCGGACGGGACGTACCGGATCAGCGGGCAGAAGATCTGGACCTCGCTCGCCCGGGAGGCCGACTGGTGCTTCGTGCTGGCGCGGACCGAGCCCGGATCGACGCGGCACCGCGGGCTGAGCTTCCTGCTCGTGCCGATGGACCAGCCCGGGCGCGTCGAGGTGCGGCCGATCCGGCAGATGACCGGGACCAGCGACTTCAACGAGGTGTTCTTCGACGGGGCTTCGGCGCGTGCGGAGCATGTCGTCGGCGGACCGGGCGCCGGGTGGCAGGTCGCGATGAGCCTGCTGGGGTTCGAGCGGGGGGTGTCCACCCTCGCCCAGCAGATCGGCTTCGCGGCCGAGCTGGGCCGGGTCGTGGCGGCGGCGGTGGCGTCGGGGGCCGCCGCCGACCCCGTCGTACGGGAGCGGCTGGTGCGGCAGTGGGCCGAGCTGCGGGCCATGCGGTGGAACGCCCTGCGGACGCTGGGGAGTTCGGGGGACGCCGGGGCGCCCAGCGCGGCGAAGCTGCTGTGGGGCGGCTGGCATCAGCGGCTCGGTGAGCTGGCCGTGGAGGCGCGCGGGGCGGCCGCCGCGGTCGGGCCGGTGGACTGGTCGTCCTCGGCGCCGTACGAACTCGACGCGTCGCAGCACCTGTTCCTCTTCTCCCGGGCCGACACCATCTACGGCGGCTCGGACCAGGTTCAGCGCACGATCATCGCCGAGCGGGTGCTCGGCCTGCCGAGGGAGCCCAAGGGAGTCGCCTGATGCGCGGAGTGCTGTTCGACGGCAAACGGGTCGAGGTCGTGGACGACCTGGAGGTGCGGGACCCGGGACCGGGGGAGGTGCTGGTCGCGATCTCGGCGGCCGGGCTGTGCCACAGCGATCTGTCCGTGGTGGACGGGACCATCCCCTTCCCCGTCCCGGTGGTGCTGGGGCACGAGGGGGCGGGCGTGGTCGAGGCCGTCGGCGCCGGGGTGACGCATGTCGCGCCCGGCGACCATGTGGCCCTGTCCACACTCGCCGGCTGCGGTACGTGCGCGGAGTGCGACCGCGGGCGGCCGACGATGTGCCGGCAGGCGATCGGGCGGCCGGGGCGGCCGTTCACGCGCGGCGGGCGGCCGGTCCACCAGTTCGCCGCCAGCTCCGCGTTCGCGGAGCGGACCGTGGTGAAGGCGGTGCAGGCCGTCCGGATCCCCGAGGACGTCCCGCTGCCGTCCGCCGCCCTGATCGGGTGCGGGGTGCTCACCGGGGTGGGGGCCGTGCTCAACCGGGCGCGGGTGGACCGCGGGGAGTCCGTCCTCGTCATCGGCACCGGCGGCGTGGGGCTCAATGTCATCCAGGGCGCGCGGATCGCCGGGGCGCTGACCGTCGTCGCCGTCGACGCGAACCCGGCGAAGGAGGCGGTGGCCCGGCAGTTCGGGGCGACGCACTTCCTGACGTCGACGGACGGGGTCAGGGAGATCCTGCCGACGGGGGCCGACCACGCCTTCGAGTGCGTCGGGCGCGTGGAGCTGATCCGCCAGGCCGTCGACCTGCTGGACCGGCACGGCCAGGCCGTGCTGCTCGGTGTTCCGCCGGCGACCGCGGAGGCGTCCTTCCTCGTCTCCTCCATGTACCTCGACAAGTCCATCCTCGGCTGCCGGTACGGGTCGTCACGGCCGCAGCGGGACATCGCCCTGTACGCCGAGCTGTACCGGGCGGGGCGGCTGCTGCTGGACGAGCTGGTGACGGAGACCTATCCCGTCGAGGACTTCGCGAAGGCCCGGGCCGACGCGGAGGCGGGGCGGGTCGCGCGCGGGGTGCTCACGTTCTGACGCCGGTCCGGAAGGTGCGGCGGTAGGCGGTGGGCGTGACTCCGAGCGCCGCCTGGAGGTGCTGCCGCATCGACTGCGCCGTGCCGAACCCGGCCTGCTGGGCCACCTGGTCCACGGACAGGTCGCTGGACTCCAGCAGGTGCCGCGCCCGCTCCACGCGCTGCCGGGTCAGCCACTGCCCGGGGCTGACGCCGGCCTCCTCGCGGAAACGGCGCGTGAAGGTGCGCACGGACATGGACTCCTGGGCGGCCATGTCGCGCAGCTGGATCGGCTCGTGCAGGCGGCCCAGGGCCCAGGCGCGGGCGGCGGTGGTGGTGGCCAGCTGGGGCTCGGGCACCGGGCGTTCGATGTACTGCGCCTGCCCGCCGTCCCGGTGCGGCGGCACGACCGTGCGGCGGGCCACCTCGTTGGCGACCGCCGCCCCGTGGTCCCGGCGCACCATGTGCAGGCACAGGTCGAGGCCGGCCGCGACGCCCGCGGAGGTCAGGATGTCGCCGTCGTCGACGAACAGTACGTCCGGGTCGACGTCGATCTTCGGGAAGAGGCGCCGGAGCTGGTCGGTCTCCGCCCAGTGCGTCGTCGCCCGCCGGCCGTCCAGATAGCCCGCGGCGGCGAGGACGAACACGCCGGTGCAGATCGAGGCGAGCCGGGTGCCGGGCCGGATGTGGGCGAGGGCGGCGGCCAGCTCGGCGGTGAGGACGCCCTCCTCGAAGACCGGGCCGAGTTCGTACGACGCGGGGACGACGACGGTGTCGGCGGTGGCCAGCAGCTCCGGGCCGTGCTCGACCGCGATCGAGAAGTCGGCGTCGGTCCGCACCGGGCCCGGCGGCCGGATCGAGCAGGTCATGACCTCGTACAGCCGCCGCCCCAGGGCGTCCTTCGGGCGCCCGAAGATGCGGTGCGGGATGCCCAGCTCGAAGGGGAGCAGCCCGTCCATGGCGAGGACGACGACGCGGTGCGGGCGGCACTCCGTGGCCGTATCCATGACCCTGTCCATGGCCCGATCCTAACGAATGCTGTCCTTCGGGCCAGTGGTTGCGGCCGGTCCGGGCCTGGATGCTCTATGTCGTGACCCAGACAACCCAGGCCGCGGCCGCCGCAGAGGACACTCCGGCCCCCAGGAGGCCGCGCCGGTGGCGCGGCCGCGGAGTGTCGCCGCACATGGCGTGGTTCGTCGCCGCCGTCACCTTCGTGACGATCATCGGCGCCGCCGCCTTCCGTTCGCTTCCCGGGCTGCTGATCGACCCGCTGCACCGGGAGTTCGGCTGGTCGCACGGCACCATCGGCGCGGCCGTCTCCGTCAACCTCGCGCTCTACGGCCTCACCGCCCCCTTCGCGGCGGCGCTGATGGACCGCTTCGGCATCCGCAAGGTCGTCGCCGTGGCCCTGACCGTGATCGCGGCCGGCTCCGGACTGACGGTGTGGATGACGGCGGCCTGGCAGTTGATCCTCTGCTGGGGCCTGCTGGTGGGCCTGGGCAGCGGCTCGATGGCCCTGGCCTTCGCCGCCACGGTCACCAACCGCTGGTTCACCGAGCGCCGGGGCCTGGTGACGGGCATCCTCACCGCCGCCTCGGCCTCCGGTCAGCTGATCTTCCTGCCCGTGCTGTCCTGGATCGTGGAGACGCACGACTGGCGGCCCGCGGCCGTCACGGTGGCCCTCGCCGCCCTCGCGGTGGTCCCCTTCGTCTGGCTGCTGCTGCGCGACCACCCGGCCGACGTGGGCCTGAAGCCGTACGGCGCCGAGGAGTTCGTGCCGAAGCCCCCGCCCGCCCGCGGAGCCGCACGCCGGGCGGTCACCGTCCTGCTGACGGCCTCCCGCACCGGCACCTTCTGGCTGCTGGCCGGCACCTTCGCCATCTGCGGTGCCTCCACCAACGGCCTGATCCAGACCCACTTCGTGCCCGCCGCCCACGACCACGGCATGCCCGTCACGGCGGCGGCCTCGCTGCTCGCGGTCATCGGCGTCTTCGACGTCGTCGGCACGATCGCCTCCGGCTGGTTCACCGACCGCTTCGAACCGCGCCGCCTGCTGGCCGTCTACTACGCCCTGCGCGGCATCTCGCTGCTGTTCCTGCCGATGCTGCTGGCGCCCTCCGTCCACCCGCCGATGCTGTTCTTCATCGTCTTCTACGGCCTCGACTGGGTCGCCACCGTCCCGCCGACGGTCGCCCTGTGCCGCGAGCAGTTCGGCGACGACAGCGCCATCGTCTTCGGCTGGGTCCTCGCCTCCCACCAGGTCGGCGCCGCGCTCGTGGCCTTCCTCGGCGGCATGGCGCGCGACGTCTTCGGCTCCTACGACATGGTCTGGTACGCCTCCGGGGCCCTGTGCGCGGCGGCGGCGCTGATGGCACTGCTGATCCGGCGCAGGCCGGCCTCCCCCGTAGGGGCGCTCGCGACGGCGGGCTAGCTCAGGGGAAGCCGACCGGCGCCGTACGCCCGCACAACAGTTAGGCCTACAGTCCTCAGGACCGTAGGCCTAAGTGTTCAGAGTCGGCGGCTGCCGCTGTTGTTAGGCGAGTGCCCGATCCCTCACTGCGGTCTGGTCGAGTGGCGCTCGATGCTCGCGCGGCCGGTTGATCGGTCGAGAAGGCGCAGCTCCCACGGGCCCGTGTTCACGTCGAAGTCCTTGCCGAACCCGACCCACTTGCCCGCCATACGCCGGCCTGTCGGCTCGATGAGTAGCTGAATCGCACCGTGGTACCGGGCGCCCTGGTAGTACCCGTCAGCCGCCGTCTGTTCGGTCCACGTACCGGTGACGACGTTCCGGTCAACGGTGAGATCCAGAGACAACGGGCTGTCCGGGTTGGTCGATGCTCCGGGCAGGCTCTGCGCTGTCAGCCGGTTGCCGTGCTGGACGATCACGACGTGGTGCTTGCAGTCGAACGTCTCGTCACGGCTCGACGAGTAGAACTCGTACCGGGACAACCAGATGCCCGCGTACTCGATCTGCGGCTCTGGCTCCGGGCTCGTGGCAGCGTCAGCTGTGCCGATTTCCCCAGCCTCCATGTCGTGGCCTCCTGCCCCGTCCGAGTGGACGCGTGCCATCGGGATCGCGAACCCCAGCGACTCGGGGGCACGGCCGGTGAACCGCTTCAGTGCCCGCGCATACAGCGGGCGGCATGTCCTGGTCTCGCCGGACTCCCAGCGTTGCACGAGTCGCTTGGAAGCGTCGTTCGGCTCCCCCAGCTCCTGGCCCGCGCCACGTAGGCCCTGGGCAAACTCGTCTTGGCTCAGGTTCATCGACTTGCGTACGGAGGTCAGCACGTCATTGGGGATTCGCTCACGCTCGGCCGCAGTCGCCATGATCCGAGGGTAGCCACTTCACGCCTCTAATGACACCGGTTTGACGCCCTCGGGGTGACGCCGACATGACGCCCGAGGGACGCCGTGAACGTCGCCGCAATGGCCAAGACCGATCCGCAACATGGTCGTCATGTCGATCCGCATCAGCGCTTACACGGTGAGAGCCGACGGCACTCAGACCGAGCCACGAACCCTGCATGCGGGTGAGGGCGGGGAACCCCTCGCTACAGGCCTGATGCCGCAGTGCCTGTGTCCCAAGTGCACGGGTGGGCGACATGACCGGAGCACCACGAACCCCCAATTACGTGGAGGCAAGCCAGCATGAGCACGGCAGTAGTGATCCGCGACCCGAAGGCATTCGTCACCCCGGACGTGTGGGAGCGGGAGGTAGCCCTCCTACTCCGCAACCCGAGAACACGCGCGAACTGGCAGAGGCCAAGTTCGGGCAGGCCGTCGCCTACCTGGTCACGTGCGGTGAGAACCCGGACCTTCTCATGGGTCCGTCTGAGCAGGTGGACGAGGCATGGCACTCGTTCATGCTCGACTCGATCCCGTACCACCACTTCACGAGTCGGCACTTCGGTCGGTACATCCACCACGTGCCGGAGCTTCCGGGGGCGGCAGGTGTCCTGTGTGTCACCGACGACGAGGTGACGCGGGATGGGCATGATCCCAAGGCCGGCGGCCCGCTCGTCCAGGAGCAGACGATCAAGGCCATCAAGGCGGTCGGGTTCGAGATCGACCCCGACCTGTGGGGCATGGAGGACGCGGTCGACTGCAACCAGTGCCACGCCGGGTGCCACGACTCGCCCAAGTAGTGGTGACCAGCAGGTGAGTTGGGGCCCACCCCGTACGTTGAGGGCTGGGCCCTCACGCCGGAAAGGATCACCGCATGTCATTGGCTGAGTCCTGGGACAGGTACGCGGTCGCGAGCAAGCCACGCCGGACCGTGAACGCCACGGGCGATACGACCTGGCTGAACTGGACTCAGTACGCCGATCACGGCCCGAACGAGAGCGTTCTGGGTTCCGTGGCCGGACGCCGGGTGCTGGAACTCGGCTCCGGGAGCGGTAGTAACCTCGCGCACCTCGTGACGCTTGGCGCGACCGGTCAAGGGGTGGACATCGCCCCAGCCCGCGAGACAGCCGCGCGGGAGCGCTGGGGCGATCTGCCGGGCCTTGAGTTCCATGCGGCGGAGGCGACGACGTTCCTGAACGAGACGGACGAGACGTTCGATGTCGTCATCTCGATCTTCGGTGCCGTGTGGTTCGTCGATCCGGACACCCTGCTCCCGCTGATCCGTTCGCGTATGACGCCGGGTGGAATCCTCGCCTTCTCGCACCTGCCCCCAGGCAGTCAGGGACCCAAGCCGGCCAACCCTGCCAAACCCGGACTGCGGCACGACCGCACCCCGGACGAGTGGGGGCTGACCCTGACGCGGCACGGCTTCTCCGACGTATGCGTGTCACTGATCGATCCGCCTGAGGGCGGGACCGTGGGCACGATGCTGGTCCGTGCCTCGGCGTCCTGAACCCGCCGGGTGTCCAGGTCGGGCCCTGGACACCCACTGTGCCGTCGTACGTTGTCGTACGTCCTATGGCGAGTTGCCTCTAGGCCGTCACTCCCTGTCCGCCGCCGTCATGCCGACGCATTCGTCGAGCGCCGCGTGCAATGGCGTTACGAGGGAGGCGAGTTCGGCGTCCGATGCCTCACCCGCCTCCAGTACGGCACCGACGACGGCCGCCAGGACGGCCGCGCTCTCCAAGGTGTGCGCGTCGGCCAGCGCCTCAAGGAAACCGCCGGGGCATGCGATCGCGAACGCCACCTTGCCGGTGGCGGGGTCGACGCCGAGGTTGCGGGGACGCCGCCCGCTCATACGGCGACCTAGTGGTCCGATGGCGAGGGTGCACCCCGGCGCCGCTCGGTTTCGTCCCGCTCGCGCTCCCATACGACGACGTACGGCCGGACCAGGGGCTGGCCGTCGACGGCGATGACGTCGACGGGGCGCGGCCTGGGCGGACGAGCGGGGGCGGGCGGATGGGCTGCGCGGCATGGCGGCACGACGGTGCGGTGCGCTCCGCGGGCAGGCAGGAAGAGGCTCAGGACCGCGGCCAGTAGGCTGCGCCTAGGTCGACTCCTGTGTAGTCGGCTGAGCCCCGGCACGGAAGCTCTCACCCTTCCCGCCGGGGCGTTTGCCAGTGCGTATCAGTCCAGTTGCTTAGCGTCGACCTCATGGACCCCGAGGCTGAGATCGATCACGGCGCGCCACTGACCCCCTATCGGCAACTCGCCGAGATCCTGCGTGCGCAGATCCGGCGCGGTGACTGGCAGCCGGGAAGGATGCTGCCGAGTGAGGCCCAGTTGGTGCAGCGGTACGGGATCGCGCGGACGACCGTGCGGCGGGGGCTCGGCCTGCCGGCCGATGAAGGCTGGGTGTACGCCGTACCCCAGCGCGGATGGTTCGTCTCCGACCCTCTGCCGCCTTCGCCCGAAACTCCGACCAGCCGGCGGTGATCATCGAGCGGAAGATCCGTTCCGGCGAGTACCCACCCGGCACGCGACTAGCGGGAGAGCTGACCATGACGCACGACTGCAGAGTCGGTCCGGGCACTGTCCGCCGTGCTCTGGGCATCCTTCGGGACCGGGGGTTGGCGGTGACTGTGCGCGCCCGGGGGGCATTCGTGGTCGATCCCCTGCCGCCCTCCGTGGAAACCCCGGCACCCTCCGCCTAGGGCCGGTCCGGCGGATCATGTGACTTCTCACGCTTCGGCCCGTTGGCATGCTCATGGGGCGTGGAGATCTTGCGAACGAGGTCGATGGTGTCCGTGGACTCCACCGCCTGCCGGGCCCATCAGCACGCGGCTGGCCCACGCAAGAGGTCCCTCGGGTGCCGGGATGAGACGCACGCCCCGGCAGCACCGTCCCGACGAAGGACTCGGGCGCTCCCGGGGCGGTTTCCACGTCGAGACTTGCCTGCGCAGGGTCGCCCACCTCACCGGGCAGGCTCGCTCCGCTGGCGTGCCGGTCATCTACCTGCGACAACGGCTCCATGACCTGCCCGCCGGCCTGAGCGACGTCCATCCGGCGGTAGCACCCCGGCCGGGAGATACCGTGCTGGACAAGGACAGCGCGGTCCTTCCTCGACACCGGACTCGGTGATCTGCTGAACGAGAGAGCAGTGCGTCGTGTGATCGTCACTGGCTTCGCCACCGAGTACTGCGTCGACTCCGCCAGTCGCAGCGCCCTTTCGCGTGGCTACGACCTCGTGCTGGTCTCCGACGGACACACCACACCGGCACGCCCGCCCGGCGCTACGCCATCGGCCGCTCAAATCATCGCCCACCACAACACGACCTTCTCAACCATCCAGTACGCCGGACGCTCCATCACCGTCACGTCGGCTGCGCAAATTCGCCTTGATGCCGCGCCGACGAGTTGAGCAACATGCCCGGATGAGCGGGCGGGATCGCCGTCCGCGGCCTCCTGCCCGTACATGATCCGCCGGACAGGACCTCGTCCGTCCGGCTCTGTCGCTCCTCAGCCCTCGCCGAGTTGCGCGAATCTCCCCTGATGGAAGAGCAGAGGTCCGTCGGGGGCGTCGCCCGTGCCCAGCGCGTCCACCCGGCCCACCACGATCAGGTGGTCGCCGCCGGTGTGCACCGCGTGGATCGTGCAGTCGATCCAGGCGAGCGCGCCGGTCAGGCGCGGGGAGCCGGAGACGGGGGCCGGGTCGTGGGCGACGCCCGCGAACTTGTCCGCGCCGCTCACCGCGAAGGAGCGGCACAGCCCGCCCTGGTCGCCGGCGAGGACGTTCACGCAGAAGACGCCCGCGCGGGCGATCCGCGGCCAGGTCGTCGACGTACGGCCGACCATGAAGGCGACCAGGGGCGGGTCGAGGGAGAGGGACGAGAACGACTGGCAGGCGAAGCCGGCGGGGGTGTCCTCGCCGGGCGCGGCGGGAGCCGTGACGACGGTGACGCCCGTCGCGAAGCTGCCGAGGACGCGGCGGAACTCGGCCGGTCCGACCGGCGCCCGCTCGTCCTCGCCGACGCATCTGAGCTCCGGGCGCGGCAGAGCGTCCACGGGCAGGGGAGCCCCGGCCGACCTGAGGTAGCGGACGGCTGCCGCGGCCGCCCCTGCGTGTCCCATCACGCCTCCCATTGAAGCTGACGGACCATCAGATGTGAAGGGTCAGCGGCCCCGGTACTCGGGGGTGGTGCGCTGAACGAAGCTGCGTACGCCCTCCCGGGCGTCCTCGGTCGTCATGTTGATCTCCTGCGCGGCCGCCTCCGCGGCGAAGGCGGTGGCGCGGTCGGAGTCGAGCGAGGCGTTGACGAGCTGCTTGGTGAGGGCGAGAGCGCGGGTCGGCCCGGCGGCCAGCCGTCCGGCCCACTCACGCGCCGTCTTGTCCAGCTCCCCGTCCGCGACCACCCGGTTGACCAGGCCCAGGCGTTCGGCGTCGGCGGCGCACAGGGCGTCGCCGAAGAACATCAGCTCCTTCGCCCGCTGCGGTCCGACCAGCCGGGGGAGGAGATACGCCCCGCCGCCGTCCGGTACCAGGCCCCGCCGTACGAACACCTCGATGAAGCGGGCCGATTCGGCGGCCAGGACGAGGTCGCAGGCGAGCGCGAGATGGGCGCCGAGGCCCGCCGCCGTGCCGTTCACGGCGGCGAGCACCGGCTTCTCGCAGTCGAGGACGGCGGCGACCAGCCGCTGCGCGCCCAGACGCAGGGTGCGGGCCACGTCGCCCGCGATCCGCTCGCCCGAGCCGGCACCGCCCCGCAGGTCCGCCCCCGCGCAGAAGCCGCGGCCCGTGCCGGTGAGGACGACGGCCCGTACGTCCGGGTCGGCCGAGGCGTCCGCGAGCAGGGCGATGATCCGGTCGCGCTGGCCGGGGGTGAGGGCGTTGAGGGTCTCCGGCCTGTTCAGCGTGATGTACGCGACCCGGTCCGCGGTCGCGTGCAGCACCCACGTCCGCTCGGTCACCGGCACACCGCCAGCGCGTCCAGGGCCACGGCTCCCTGCCCCTGGGGCAGCACCATCAGCGGGTTGATGTCGAGCTCCGCGAGATCGTCCCCGAGCTCCAGCGCCATCCGCTGCACCCGCAGCACCACTTCGACGAGGGCGTCGAGGTCGGCGGGCGGGCGGCCGCGCACCCCGTCGAGCAGGGCCCGCCCGCGCAGGCCGCCGAGCATGTCCCGGGCCTGGTCCTCGCCGAAGGGCGGCACGCCGACGGCGACGTCCCGCAGGACCTCGACCAGCACCCCGCCGAGCCCCACCGTGACCGTGGGCCCGAACAGCCGGTCGTGCGTCACCCCGACGACCATCTCCACGCCGCGCTCGACCATCTGGCAGACGAGGACGCCGTCCAGGGACACCCCTTCGTGCCGGGCGATGTCGGTCAACTCGCGGTAGGCGTCCCGCACCTGGCTCGCCGAGGTGAGCCCGATCTTCACCAGCCCCAGCTCGGTCTTGTGGGCGATCTGCGCGCCGGACGCCTTCATCACCACCGGGTAGCCGACCAGGCTCGCCGCGCGGACGGCCGCCGCCGCGCTGGTCACCAGCTGCTCGCGCGGGACGCGGATCCCGTACGCCCGCAGCAGCTGCTTCGCCGCGTGCTCGCTGAGCTGCCGGCCCGGGCGCATCAGCGCCTGCGCCTTGCGGAACGAGGGCGAGGTGGCGCGGGGGGCCTCGTCGAAGGGCGAGCGGTAGCCGGTGACGAAGCGGTGATGGTCGAGGTAGGCGCGCACCGCGGTGATGCAGTTCGCGACGGTACGGAAGGTGGCGACCCGCGAGGAGCCCAGCAGGACCTCCCGGTAGGCGGGTTCGGTGCCCACGGGAGACCCCCACACCACGCAGACCAGCTTGTCCGTGCGCTCGGCAGCGTCCACCAGGTCCCGCACCAGACGGTCGCTGAGCGGCGGGAAGGGGCCGGTGATCGGGCAGATGAGGACCCCCACCTCGGGGTCGTCGAGGATCGCGTCGATGATCTTCCGGCCGCGCTCGTCGCCGACCGGGTGCCCGCCGTTGTCGACCGGGTTGGCCACGCTCAGGTACTCGGGTATCCACCGGTGCAGTTCGGCCCGCTTGCTCGCGGAGAGCTCCGGCAGCCGCAGTCCCGCCTCCGTCGCCAGGTCGGCGAAGTGGGCGCCGGTGCCGCCGGAGATGGAGTAGACGACGACACCCTCGGCGCGCGGCGGGCGGGCGCGGGCCAGCAGGGCGGCGGTGTCCTGGAGTTCGTCCAGCCCGTCCACCCGGATCACCCCGAACTGCCGCATCGCCGCGTCCACCACCGTGTCCGAGCCGGTCAGCTTGCCGGTGTGGGAGGCGGCCGTGCGGGCGCCGGTCCCGGTGCGGCCCACCTTGACCGCGACGACGGGCACCTTGCGCCGCGCGGCCCGGTCGGCGGCGAGCAGGAACGACCGGCCGTCCTTCAGCCCCTCCACGTAGCAGGCGATGGCGCCGACCTCGGGCCGCTCGGCGAAGTAGGAGATGAAGTCGGCGGTCTCCAGGTCGGCCTCGTTGCCGGTGGGCGCCCAGTGGGAGAGGCGGATGCCGAGCTCCTGGAGGGAGAAGACGGGGCGGCCCTGGTGCCCCGACTGGGTGATCAGCGCGATGGCCGGCCCGTCGAGGTCGTCCCGGAACCGCTCGAAGGCGTTGAGGTTGGTGTTGGGCCCCAGCAGCCGCATCCCGGACCGGGCCACCGCCGCGGCGAGCCGCTCCTGCGCGGCCGCGCCCTCGGCGCCGGTCTCGGCGAAGCCCGAGGCGAAGACGACCGCGAACTTCACCTTGGCCTCGGCCAGCTCCTCGATCACGGCGAAGGGGTCGGCGAGCAGCAGGACGGCGAGGTCGACCGGTTCGGGCAGGTCGGCGACCGAGCGGGAGCAGGGGATGCCGAAGACGGACGGGCGGGCGGGGTGCACGGGGTGCAGCCGCGCCCCGACGCGCTCCGCCCACGCCACCAGCTGGCGGGTGATGCCGGTGTTGGGCCGCCCCTCGGTGTCCGAGGCGCCGATCACGGCGACGGACTCGGGGCGGAAGAACCGGTCCAGGTCGGGTACGTCGGCGTACAGCGGCCGCCCGCCGACGTCGAGGTCGTCGACGTCCGCGGGCCGGCCGTGGACGGCGGGCCCGGGTTGCTCGCCGCAGGCGATGACCCGGGCCCGGCGGGAGTCGGTGGTGAGGGTGCCGTGGGTTGATCCAAGCATCGGTCCGCCCGCTCCTGTGTGACAGCAAATAACTGACGCACTGTCAGATTACTGAACTGACGCCCAGTCAGGAACGGGTCGGTTCCCAAATGGTCGCGGCCCGCTACAACTCCGCCAGCACCTCCTGCGCCACCCGCTCGCCCGAGCGCACCGCTCCGTCCATGTAGCCGTTCCAGTGGGTGGAGGTCTCGGTGCCCGCCCAGTGGATGCCGCCGACCGGCCTGCGCAGGGACGCGCCGTACTCGGTGAGCACCCCGGGGGGCGCGTAGGCGACCGGGCCGCCACGGGAGAAGCCCTCGTTGTCCCAGCGCTGCAGGACGAAGGCGGTCGGCGACTTGGCCTTGTCGCCGAAGTAGGTGGCGTAGTCCTTCAGCACGGCCGCCTTGACCTCGTCGGTGCTCGCGGCGTCGTGGGCGCGCATCTCGTCGGCCTCGATGAAGCCCATCAGGGCACCGTAGGAGGCGTCCGGCGGGGAGTTGTCGAAGGTCGAGCGGACCACGCCGGAGTCGCTGACGACCTGGCCGTTGAGGCCGTCGGCCCGCCAGAAGGGGCTGTCGTAGACGGCGATCGCCTTGCCGATGGAGCCCATCGGCAGCCGCTGGCTCATCTGGTCGCGGGCGGCCGGGAGCAGGGGATCGTAGGAGATGCGGGCCGCGAGCGGCGGCGGCACGGCGACGACCACCTTCTTCGCGGTCACCGTGATGCCGTCGGCCGTGACGAGGTAGGTGGCGCCGGACCGCTCGACCGAGCGCACCGGCGCGCTCAGCACCACCCGGTCGCCGAGGGCGGCGGCCAGCTTGAGGGGCACCTGCTGGGAGCCGCCGACGAAGCGGGACTCCTGGGCGCCGTTCGCGGTGTCGGTCAGGCGCTCCAGGGTGCCGACGTGGGACTCGTCGCCGGCCGCGGCGATGTAGAAGAGCACGAAGAGCAGCGAGAGTTCGCGGGGCTGCGCGGAGAAGATCGACGTACAGGCCACGTCCAGCAGGAACTTCGCCGAGGGGACGATCGCGTGGGCGTTCAGCCAGCTCTCGAAGGTCTGCTTGTCCCACTCGGCGGCCTTCGGCGCGGTCCAGGGGGCGTCCGGCGGGATCTGCTTGGCCATGTCGTCGAGGGACGCCTGCACGATCGCGGCGTTGGCGAGGCCCGCCGCGTCGACCGGCGGCACCGAGCCGAGGATGCCGTCGGTGGCGTACGGGGTCCTCGTGCCGTCCTTGTAGAGGAGGTTCTTGCCGGCGTTGTAGGTGGGGAAGGTCGCCACGCCGAGCGAGTCGGCGAGCGCCTTGATGCGGTCCTGGGTGGGGCCGATGAACTCGCCGCCGCCCTCGGTGAAGCCGCCGCCCGGCAGCGGCAGGTTGACGACCCGGCCGCCGACGCGGTCGCGGGCCTCCAGGACGGCCACGGTCTTCCCGCCGGCCACCAGGTCGCGGGCGGCGGTCAGGCCGGCGAGCCCGCCGCCGACGATCGCGACGTCCACGGTCCGCGAGGCGGCCGCGGCCGCCGGGCCGGCGGCGGTGCCGGTGAGGGTGACGGCGCCGGCAGCGGCGGCGGCACCGCCGAGCAGTGAACGCCGGGTCAGGGGGCGGGGGTTGTGCTGTCTTTCGCGTGCCACGTGCATCCTCCGGGTGGGGAGAGTGTGGGGCCAGAAAGTGAGCAGTGTTCAGATTCTGGCCCGTGAGGCGGCACACATCAACGCTCCCGGCACATCCTGCTCATGCGTAACGGGAGCGCCGGGAAAGGCGGTTGGGGGTTCCCTCGTCAGCCGGGCAGCCGGGAGAGGCTGTCCCCGCCCTTCTTCACGACGGTCTTCGCGATCTTCTCGGCGTCCCTCGCCACTTCGCGCAGCGTCCCGCTGATGGGCGTGGTGAAACCGGTGAAGTAGAGCCCGGAGGCCTGCTGCGGGGCGCGGGCGCCGTTCACCACGGGTCTGCCTCTCGCGTCGAGCACGCCGAGATGGCCGACGAGGCCCTCCAGCGCGCGGGCGTACCCGGTGGCGGCGACGACGGCGTCCGGTGCGACGCGGGTGCCGTCGGCGAGGACGACCTTGCCGCCCTCGAAGCCGTCGACGGCGGCCACGACCTCGACCTTCCCCGTGCGCACGGCGTCGATCAGGCCCACGTCCTGCACCGGGATCGCGCCCTCCCCGGCCCGGGTGCACAGGCCCGTGTCCGGGCGGGGCAGCCCCTTCTCCGTCAGGTCGGGCACGCTCAGCTTCGCCAGCGGCCGCGCCAGCCGGTCCACGACCCCGGCCGGCAGCCGCCGCACCATCACGCCCGTGTACTGGGCGGCCCATCCGGCGGTGGACCGCCGCACGATGTGCGGAACCGTCCGTACCGACAGCCGCACCCGCGAGGCCCCGCCCTCCACCAGGTCGACGGCGATCTCGGCGCCGCTGTTGCCGGCTCCGACGACGAGGACGTCCCGCCCGGCGTAGGGCGTGGCGTTGCGGTACTTCCCGGCGTGCACGAAGTCGCCCTTGTAGGTGTCGCGTCCCGCCCACTGCGGGACGTACGGCGTGTGGTTGTGCCCGGTGGCGACGACCACGGCGGCGCCGGTCAGCGCGCGCCCGCCGGTCGCGTGCAGCAGCCAGCCGGTGCCGTCCGGGGAGCGCTCGACGCGGGAGACCTCGACGCCGGTGACGATCTCCAGCGCGTGCGCCTCGGCGTACTTCTCCAGGTACCGCACCATGTCGTCCCGGGCCACCCAGCGCCCGAACCGGCGCGGCATGGGCAGCCCCGGCAGGGCCGACAGACGGCGGGTGGTGTGCAGGTGGAGCCGGTCGTAGTGGCGCCGCCAGGCCGCACCCACGTGGTCGGACTTCTCCAGGACGACGGCGCGTATGCCCCGGACCCGCAGCGTGTGCGCCACGGAGAGTCCTGCCGGTCCGCCGCCGATGATGTAGACGGGGCGGTCCGTGGGGGTTGGGGACGGTATGGAGTCGGCCATGAGCGCGAGCGTAATCACGCACCGGGTTGATGGGTCTCGGTCAAGCCCGGAATCGGTTTCGAATTGATCACGAGTGTAGGAGGAGTGGGTGGGGCTTGTGACGTAGGCCACCTGGTTGTGGTGGTACGTGGTGCACGCCGTCGCCGGGACCGGCCGGGGCGGGCGGACGGTCTCGCCGGTCGTCCGCCGGGATTCCGGGAGGACGCGCGCGGGTGCGCGGCCGACGCGCGGGGTTCCGGGCCGCCCGTATCTGACGTACCGTCAGATCCATGGACTCGATCTGGCTCAGTGGTGCCGAGTGGCTGGCCGTGCTGCGCATCGGCCTCGGGCTGTGGTGGCTGGAGAGCTGGCGGCACAAGGACCGCAAGGCGTGGTGCGAGCGCGGCACCGGCATCGCGTGGGCGGCGTCGATCGCGGCGAAGCACCGCTGGAACGCCGTCCGGTCCGGCTTCGAGGTCATGGTGGCGCCGCGGCCCCGGACGATGGCGTACGTGGTGGTCTACGCGGAGCTGGCGATCGGCCTCGGCCTGGTCGCCGGGTTCCTGACACCGGTCGCGCTCATCGGCGCGCTGCTGTTGAACGTCCTCTACTTCACGCTGATGATCCACGAGGTGGCCGAGCAGGGGCAGAACTCGATGATGGCCCTGATGTCGGTGGTCGCGCTGTTCGCCATGTCGTGGCAGACCTGGTCGCTGGACGGCGCCATGGGACTCTTCGGATGAGCGCCCCCCGCTTCGACGTGCCGGAGGCCGACGCCTTCACGCGCACCTACTGGGACGCGGCGGCGGCGGGCCGGCTGCTGATCCGCCGGTGCGGGGCCTGCGGGCGGGCGCACCACTACCCGCGGGAGTTCTGCCCCTTCTGCTGGAGCGAGGACGTCGCCTGGGAGCGGGCGAGCGGCCGGGCCGTGCTCTACACCTGGTCCGTGGTGCACCGGAACGACCTGCCGCCCTTCGGGCAGCGGACGCCGTACGTCGCCGCCGTCGTCGACCTCGCGGAGGGGCCGCGGATGATGACGGAGGTCGTGGAGGCGGCCGAGAGCGGACTGCGGGCGGGGATGGCGCTGCAGGTCGCGTTCCGGGAGGGGGCGCCCGTCTTCCGCCCGCGCGGCTGACGCGGACCATGCCGGTGCGCCGGCCGGCCGCAGGGGTTTCAATGGGCCCGTGGCCTCCACCGACGAACACCTCAGCGCCGTCCTGCCCGACCTGCACGGTCCCGGCATCCGGCTGCGCGGGTGGGACGCGGAGTCCGACGCGGACGTCGCGGCCTGGCTGCGCGGGACCACCGACCCCGAGTTCCGGCGCTGGAACACCCCGCACCGGCCGATCACCGACGCGGCCGGCGCGCGGGATTCGCTCTGCGCCAAGACGCGGCTGACGGCGGAGGGCGGCGCGGCGTCGTACTGCGTCGTCGACGCCGCGAGCGGGGCGGTCCTGGGGCATGTCGGCGTCAACGCCATCGACCCCGTCCAGCGCCTGGCCCGCGTCGGCTACTGGGTGCTCCCCGAGGCCCGCGGGCGGGGCGTCGCCGGGCACGCCCTGGCTGCGGCCTCCCGCTGGGCGCTGACCGAACGGGCGCTGCACCGGCTCGAACTCGGCCACGCGCTCGGCCACGAGATCTCGTGCCGGGTCGCCGAGCGATGCGGCTACCGGTACGAAGGGACCCTGCGCGGCGCGATGTTCGAGGCGGGCCGCCACGACGCCTTCCGGGACGTCCATCTGCACGGGCGGCTGGCGACGGATCCGCAGCCGGCGATCCCGTAGCCGGGGCCTCCGGAAAAACGGGAAGGCGCCCGGGGCCGCCGTGAGCGATCATGAGGCATGCGGCCCGACGACTGGCACCTCATCGACGACCTGCCCGAATTCCTGGCCCGCGCGGGGGAGTTCCTGCGCTCCAGGCCCGCCCTGCACACCGTCCCGCTGACGGTGACCGAGGGGCTGCGCACCCGAGGACCGGACACCTACGGCGACGAGACGCCCTACTTCGGCGTGCTGGAGCGCGCGGGCACGGTCCGGGCGGTCTACTTCCGCACCCCGCCCTACCCGCTCCAGGTCACACCCCTCGCCCCCGAGGAGACCGACGCGCTCGCCGCCCACCTGGCCGGCCGGGGCCGTGACCTGCCGGGCGTCTCCGGCGAGCGCGCCACGGCCGCCGCGCTGGCCGGCGCCTGGGAGCGGCACACGGGTGCGGCGGCGGCGCTGCACGAGCGCCAGCGGCTCTACCGGCTGGGCGCGCTCACGGTTCCGCAGCCGTGGCCCGCCGGGCGGGCGCGGATCGCCGGAGCGGCGGACCGGGAGCAACTGGTGTGCTGGTACGGCGAGTTCACCGAGGCCGTCGGCCACGAGGCGCCCTCGCGCGCGGAGAGCTGGGCCGACGCGCGCATCGCCTCCGGCGGGCTCACGCTCTGGGAGGACGCCGACGGCAGCCCGCTCTCCATGGCCGGCACCACCCCCATGGTGGCGGGCCAGATCCGCGTCGCCCCCGTCTACACCCCGGCCCCGCTGCGCGGCCGCGGCTACGCCGGTGCGGTCACCACCGAGGTCAGCCGGGCCGCGCAGGCGGCCGGCGCGGACGAGGTCCTGCTCTTCACGGACCTGGCCAACCCGACCAGCAACGCCCTGTACCGGCGGATCGGGTACCGGCCGGTGGCGGACTTCGCGGTGTACCGCTTCACCGCCTGAGCGCCGAGCCCCGAGCCCCGAGTCCTGAGCCCTACGGCCACAGCAGCTCGCGTGCCCAGCCCTGCGGCGCGCGGCGGTAGTGCAGCCGTACGTGGCGCCGCCGTTCGTCGCCCTGGAAGAACTCCACCGACTCCGGGCTCAGCCGGTACAGGGTCCAGGTCGGGACCGGCGCGTCCGGTTCCCGCCGGGCCTGCTCCCAGGCCGACCGCGAGGTCTGCGCCAACTCCTCCAGCGAGCCGAGGACCTCGCTCTGGCGGCCGGTCAGGGCGGCGGCCAGGGCGCCGGTGGAGCGGGCGTGCAGATCGCCCTGGGACTCCCGCGCCGGTGCGGCGGTGACCGGGCCGCGCAGGCGGACCTGGCGGCCCAGCACCGGCCAGTAGAAGGCGAGGGCGGCATGCGGGCGGGCGGCCAGCTGCGTGCCCTTGTGGCTGGACGCGTGGGTGGCGAACGACCAGCCGTCCTCGTCCGCGCCGTGCAGCATCACGATCCGCACGTCCGGCAGGCCCGCCGGGTCCGACGTGGCCAGCGACATCGTGTGCGGCTCCCGCTGGCCGGCCGCCACCGCCTCGGCGAACCAGGTGGTGAACAGGGGCAGCGGCGCGGCGGGCGCGGCCGCCGGGTCGAAGGGCGGCAGTTCCGTCACCTCCGGGTCCCACACCCGAAGCGACCTCAGCAGTTCGTGCAGATCCGTTCCCATGGCCCGATTGTCACGTGCGGCGCGGCTCAGACCGTGCCCAGGTCCGAGGACACCCAGCGCTCCGGCCGCATCCGGACGACGACCTGCTCGCCGTGGTTCTTCCAGGCGAAGTCCACGTAGCCGTCGACCTTCCCGGCGGGAAGGTAGCGCGCCGACATCTCCCTGAGCTGCTCGACGGTGGCGGGTTCGGTCGCCGTCACGGGGCCTTCCACGGACACGTAGCGGATGGTGGGCTCCAGCCGGTCGACCATGAGGCAGAAACGGCCCGCGGCGGCGATCAGCTCGTTCTTGCGGGACGCCCTGCCCGTCATGATCCACACGCTGCCGCCGGGTTCGTACCGGTACCAGATCGGCACGGTCAGGGGGGCGCGTCCCTCGCCCGCGTCCACCGCCAGCGCGGCGATGTGCGGCTCGGCGAGAAACGCCTCGCGTTCTTCGCGGTTCAGAGCCATGTCGGTTCCTCCATACGCCGAAGGTGCCTGCGCAGTACGTTGATCCCGGGGCCGGCCACGTTCTTCGAGGGAGAGGCGGTGCAACCGGTGCGGCGGTCACGGCAGTTCACGGGCACGGCCCTCACCGCCGTCCTGCTGCTGCTCGGTTCCCTCACCGCCTGTGCCGGCGACGGGAAGGCGTTCTCCCTCTCCGCACCCGAGATCTTCTACGCTCCGGTGAACGGCGGCAAGAAGGTCTTCCCCCTGCGTGTCGACGGCCCCGGGTCCTCCACCCCGGGTGCCCGGCGGCTGACCGTGGACGTCGAGGCGGGCTCGGAGGGGGCCGTGCGGCTGCGCGACGACAGCGCGAACTGCCGGGGCGGTGCCACCCACATCGTCTGCGAGGGGCCGGCCGCGCGCCTCATCGGCCTCACCACGGACGCGTTCGCCACGCTCGCGGCGCGGGGCAGCAAGCCCGGTGACAGCGGATATGTCCGGCTGACGTACGTCCTGACGGACGGCAGGAAGCTCACCGCGCGCACCCGGGTGGTCGTGGGGGAGCCGGTGCTGGAGCTGCTGACTCCCGCGCCGGACGAGGGAGTCCGCCCCGGCGCCGAGGTGACGGCCCCGGTGGTCGTCCGCAACGCCGGCGACGTGCCCGTGCGGGGGCTGGCGCTCGTCGTCAACGCCGGAGATCTCCAGTTCGTGCAGCGCTACGCCAACTGCCGCTACCCGGAACTGCAGCACGGCAGCCAGGCGGTGTGCGGCTTCCCGGACGTGCGGATCGCGCCGGGGCGGAGCGTCACCGTCCGGCCCGGTCTGCGGCTGCGCGCGTCCAGGACGACGATGTACGGCTCCTTCGACCGCATGGTCTGGCCGCTGAAGGCGGGGCCGGGCCCGAACCAGAGCTTCTCCGAGGGGGGCGGGCACGGGGACGGGCCGGTCCTGCGGGCCGAGGCGACGAAGACGCCTTCGGGCACGTTCACCGAGGCGGGCGACTTCGTCGACGTCCTGCTCGCCACCGGCGCCGACTACGAGGTCTCGGGCGCCGACCTGCACGGCGACCCGGGCGACACCCGCAGGATCCGCCTCACCGTCCGCAACAACGGGCCGGGCGACCCCGGCTCGTCCACCCGGCTCGTCTTCGCCCCGCCGACCGGCACCACGGTCCTCAAGGAGCCCATGACGGAGATCGACGACGGCGAGTACGAGCCCTACTGCGACCACGACGGGGCCACGTACACCTGCGACGTCAGGCGCCTGGCACCGGGCACGTCCCGCACCTTCGGGTTCACCCTGCGCCTGGGCGGACCCGCCACCGGCGGTGTGCGCCTGGAGGACAAGCGGCCCGGCCCGTCCGGCCCCCGGGACAGGTCGGGGCGGCACGATCCCGACGCGAGCAACGACGAGGCGGCCGTCGACGTCACCGGCTGACGGCCGGGCGCCGGGGACGCGCAGAACCGGTGCGCAGGTCTCACCGCCCCAGCACCACGGTCCCCGCGGAGCAGAACCAGCCGCCCGTGCCGGACGCCACACCCAGCCGTGCGGGCGCGCCGTCGCGCCCCCGCACCTGACGCGCGCCCGCCTCCCCGCGCAGCTGCCGCACCGCCTCCACCAGCAGGAACAGGCCGCGCATCCCGGGGTGCTGGGCCGACAGCCCGCCCCCGTCCGTGTTCACCGGGAGCTCTCCGCCCTCGACCCGCAGCCGCCCCTTCTCCACGAACGCCCCGCCCTCGCCCTTCGCGCAGAACCCCAGGTCCTCCAGCGTCACCAGGGTCATGTAGGTGAAGGCGTCGTAGAGCTGCGCGAAGTCCATCTCCCCGGGGCGCACCCCCGCCCGCTCGAAGGCCAGGCGTCCGCTGACCGCCGCCGGGGACACCGTGAAGTCCCGCCACTCCGACATCGCGGCGTGCGAGACGTGCTCGCCGGTGCCGAGCACCCAGACGGGGGCGGTGCGGCAGTCCCGCACGTACTCCTCGGCCGCGAGCAGCACGGCCGCGCCGCCGTCGGAGCGGATGCAGCAGTGCAGCTTGGTGAAGGGGTCCGCGATCATCGGACCGGACAGCACGTCGTCGACCGTGACCGGGTCGCGGAACATGGCGTCGGGATTCAGGGCGGCGTTCGCCCGCGCCTGCACGGCCACCTCCGCCAACTGCTCGACGGCCGTGCCGTGTTCGATCATGTGGCGGCGGGCGGCCATGGCGTACTTGGCGATCAGCGTGTGGCCGTAGGGCACCTCGAACTGGAGCGGGCCGTGGGCGCCGAAGGACAGGTTCCCGGTGCGCCGCCCCGCCTTGACGTCCGCGCGGGCCGTGGAGCCGTAGACCAGGAGCACCGCGTTCGCGTGCCCCGCCGCTATCGCGTCCGCCGCGTGCGCCGCCATGACCTCCCACGTGCAGCCGCCGACGGAGGTGGAGTCGACCCAGGTGGGACGCAGCCCGAGATACTCGGCGACCTCCACGGGGGCCAGCGTGCCGAGCCCGGCCGAGGCGAAACCGTCCACCACCCCACGGCCGAGCCCCGCGTCGGCCAGCGCACGGCGGGCCGCCTGGGCGTGCAGGGCGTAGGGGGTCGCCTCCTCCACCCGCCCGCAGTCCGACAGGGCCACACCGACCACGGCGACGTTCCGGCTCCCGCGACTCATGAACGGCCTCCTGCCCCTGGGCATATCGCTCCGGCCCTCCTAATATGACGGACCGTCAGATCCGTAGGGAAGAGGGGAAGGCCATGGACGCCGGCTTCACCGCGGAGCAGGACGAGATCCGCCGCACCCTGCGCGAGCTGCTCGCCAGGCGCTGCGGACCCGAGGCGCTGCGCGCCGCCCTCGACACCCCGGCCGGGCACGACCCGGCCCTGTGGACGGCGCTGGCCGACCGGCTCGGGCTGCCCGGACTCGCCCTCCCGGAGGCGTACGGCGGCGTCGGCTGCTCGGTGACGGAGCTCGCCCTGGCGGCGGAGGAGACGGGCCGCGCGCTCGCCCCCTCCCCCTTCCTGGCCACCGCCGTCCTCGCCGCGCCGCTGATCCTCGCCCTCGGCACCGGCGCCCAACGGGCCCGTCTGCTGCCCCGGCTGGCCTCGGGCGCCCTCACCGCCACCCTCGCGGTCCCCGGCGCCGCGCTCGCCACCGCCCTCGCCCTGACCGGCGACAACGGCGGGGAGTGGGCGGGCGGCGGACGGGCCGGGGGCGTGCAGGCCCGGCGCGCGGGCGAGGGGTGGCGGCTGTACGGGCAGGCCGAGCAGGTGCTGGACGGGCACAGCGCGGGCCTGTTGCTGGTCGCCGCGCACACCGGGGGCTTCGCCCGCTCGCGGACGCTGCTCTTCCTGGTGCCGGGGGACGCGGACGGGGCCGTGCGGACACGGCAGACCGCGCTGGACGCCACCCGGCCCCAGGCGCGTGTCCAACTGCGCGAGGTGGAGGCCGAGCTGCTGGGGGAGGACGGCGCCGACGTGCTCGGGGCGCTCGCCCGTACCGGGGACACGGCCGCCGCCGTCCTGGCCTGCGAGGCCGTCGGGGCGGCCGACCGGGCGCTGGAGCGGACGGTGGCGTACGTGCGCGGGCGGGAGCAGTTCGGGCGGGCGATCGGGTCCTTCCAGGCGGTCAAGCACCGGCTGGCCGACGTGTACGTGCGGGTGCAGGCGGCACGGTCGGCCGCCTACTACGCGGCCTGGGCGGCCGCGCACGACGAGCGGGTGGGCGGGCTCGCCCTCGCGCAGGCGCTTCAGGCCCTGCGCACCGCGGCCGCCGAGGGCATCCAGCTGCACGGCGGCATCGGGTTCACCTGGGAGCACGAGGCCCACCTGTCCTTCAAGCGGGCCGCCGGCGACGACCTGCTCCTCGGCCCGGTGCACCGGCTGCGGGCGCACGCCGCGCACGCGGCGCGGCTCTTCGAGGGCCGGGAGGTGACGGTGTGATCGGCGAGCGCGCGGTGCAGCGGCTCTCCTCGACGCGCGGCTTCGCGAAGGTCGCCCCGCACGTCGTCCCCGTCCTCGACCGCGCCGTCCACCGGCTCACCCGCGGCCGGGTGCTGCCCAGCGCCCGGATGCTCCCGGGGGCCATCCTCACCTCCACGGGCGCCCGCAGCGGGCTGGCCCGCCGCACGCCCCTCGCCTGCATGCCCGAGGAGGGCGGCCGCAGCTGGATCCTCGTCGGCTCCAACTTCGGCCGCGCGGACCACCCGGCCTGGACCCACAACCTGCTCGCCCACCCCGACGCCGGGATCGACTGGAAGGGCACGGAGATCCCGGTGCGGGCCCGGCTGCTGCGAGGGGAGGAACGCGCGCGGGCGTGGCGGAGCGTGCTGACCTTCTGGCCGCCGTACGCCACCTACCAGCGGCGGGTGGCGCGGGAGCTGCGTGTCTTCCGGCTCACCCGGCGGCCGTCATAGCGCGTGCTGCGCCAGCAGGAGCGCGCCGATGCCGAGCATCGCCGCCCCCGAGGTGCGGCTGACCGCGCGGGCCGCGGTGGGACGCGCCGCGAGCAGGGCGCGGGCGGTGACACCGACGGTCGTGTAGACGGCGGTGCAGCACGCCATGTGCAGCAGGCCCAGTACGGCCGTCTGCGCGGCGACGGGCGGGTGTGCGCCGCCGGTGGCCAGGAACTGGGGCAGCACCGAGAGGTAGAGCAGCAGGCCCTTGGGGTTGAGGCCGCTGATCGCGGCACCGCGCAGGAAGAGCCCCCCGGACCGCTCCCCGGCGTCCGCCGGCGGTGCCGCCGGGCGGCGCAGCACGCTCCAGCCCAGCCACACCAGGTATCCGGCTCCCGCGACCGTCAGCGCGGTGAGCAGCCCGGGTGAGCTCGCCACCAGGACGGCGAGGCCGGCGACGGCGAGCGCCGTGTGCACCGCGTACCCGGCGACCAGCCCCGCCACCGCCCGCGCCACCGGCCGGCCGCGCACCCCGGCCGCGATCACGTACGCCCAGTCCGCCCCCGGTACGCAGACGAGGAGCAGGTCGAGGGCGAGGAAGGAGAGCAGGGGTGCCGCGTTCATGAGGGGGACATTAGGCGCGAACGGAGCGAAGGTGTTCCCGAATTTTGCCCGTGATCGGGGCATCAATGGAAGAATCTTCTTCATGGACGACGTGGACAGGCACATCCTTGCCGAGCTTCAGCGGGATGGGCGGCTGACCGTGACCGAACTGGCCGCGCGGGTGCGCCTCAGCGTCTCGCCGTGCCACCGGCGGCTGCGTGAGCTGGAGCGCTCGGGAGCCATCAGCGGTTACCGCGCCGTCGTCGAGCCCGCGGCCGTCGGGCTCGCCTTCGAGGCGCTGGTCTTCGTCTCCATGCGGCAGGAGGACCGGGAGACGGTCGCGGGGTTCGAGCGGGCGCTCGGCGAGGTGGCGGAGGTGGTGGAGGCGCAGCGGCTGTTCGGGGAGCCGGACTATCTGCTGCGGGTCGTCGCCGCCGACCTGGCCGGCTACCAGCGGCTGTACGACGAGCGGCTGGCCACGTTGCCCGGGGTGCAGCGGCTCACCTCCACGCTGGTGATGAAGCACGTGGTCAGGGACCGTCCGCTGCCCGCACAGCACAACAGGCGGTGATCCACGGGATCGACCGTGAACCACCGCCTGCCAGACAGGACTTGGGGGCCTGGATACCGGAAAAAAGGGGGGCGCGGCCCGCTACTTCGTCGGCTTCCTTCCCGTCACGCCCAGGTGCACCAACAGCGCCAGATTCGGCTTGAGTTCGGCCTGCTTGACGCCCCAGGTCTGGAAGCCCTTCTGGTGCGAGGCGACGGCCGCGAGCATCGCGACCAGTGAGCCGGCCACCGCGGCGGGGTTCACGTCCTTGTCGACGCGGCCCTTGGCCTGGAGTTCGGCGACCGAGTCGGCAAGGGAGTTGTTCACGGAGTTCAGGATCTTCATGCGGATCTTGTAGAACCGCTTGTCGCCCTCGGCCGCACCGAGGTCGACCACGCGCAGGATCGCGTCGTTCCGGCGCCAGAACTCCAGGAAGCCGTCGACGAGTTCCTGCGCGGTCTGCCAGCCGGCCTTGCCGACCCACGACCGGCCCTCGAGCAGCTCGGTCAACCCGGCTCCCTCGGTGGCCATTTGCTCGGCGATCTCCAGGACGGCGCCTTCGACGTCCGGGAAGTACTGGTAGAAGGTGGCGGGCGAAGTGCCCGCCTTCCGGGCGACATCGATGACTTTGACGTCCCGGTAGGGGGAGGAGCTGAGCATCTCGCTGAGGCAGTCGAGCAGCTTCTGCCGGGTCGCCTGCCCACGCCGGCCGGCCACGCGGCCGTCGACGGTACGCACTTGTCCTGTCATGCCGTCAGCTTACCGAGGGGTGATCGGAGCGCGATTCGGCCGACTGCAAATGGGGTGCATGAGGGCGTGGAGGCGGGTGTGCCTGGTCTGCGGGCCGCGTGCGCCGCGGTTACTTTGGCGCTATGGCCGAAAACAGGGCAGCCGCGTACACGGAGGGCGTCCCGTGCTGGGTGGACGCACAGCTTTCCGACGTGGAGGCGGGCAGGCGGTTCTACGGTGAGCTCTTCGGGTGGACCTTCGAGGACCGGCCCGAGGTGCCCGGCTCCTGCTGGGCGCGGCGCGAGGGGGAGGCGGTCGCCGGGCTCGCGCGCAAGACGGACGGGCGGCTGCCGACCGTGTGGACGGTGTACTTCGCGACGCCGGACGCGGAGGGGCTGGCCGACCGGATCCACGCCGCCGGCGGACAGGTCGTGACCACACCCGTGCCGCTGGCGGACCTGGGCACGTCCGCGCTGGTCACCGACCCGGAGGGCGCCGTCTTCGGCCTCTGGGAGCCGGCCGGCCATCCGGGTTTCGGCAGGCGGCACGAGACCGGCACCTTCGTCTGGGCGGAGCTGTACGCCCGCGACACCGAGGCCGCCAACGTCTTCTACGGCGAGCTCTTCCACGAGGCCCTGTTCGGGCCGGACGCCGAGCCCGACTTCGGGCGGGCGCCGGTCTCGGAGGTCTTCCCGGCCGAGATGCCGCCGCACTTCCTGGTCCACTTCGGCGTCGACGACTGCGAGGCCGTTCTCGGTACGGTGAGCCGTCTCGGCGGTCGGATCCAGGCGCCACCATTCGAGACGTCGTACGGAAGGGTGGCCGTCGTCACCGACAATCAGGGGGCATCGTTCGCCGTACTGGAGCGACTGAACCAGACCGAGCGATGAAACGTACCCATTTGGGGTGAGACATCCCGACTCGACCCCGGGTTCGCAACCAGTGCCCGGGCCAGGAAGAATCGGGGTGCGTGCCGCCATGGCGGTGCGGTGGTGAGACGCTGCACGGGGTCGCGTGCAAAGGTGGGCGGCGCGGCCCGGACGGGGAGGTGGCAGGCAAGTGGTGGATCAGCTGACGCAGCACGATCCGCGGCGTATCGGTCCGTTCGAGGTGCTGGGACGGCTCGGTGCCGGCGGCATGGGGCTGGTCTATCTCGCGCGCTCGGCGTCCGGCCGGCGTGTGGCGATCAAGACCGTCCGTACGGAGCTCGCCGAGGACCAGCTGTTCCGCGTCCGCTTCTCGCGTGAGGTCGAGGCCGCCCGTGCGGTCTCCGGCTTCTACACGGCGGCCGTGGTCGACGCCGACGCCCGTGCGGCCGTGCCGTGGCTGGCCACCGCCTACGTCCCCGCGCCCTCCCTCGAGGAGATAGTGAACGACTGCGGGCCGCTCCCGGCCCAGGCGGTGCGCTGGCTGGCGGCCGGTGTCGCCGAGGCGCTGCAGTCGATCCACGGCGCGGGGCTGGTGCACCGCGACCTGAAGCCGTCGAACGTGCTCGTCGTGGAGGACGGTCCCCGGGTCATCGACTTCGGTATCGCGTCCGGTGTCTCGAACACGCGTCTGACGATGACGAACGTGGCCGTGGGCACGCCCGCGTACATGTCGCCGGAGCAGGCCAAGGACTCGCGCAGCGTGACCGGCGCGAGCGACGTCTTCTCGCTCGGCTCGATGCTCGTCTTCGCCGCGACCGGGCACCCGCCCTTCCACGGCGCCAACCCGGTCGAGACGGTCTTCATGCTGCTCAGGGAGGGGCCCGACCTCCAGGGCCTGCCCGAGGAGCTGCGCCCGCTGATCGAGTCCTGCATGCAGATGGAGGCCACGGGCCGCCCGAACCCGGCCGACCTCCAGGCCCAGCTGGCCCCGCACCTCTTCGGCTCGGGCTCCGACGACAGCGGCACGGCCTCGGCCTGGCTGCCGGAGAAGGCGGTCGCCCTCATCGAGGGGCGGCGCAACGGCCGCCCCGCGGTCAAGCCCGGCGCCCAGGGCGGCGGCCGCGGCGCAGGCGGCGCGCGGCCCGGGGGCGTGCCGCCCCTGCCCCCGCACGACCCCGTGGTGCCGGTGGCCGCCGGCGTCCCCGACACCGGACCGGTGCGGCTGGCCGGCGCCCAGGTGCCCATCGGGCCCGGACCGCGGGTCTCCGACGTGCGCGCCGCCGCCGTGCAGGCGCCCCCTCCCGAAGCGGCACTGGCCGGCACCTGGTCCAAGCCGCGCCCCGGCGTCAACGGCGCCGACCCCGTCGTGCCCACGGCGCTGCCCTCCGCGCCCCCCGAGGCCCCGGCGGGCTGGCGCCCCTGGCGCTTCCGGATGTCGAACGACGTGTGGGGCACCCCCTCGGTCGCGGGCGACCTCGTCTACGTCACCTCCTTCGAGGTGCACGCCCTGGACGTGGCCACCGGCCGCCGGCGCTTCAAGACGCGGGACGTGGCCTGGTCGATGGCGATCTCGGACGGCCGGATCCACGCCTCCGACGGGCCCACCCTGTTCGCCCTGGACTGCCGCGAGGGAGCGGACCTGTGGCGGCTGTCCACCGACGCCTGGGTCTACTCGCTCCAGGCCGACCGGGGCACGGTCGTCACCGGCACGCGCGGCGGCGGCGTCCAGGCGTGGGAGGCCGCCGGCGGGCAGAAGCTGTGGGAGCTCACCGGAGCCCAGACCGACTTCGAGTCGCCCGAGGCGGGGCCCGCGGTGCACGACGGCACCGTCTACGTCTGGCAGGACGCCCGGCTGCGCGCCCTGGACGCCCGTACGGGCGACGAGCGCTGGTCGTACCCGATCGGCGACGCGGCCTCCTGCGGCGGGGTGCCGCTGCGGGTGACGTACGCGCCGGACGGCCATGTGTACGTCTGCGCCGGCAGCCGGGTGCTGGCGATCGAGGTGGCGAGCGGCCGGGTGCGCTGGCACTTCGAGGCCCCGGCGGTCTTCCTCAGCCCGCCCACGTTCGCGCCGGGCCCGGCGGTGACCGGCGGTGGCATCTATCTCGCCGACTACCTCGGCACGGTCTACGCCCTCGACGCCGCCGACGGCCGCGACCGCTGGCGCATCGCCACCGAGTCCCGTGCGTCGACCGAACCGGTGCTGGTGGCGGCGGGGCATGTGCACGTGGGCAGCGGCAAGGGGCTGTACACCCTGGACGCGGTCACCGGCACGCCCAAGTGGCGCTTCCAGTCGGGCGGCGAGATCGTGGGCGCCCCGGCGGTGGCCGCGGGCCGTATCCACTTCGGCTCGACCGACCATCTGCTCTACACGCTGAAGGCCGACGACGGACGGCTGCGCTGGAAGCTGGCGACCGGCGGCGAGATCACCGGCTCGCCGGTGGTCAGGGACGGCGTCGTGTACGCGTGCAGCAAGGACCGCTGCGTGTACGCGCTGGACGCGGAGAAGGGCACCGGAACGGCCCGTACCACGTAGGCGGTTCGGTGACGGCCGTCGCACGGGTTCACGGAAGGGTCCGGACGGCGGCCGTCCCAGGCAGACGCTACGCCGGGCACGCGACGGGTGCCACGCGGTGACATGCTCGTGACAGGTGATCGATAGAGTCTCGGCATGCATCTACGGGGACGCAGACTCAAGTTCACGGCGGTACTGGGATTCGTGGTCCTCTCGCTGACCGGGTTCACGGGGCACGGGCACCACGGTGTCCGCAAGAGCCGCGGGAGCCACGGGAGCAGCGGGGGCGGCTGCAGCAGCAGCGCGCAGGACCACGACAGCTCGACGATCACCCGGCGCACCTCCTACGGCCACGGCCGCTCCGGCTCGGCGGGCTCCACGCCCACCGCGTCGCGGCTGCGGGACGCGACCACGAGACTGGTGAGCTGCGCGACCGCCACGCGGCCGTACGCGACCGTCGAGGTCACCAACCCGAACGGCACGGACGGCACCTTCACGGTGGACGTGACCTTCGAGGACGCCGGGAACGCGGCCGTCGGCAGCCGGCTCGACCAGGTGGACGTGCCGGCGAACGGGACGGTGACGGTGCGCGCGTACGTGAGCGGCGGCGCCGCCCGCGTCGACCACTGCGCACTGGCCCGGTCGGCCCGGCCGGTGAGTTGACGTCAGCGCGTCCGGAACGCCCCGCGCCGCGCCGTGAACAGCTCCGCCTGCCGGTCGCCCGGCAGGTTGCCGAGCGCGATCAGGTGCGGCGCCTGGGCGAACCCGGCCGCGATCGCCGGTTCCCTGGCGGCCCACAGGGCCCGTACGGTGCCCTGCACACCCTCGGCCGGATACCCGGCGAGCACGGCGGCGCAGGCGGTCGCCGCCGCGAGCGCCCCGCCGGGTTCGGTGAGCTCGGAGACGAGGCCGATGGCGAAGGCGCGCTTGGCGGACATCCGCTCCGCGGTGCCCATGAGCATCATCCGGGCCGCTTCGCCGTACGGCATCCGCTGCGCCATCAGCACCGATTCGTAGGCGCTGACCATGCCGTAGGCGGTGTGCGGGTCGAAGAAGGAGGCGGTGGTGTCGGCGACGAGGAAGTCGCTCTCGCCGAGCAGGTAGAAGGCGCCCCCGCAGGCCATGCCCTGCACGGCGGCGATCACCGGTTTCCAGCAGTCGTTGGACTTCGGGCCGACGCGCAGGAGCGGGTCGTCCGCCATGTAGGGGGAGGGGGGCTGCGGTACGACGGCGTCGCGGTCCAGGCCGGTGCAGAACGCCCGACCGCCCGCCCCCGTCAGGACGACGGCCCGTACGGAGTCGTCGAACCGCACCTCCCGCCAGACCGCCCGCAGTTCGTCCCGCATGGTGAGGTCGACGGCGTTGAGCCGGTCCGGGCGGTCGAGGGTGACGACCGCGACGCCGGTGTCCCGGTCGGCGGTGAACCGCACGGCGGTCGTCATACCCGCTCCAGGACCCACCGCGGCAGCCCGTCCGCGCCGAACACGACCTGCACCCGGGCGCCGATCCGGATGCGTTCGGGCGGTACGGAGTCGAGGCGGGCACCGGCCTCGGCGACCAGGTTGCCGACCAGCCGGATGCGGGGCGCCTCGACGAGTTCGACGACGACGACGTTGTACGGCGCCTGCTCGGCGTAGCCGGGCAGCAGGGGCGGGTGCGGGACGACGTAGGACCAGACGCGGCCGTGGCCGGAGACCCTGCGCCACTCGCTCGCGAAGGACCGGCAGTGCGGGCAGCAGGGGCGTGGCGGGAAGCGGAGTTCGCCGCAGGAGGCGCAGGCCTGCACGCGGAGTTCGCCCTGGCGCGCGTAGTCCCAGAAGGGGGCGCCGTCGGGATCGGTGACGGGGGAGAGCATCGTGGATCAACTCCTCAGGAGCAGCGCGGAGGTGGGGACGCCCTCGCCGGCGGTGACCAGGCAGGTGGCGGCGCCCGGGACCTGCGCGGTGCTGGTGCCGCGCAGCTGCTTGACCCCCTCGGTGATGAGGTTGAACCCGTGCACGTACGCCTCGCTGAGCCCGCCGCCACCGGTGTTCAGCGGCAGCCGGCCGCCGATCTCCAGGGCGCCCTGCTCGGTGAAGGCGCCGCCCTCACCCCGGCCGCAGAAGCCGTAGCCCTCCAGGGAGAGCGGTACGAGCGCGGTGAACGCGTCGTAGATCTGGGCCACGTCCACGTCCTGGGGCGTGAAGTCGGCGTGCTTCCACAGGTGGCGGGCGGCGGACCAGGCGGGGCCGGTGAGCGGGTCGTCGTTCCAGTAGTTGACCATGCCGTGGTGCTGCGCGGGCAGGCCCTGGGCGGCGGAGTGGACGTAGACGGGGGGCCGGCGGCAGTCGCGTGCCCGTTCCGCGGAGACGACCACGCAGGCCAGCGCCCCGTCCGACTCCAGGCAGTTGTCGAACAGGCACAGCGGCTCGCTGATCCAGCGGGAGGTCATGTACATCTCGCGGGTCAGGGGCCGCTCGTACATGACCGCGGCGGGGTTCTGGTTGGCCCGGTTGCGGCAGGCGAGCGCGACGTTGAACAGGTGGTCCCGGGTGGCGCCGAACTCGTGCAGGTAGCGCCGGGCGAGCATGGCGATCTCGTCCACCGGCCGCAGCAGGCCGTAGGGCCGCGTCCACTGGGCGGGCGTGGGCAGCTGGACGGTGGTGTTGCGCCAGGGCCGGGGCCCGCTGCCGCGCTTGCGCGAGCGCCAGGCGACGCCGACGCCCGCCTGTCCGCCGGCGATGGCGGTGGCCAGGTGGGCGACGGTGGCGCACGAACCGCCGCCGCCGTAGCCGACCTTGCTGAAGAAGGTGAGGTCGCCGAGGCCGACCGCCTTCGCCAGCTCGACCTCGTCCGTCTCCTCCATGGTGTACGAGGCGAGGGCGTCGACCTCGCCGGGGTCGATGCCGGCGTCGTCGAGGGCGGCGAGAACGGCCCGGCAGGCCAGGGTTCTCTCGTCGTCCGGGAGGTTCTTGGCGAAGGGTGTCTGACCGATGCCGACGATCGCGGTGGCGTCCTTGAGGCCGGTGCCTGACGTCATGCTGCGCGCACCTCCGCATGCTGAAGCGGCTGCTGACAGGGCGTCAGGCTACCGCTAATCTGACGGGTAGTCAGCTAGTGGGTCTGGAGGTCGTGGTGCGCGGTGACTTGGAGTGGGGGAGCATTCCGGAACTCGTCCGGTCCGCGGCCGGTCGGTACGCGGACGCCGAGGCGGTGGTGGACGGGCGCACGCGGGTCTCGTACGCCGAACTCGGCGCCCGCGTCGAGCGTTCGGCGGCGGCCTGCATGGCGGGCGGGGTCGCGCCGGGCGACCGGGTCGCCCTCTGGGCCCCCAACTCGCTGGACTGGATCGTGGCGGCGCTCGGCGCGGTGTCGGCGGGCGCGGTGCTGGTGCCGGTGAACACCCGCTTCAAGGGCGGCGAGGCGGCCGATGTGCTGCGGCGCAGCGGGGCGCGGCTGCTGTTCGTGACCGGCACGTTCCTGGGGACCTCGTACGTGGCGTCCTTGCGGCGGGAGATCGCCCGGGGCCCGGGGCTGCCGGACCTGGAGCAGGTGGTGGTGCTCTCCGACGACGCGCCCGCCGACTTCCGCACCTGGAAGGACTTCCTGGCCGGCGGCGACGGGGTGGGTGAGGCGGAGGTACGGGCCCGCGAGGCGGCCGTGGACGGCTCCCGGCCGTCGGACATCGTCTTCACGTCCGGCACGACGGGCCGTCCCAAGGGCGCGGTGATCACGCACGCGCAGACGCTCAGGGCGTACGAGATCTGGTGCGATCTCGCCGGGCTCCGGCAGGGCGACCGCTATCTGATCGTGAACCCCTTCTTCCACACCTTCGGCTACAAGGCCGGGGTGCTGGCCTGTCTGATGCGCGGCGCGACGATGATCCCCCAGCCGGTCTTCGACATCGACACCGTGCTGGCCAACATCGCCGCGGAGCGGGTGTCGGTGCTGCCGGGCCCGCCGACCCTGCACCAGTCCCTGCTGGACCATCCCGCCCGCGACACCCACGACCTCTCGGCCCTGCGGCTGGTGGTGACGGGCGCCGCCGTGGTGCCCCTGCGGCTGGTGGAGCGGCTGCGCGGGGAGCTGGGCGTGGAGACGGTCCTGACGGCGTACGGCCTCTCGGAGGCCAGCGGCATCGTGACGATGTGCCGGCGCGGCGACTCCCCGGCGGTGATCGCCTCGACCTCCGGACGGGCGATCCCGGGCACCGAGGTGCGGGTGGAGGCGCCGCGCGGACGGCCCGGCGAGGTCCTGGTGCGCGGCTTCAACGTGATGCGCGGCTACTACGAGGACGCGGCCGCCACGGAGCGGACGCTGACGCGGGACGGCTGGCTGCGCACCGGGGACGTGGGCGTGCTGGACGAGGACGGCAACCTGCGCATCACCGACCGCATCAAGGACATGTACATCGTCGGCGGCTTCAACGCCTACCCGGCGGAGATCGAGCAACTGCTCGGCCTGCACCCGGCGGTGGCGGACGTCGCGGTCGTCGGCGTGCCGGACCCGCGGCTGGGCGAGGTCGGCAGGGCCTACGTCGTCCGGCGGCCCGGCTCGGTGCTCACCGGCGACGACCTGATCGCCTGGGCCCGGCGCGAGATGGCCAACTACAAGGTGCCGCGGCAGGTGGAGTTCCTGACGGAGCTGCCGCGCAACGCGAGCGGGAAGGTGGTCAAGGGGGAGCTGCGTGGCCGCACACGGTAGCGCCGCCGCGCACGCACGAGGACCGCGGCGGCTCCCCTCCGCGCCGCCGCGGTCGATCCCCTTGCGGGGAGCCCTACTCGGCCGGCTTGAACGGCTCCGAGGTGGCGTGCAGGTCCTTGGTCTCGACGGGCTCGTCGGTGGCGTGCAGGTCGTCCGTCGTCACGGGCTCGTCCGTGGCGTGCAGGTCCTGGGTGGTCACCTCGCCGTCGGTGGTGCCGGTGGCGTGCAGGTCGGCGGGCTTGAGCTGGTCGCTCATGGTCGTCAACTCCCCTTCGGGACGGTTCACATGGATGGATGGCCAGGGCCCGTCCGGTCGCTCCCCCGAGGGCGGCCGGACGGGCCCTTGCGGGGCGCTCCCACCGGTTCGCAGGTGGCGGCCCCTCAGCAGTGACCCGTCTGCCCCCCGACGCGACGGATCGACTGCGTCCAGCATGGCGCGCGGCGATAAACGAACGATGAACGCCTCGGCCGGGGCCCGTGGCGACGGTCCCCGGGTCCGTCAGGCCGCCTGCACGGGCGTCAGCAGGGCCCGCACCTCCGCGGCCTCGGGCGAGCCCAGCTCCTCGTAGATCCCCATGGCCTCACGCCAGCAGACCCGCGCGCGGCCCATCTGGCCGATGCCGGCGAGGGCGCGGCCGAGGACCGTCAGGACGTTGCCCCGGCGCCACTCGCCGCCGATGCCGCGCAGCACGGTCAGCGCCATCTCGGCACGGGTGGCGGCCTGCGCGGGGCGCCGGGCGGCGAGGTCGACCTCGGCCAGGCGGAACAGGCTCATGCCCTCCCACAGGCGCTGGCGGCTGTCCCGGAACACCTCCAGCGCCTCGTGCAGCCGCTCGGCCGCGGAGTCCAGCTCGCCGCTCTGGGTGAGCGCCAGGCCGAGCGCGTAGCGGGCGTTGGCGCCGCGCATGGTGTTGCCCATGGCGTCGTAGATCTCGATGCCCTCCCGGGCCAGCGCGACCGCGCCGGCCGTCCGCCCGGTGGCGAGGTGGATGCGGGAGAGGTTGCACAGGGCGCTGGCCTCGCCGGGACGGTCGCCCAGTGTGCGGAAGTGCTCGATGGCCTGCGAGAGATGCTCCTCGCCGTCCTGGTGACGGCTCTGGTAGAGCGCGATGATGCCGAGCGCGTTGCCCGCCCAGCAGACCGGCAGGAGGTCGCCCGCCTGCCGCGCGAGGAGCGTGGCGCGCTCGGCCTCCCGGCCCGCCTGCTCGAAACGGCCGCTGACGTGATGGACGTTGACCAGCGTGGTCAGGGCGCGCGCCTCGGCCCGTGGGTCGCCGTGGAGCCGGGCCGCCGCCAGCACCGCCTCCGCGGTCGCCTCGTAGCCCTTGGCGTTGGCGCCCGACTCGGACAGGTCGTGGGCGGCCCACAGCAGGTCGATGGCGCGGGCGAGGGTCTCCGGCCGGCCCGCGGACTGCGCGACGCAGGCCAGCAGGCAGACCGCCTCCGCGTACAGCCAGTCCTGCGCCTCGTGCCGGTCCCCGAAGCGGAGGCCGGGATACGTCGTCGGCTCCAGGTGGTCCACCAGTCGGTCGCCCGGCCGCTCCGTCGCGTACACCCCGGCCGCCGTGGCCAGGTAGAAGTCCAGCAGCCGGGAGATCGCCGCGAGCCTGCCCCACTGCCCGGAAGGCGGGGGAGGCGCTCCCGCGTCCGGCGGCGACTCGTCGCGCTCGGCGCACGCGCGCGCGTAGAGCCGGACCAGGTCGTGGTAGCGGTAGCGGCCGGGCGCCGCCGACTCCAGCAGCGAGGTGTCGACGAGGGACTCCAGCAGGTCCTCCGTCTCCTCCGGCGGTAGGTCGAGGACCGCCGCGGCCGCCGCCAGCGAGATGTCCGGGCCGTCCGCCAGGCCCAGCAGCCGGAACGCCCGTGCCTGGGGCGGTTCCAGCGCGCCGTAGCCGAGTTCGAAGGTCGCCTTGACCGCGAGGTCGCCGGCCTGGAGCTCGTCCAGGCGGCGGCGCTCGTCCGCGAGCTTCGCGGCGAGGGCGGAGACGGTCCAGGTGCGCCGGGCCGCCAGCCGGGAGGCCGCGATCCGGATGGCCAGCGGGAGGAAGCCGCAGGCCGCGACGACGTCCAGGGCGGCCTCCCGCTCGGCGGCCACCCGCTCCTCGCCCACGATCTTCGTGAACAGCGACAGCGCCTCGTCCGGCGACATCACGTCCAGGTCGACCAGGTGCGCGCCGGCCAGGTCGACCATCCGCACCCGCGACGTCACCAGGGCCGCGCAGCCCTCGGTGCCGGGCAGCAGGGGCCGCACCTGGGCCGCGTCCCGGGCGTTGTCCAGCAGCACCAGCACGCGGCGGCCGTCCAGGACCGAGCGGTACAGCGCCGCGCGCTCCTCCAGGGAGTCGGGGATCGCCGGGTCCGCCGTGCCGAGCGCGCGCAGGAAGGAGCCGAGCACCGTCTCCGGCTCCGCCGAACTCGCCCCCGCGCCCTGCAGGTCGACGTACAGCTGCCCGTCCGGGAAGGCGGCCCGTGCCTGGTGGGCGACGTGCACGGCGAGCGTCGTCTTGCCCACGCCGCCGATGCCCGCGACCGCCGAGACGGCCATGACGCGGCCCTCGGCCGAGGCCAGCACCTCGCCCAGCTCGGCCACGAAGGCCGAACGCCCGGTGAAGTCGGGCACGGTCGCGGGGAGTTGGGCCGGCCGCACCGGCGCGGAGGCCGGCTCGGCCGCCGGGGCGGACGGCTCCGCGAGTCCCGGGTCGGCCTGGAGGATCCGCTGCTGCAGTTCCCGCAGGCCGGGCCGCGGGTCCACGCCCAGCTCGGCGGCGAGCAGCTGCCGGGTGTCCGTGTAGACCGCCAGGGCCTCCGCCTGCCGGCCGCTGCGGTACAGCGCCAGCATCAGCAGCTCGCGCAGCCGCTCGCGCAGGGGGTGCTCGGCGGTCAGCGCGGTCAGCTCCGACACGGCCTCCGCGTGGCAGCCCTGTTCCAGGTCCATGTCCAGCCGGGACTCCAGCAGTTGCAGCCGCCACTCCTCCAGGCGGACCCGCTGCGCCTCCGCGTACGGGCCCGGCACCCCGGCCAGCGTCTCGCCCTCCCACAGCGCGAGCGCCCGGCCCAGCACCGCACGCGCCCGGCACAGGTCGCCGGCGCCGCGCGCCTTCTCCGCCTCGGCCGCCAGCTCCTGCGCCACCGCCAGGTCCAGCGCGCCCTCGCCGAGCCCGCGCACCGCGTAACCGCCGGACTCGCTGACCAGGACCCCGGGGTCCAGCACCTTGCGCAGCCGGGAGGCGTACGTCCGCAGCGCCGCGAGCGCCTGCGACGGCGGCTCCTCGCCCCACAGGGCGTCGATCAGCTCGGCCGCGGTCGCGGTACGGCCCTCGCGCAGCAGCAGGGCGGCGAGCAGGGCGCGTTGCTGGGGGGAGCCGGTGGCGACGACCTCGTCGCCGCGCCGGGCCCGCACCGGACCGAGCACGGCGAAGGCCAGCGCGGCAGGCTCCGCCGAGGAGCCGGCACGCCTCTGCTCCGGCACTCGCGGTACACCGTCCATCGCCGTCCCCCTAGACCCTGTGAGCAACCCCGTCAGTCTGCCTTGTCCACGGCGGATGCGTCAGCTGTGGAGAGCGCGCTCACAGGCAGACGCGTGGGATGTCACAAGGCCCACACCCGGTCTTCGCACACTTTCGGGCCGGATCCGAGCGCCAAGATCTCCGCGGCCGCATAGCTGACGGACCGTCAGATCGGCGCTACCGTGGCCGCCATGGACACCCAACCCGGCACCCAGGACGCGTTTCCCCTGATCATCTCCGTCGACGACCACACCGTGGAGCCCGCCGACGTCTGGACCAGCCGCCTGCCGAGGAAGTACCAGGACACCGGACCGCGCATCGTGCGCGCCCCGCTGAAGGAAATGTCCTTCCTGGGCGGCCGGTTCCGGCCGGTGATGGGCGGTCCCGGCGACGAGGGCCCGGTCGGCGACTGGTGGGTCTACGAGGACCTGCACCGCCCCCTCACCCGGCTGGACACGGCGGTCGGCTACAGCAGGGACGAGATCAAGCTCGAGATCATCACCTACGAGCAGATGCGGCCCGGCTCCTACGACGTCCCGCAGCGCCTCGCCGACATGGACGTCAACCACGTCCAGTCCGCGGTGTGCTTCCCGACCTTCCCGCGCTTCTGCGGCCAGACCTTCACCGAGGCCAAGGACCGCGAGCTCGGCCTGCTGTGCGTGCGGGCGTACAACGACTGGATGGTGGAGGAGTGGTGCGGCCCGAAGGCCCGGGGCCGGCTGATCCCCCTCACGCTCATACCCCTGTGGGACCCCGAGCTCGCGGCCGCCGAGGTGCGGCGCAACGCGGCCCGCGGCGTCCGCGCGGTCGCGTTCTCCGAGATACCGCCCTACCTGGGCCTGCCCTCCGTCCACGGCGACGACTGGGACCCCTTCCTCGCCGCCTGCGACGAGACCGGCACGGTCGTCGCCATGCACATCGGCTCCAGCAGCCGGATGCCCTCCACCTCCAAGGACGCCCCGCCCGCGGTCGGTTCGACCATCACCTTCGCCAACTGCTGCTTCTCCATGGTCGACTGGCTGATGAGCGGCAAGTTCGAGCGCTTCCCGAACCTGAAGGTGATGTACGCCGAGGGCCAGATCGGCTGGATCCCCTACATCCTGGAGCGCGCGGACGTGGTCTGGGAGGAGAACCGCGGCTGGGGCGGGGTCGCCGACAAGGTCCACCGCCCGCCGTCCGAACTCTTCGCCGAGCACGTCCACGGCTGCTTCTTCGACGACGCCTTCGGGCTCAGGAACCTCGACGCCATCGGCCTGGGCAACGTCCTGTACGAGACCGACTACCCGCACTCCGACTCCACCTGGCCCAAGTCCCGCGAGGTCGGCGAGGCACAGATGGGCCACCTGGCACCGGACGTGGTGGAGCGGATCGTGCGCGGCAACGCCATCGAGCTGCTGGGCCTGACCGGCGAGGGACTGTGGAGCGGGGCGCGGTGAGCACCGGTCTCGCCTACGGCATCCAGCTGCCCGTCCAGTCCCAGAGCACGATGTACGCCGAGGGCTGGGAGGCCGGCGCCGGGCCGGGGGACCTGGTGGAGATCGCCCGCACCGCCGAGCGCGCCGGCTTCGACTACGTCGCGAGCTGCGACCACGTCGCCATCCCGCGCCGTCTGGCCTCCGCCATGAGCACCGTCTGGTACGACCCCGTGGCCACCCTCGCCTACCTCGCGGGCGTGACCGGGCGCGTGCGGCTGCTCAGTCACGTCGCCGTCGTGGGGCTGCGGCACCCCCTGCTGACCGCCAAGCAGTACGCGACCCTCGACCACCTCGCCGCAGGCCGGCTGATCCTCGGCGTCGGGGCCGGGCACGTCCGGGAGGAGTTCGAGGTCCTCGGCGCCGACTTCGAGCGGCGTGGGGCCGTGCTCGACGAGACCATCGACGCCCTGCGCGCCGCGCTCGGCCCGCAGGAGTTCCCCGAACACCACGGCAAGCTCTACGACTTCGAGGGCCTGGGCCAGCTGCCGAGGCCCGCACAGCAGAAGGTCCCCGTCTGGGTCGGCGGCTCCTCGCCCGCCGCCGTGCGCCGGGCCGCCGTCAAGGGCGACGGCTGGCTGCCGCAGGGCGACCCGCGGGACCGTCTGCCCCAGCAGATCGGCACGCTCAACCGGCTGCGCGCCGAGGCCGGCGTCGAGGACCCGATCACCGTCGGCGCCATCACCGAGCCGCTGTACGTCGGCACGCCCGGCTGGGACGTCGGGCGGCGCACCCTCACCGGCTCCCCGGAGAGGCTCGCGGAGTCCCTGCGCGCGTACCGGGCGATGGGCGTGCACCAGATCCAGGTGCGGTTCCGCTGCCGCAGCCGGAGCGAACTCACCGACCAGATGGCCGCGTTCGGCGCCGACGTGGCGCCCCATCTCTGAGGAGTACGGCATGGGCAAGCTGGACGGACGCGTCGTGATCGTCACCGGTGCGGCGCGCGGACAGGGGGAGCAGGAGGCCCGCCTGTTCGGAGCGGAGGGGGCCGAGGTCGTGGTCGCCGACGTGCTGGACGAACAGGGCCGGGCGCTCGCCGAGGAACTGGGTGCCCGCTACGTCCACCTGGACGTGAGCCGGGAGGACGAGTGGCGGTCGGCGGTCGGCACGGTCAAGGACGCCTACGGCCGCATCGACGGGCTGGTCAACAACGCCGGCATCCTGCGCTTCAACTCCCTGCTCGACACCCCCCTCGACGAGTTCATGCAGGTCGTGCAGGTCAACCAGGTCGGCTGCTTCCTCGGCATGAAGACGGTGGCGCCGGTGATGGAGGACGGCGGCACGATCGTCAACACCGCCTCCTACACGGCCGTGACCGGCATGGCCGCGGTGGGCTCCTACGCCGCCACCAAGCACGCCGTCCTCGGCCTCACCCGGGTCGCCGCGCTGGAACTGGCCGACCGGCGCATCCGGGTCAACGCGATGTGTCCCGGCGCGATCGACACCGCGATGTCCAACCCCGCCCAGCTCGACCCGGCGGCGGACGCGGAGGGGATGAGCCGGGCGCTGGACGAGCTGTACCGCAAGCTCGTGCCGCTCGGCCGGATCGGGCGCCCGGAGGAGGTGGCCCGCCTCGCCCTCTTCCTCACCTGCGACGACTCCTCCTACATCACCGGGCAGCCGTTCGTGATCGACGGGGGCTGGCTGGCGGGCGTCTCGATCGTCTGACCGGCGCCCGGACACTATCTGACTGGCCGTCAGCTATTGACGGTGCATGCCCGCGGTGCAACAGTTCGGCGGCAGAGAATCTGACGGTGCGTCAGGAACGTAGGGATGGTGACCCGCCTTGGAATTCGGGCTCTTTGTACAGGGATACGTGGGCAAGCGCGCCGAGACCGACCCGCTCGCCGAACACAAGGCGCTGATGGAGGAGACCGAGTACGTCATCCAGGCGGACCGGTCGGGCTTCAAGTACGCCTGGGCGTCCGAGCACCACTTCCTGGAGGAGTACTCGCACCTCTCCGCCAACGACGTCTTCCTCGGGTACCTGGCGCACGCCACCGACCGCATCCACCTCGGCTCCGGGATCTTCAACCCGCTCGCCCAGGTCAACCACCCGGTCAAGGTGGCCGAGAAGGTCGCGATGCTCGACCACCTCACCGAGAACCGCTTCGAGTTCGGCAGCGGCCGCGGGGCCGGCTCCCACGAGATCCTCGGGTTCATACCGGGCGTGACCGACATGAACTACACCAAGGAGATCTGGGAGGAGACCATCGCCGAGTTCCCCAAGATGTGGCTCCAGGACGAGTACACCGGCTTCCGGGGCAAGCACTGGCAGCTGCCGCCGCGCAAGGTCCTGCCCAAGCCGTACGGCAAGTCGCACCCCGCCATGTGGTACGCCGCCGGATCGCCGCCCTCGTACGCGATGGCCGCGAAGAAGGGCCTCGGGGTGCTGGGGTTCAGCATCCAGAAGGTGTCCGACATGGAGTGGGTGCTGGAGCAGTACAAGACGGCGGTCGTGAACGCGGAGCCGGTCGGCGACTTCGTCAACGACAACGTGATGGTGACGACGACGGCGATCTGCGCGCCCACGCACGCGCAGGCCATCGACATCGCCGTGCACGGCGGACTGCACTACCTGCCCTCGCTGGTCTTCCGCTACCACGACACCTTCCCGCGGCCCGACGGCTTCCCGGTCTGGCCGGAGACGCTGCCCGAGTACACACCGGAGTTCGTCGAGCTCCTCATCGAGGAGGAGTTGCTGATCTGCGGCGACCCGGACGAGGTGCTCACCCAGTGCAAGCGGTGGGAGCAGGCCGGCGCGGACCAGCTGAGCTTCGGGCTGCCGGTGGGGGTGCCGAAGGAGGAGACGCTGCAGACGATCCGGCTGATCGGGGAGCACGTCATTCCGAAGATCGACACGGATCCCGTTCACCGGACCTCGCGGTTCCGTCAGGCTGTGTGAGGGGGCGCGGGTCATGCTCGACCACCTGATCAAGGGCGCCACCGTGGTGGACGGCACGGGCGCGCCCGCCTACACCGCCGACGTCGGCATCCGCGACGGGCGGATCGCCGTCATCGGGACCGTGACCGGGGAGACGCGCTCGTCGGAGGACGCCGCCGGGCTCGTCCTCGCGCCCGGCTTCGTCGACCCGCACACGCACTACGACGCCCAGCTGTTCTGGGACCCGTACGCCACGCCGTCCCTGAACCACGGGGTGACCACCGTGGCCGCCGGCAACTGCGGCTTCACCCTCGCCCCGCTGAACCCCGCCCGGCCCGAGGACGCCGACTACACCCGGCGAATGATGTCCAAGGTGGAGGGCATGTCGCTGGTGGCGCTGGAAGAAGGGGCGCCCTGGAGCTGGAACTCCTTCGGGGAGTACCTGGACGCTCTTGAGGGCCGGATCGCCGTCAACGCCGGTTTCATGGTCGGGCACTGTGCGCTGCGGCGGTACGTGATGGGGCCCGACGCGGTCGGCGGGCAGCCCGGCGAGGAGCAACTCGCCGAGATCGTAAGGCTGCTGCACGAGGCCATGGACGCCGGCGCCTGGGGGTTCTCCACCACCCAGTCCTCCACCCACTCCGACGGCGACGGCCGGCCGGTCGCCTCCCGGCACGCGAAACCGGCGGAGCTGCTCGCGCTCTCCCGGGCCGTCGGTGAGCACGAGGGAACACAGATCGAGGCGATCGTCGCGGGCTGCCTCGACCAGTTCGGCGACGCCGAGATCGATCTGCTGGTGGAGATGAGCGCCACGGCCGGCCGGCCCCTGAACTGGAACGTGCTGACCATCGACGCGGCCGTCCCCGAGCGCGTGCCGCGACAGCTGTTCGCGAGCGAACGGGCGCGCAAGGCGGGCGGCCGGATCGTCGCGCTCACCATGCCGATCCTGACGCCGATGAACATGTCGCTCGGCACGTTCTGCGCGCTGAACCTGATACCCGGCTGGGGGCCGATCCTGGGACTGCCCGTCCCGGAGCGGATCGCCAGGCTGCGCGACGCGGACGTACGGGCCGAGATGCTGCGGCGCGCCGAGTCCAAGGAGGCGGGCGTCTTCCGGCGGCTCGCCGACTTCGGCCGGTACGTCATCGGCGACACCTACAGCGAGGCCAACGAGGGCCTGTCCGGGCGCGTGGTGCGGGACATCGCCGGGGAGCGGGGGCTCGACCCCTTCCACTGCCTGGTCGAGATCTGCGCCGCCGACGACCTGCGCACCGTCCTGTGGCCGATGCCCACCGACAACGACCCGGCGTCCTGGGCGCTGCGGGCCGAGACCTGGCAGCACGAGGACGTCCTGCTCGGCGGGTCGGACGCCGGGGCGCACCTGGACCGCATGTGCGGGGCGCCGTACACCACCCGCTTCCTGGGCGACTGCCTGCGCCGCCGCAAGCTGGTCGGTCTGGAGCAGGCGGTGAAGATGCTGACCGACGACCCGGCGCGGCTGTTCGGGCTGCGCGAGCGGGGCCGGGTGCGGGAGGGCTTCCATGCGGACCTGGTGCTCTTCGACCCGGAACGGATCGACGCGGGCCAGGCCACCCTGGTGCACGACCTGCCGGGCGACAGTCCGCGCCTGGACGCCAAGGCGATCGGGGTGCGGGCCGTGTGGGTCAACGGCGTCGAGGCGATCCGGGACGACGTGGTGAGCGGCGCCGTACCGGGCACGGTGCTCAGGTCCGGGCGGGACACGACGACGGTGAGCACCCGGTGAGCCAAGCGGCCGACGGGCAGCGGCTGTTCGTCGGGGGTGAGTGGGTCGAACCCGGCGGCGGGCACTACGCCGTCACCGACCCGGCGACCGAGGAGACCGTCGGCTGGGCGCCGGAGGCGTCGCGGGACCAGGCGGCCGCGGCGTGTGCCGCGGCCCGCGAGGCCTCCGGCCCGTGGTCGAGGACCCCGCCCGCGGAACGGGCCGCGGTCCTCGGCCGCGCGGCGGACATCATCGGCGCCCACTTCGCGCCGTACGCCGAGCTGGCGCGGGCGGAGACCGGCGCCACCACGGCGACGGCGCGGGCGATGCAGGTCGGGGTGGGCATGGCCCGCTTCCGGCGCTACGCGCGCGTGGAGCCCGCCGAGTGGGCGATCGCCCCGCAGATCAACGAGGCCGGCCCCATGGGGAAGGCGGGCGTGATGGGCGCGCTCGCCGTGCGCCAGCCGGTCGGCGTCGTCACCTGCATCACCTCGTACAACAACCCGTGGGCGAACCCGGCGGGCAAGATCGCCCCGGCTCTCGCGATGGGCAACACGGTGGTCGTGAAGCCGGCCCCGCAGGATCCGCTGTCGGTGTACCGGATGGCTCAGGCGCTGGAGGCGGCTGGGGCACCGCCGGGCGTGGTGAACGTGGTCTGCGGGCAGTCGGCCTCGGTCGGCGAGGCGGCGGTGGAGTCGGCCGACGTCGACATGGTGAGCTTCACCGGCTCCACGGCGGTCGGGCAGCGCATCGCCGAGGTGTGCGGCCGCGCCATGAAACGCCAGCTGATGGAGCTGGGCGGCAAGGGCGCGGCCCTGGTCCTCGACGACGCGGACCTGGCGTCGGCGGTGGCGGGGATCGGCACCACCTTCTCCTTCTACAGCGGCCAGATCTGCACGGCACCGACGCGGGTGCTGGCACAGCGGGGCGTCTACGACCGCCTGGTCGAGCAACTCGCGGCCTACGCAGCCCGGTTGAAGGTGGGAGACCCCAGGGAACCCGACACGGTGGTGGGCCCGGTGATCTCCGCCGCCCACCGGGACCGGGTGGAGTCCTACGTCGAACTGGGCCGCAAGGAGGGCGCGGTGGTGGTGGCGGGCGGCGAACGACCGCCGCACGAGCGCGGCTTCTACGTCGCCCCCACCCTCCTCGCCGACTGCACCAACGACATGCGGGTGGCCCGCGAGGAGATCTTCGGCCCGGTGGTCGTGGTGATCCCCTTCGACGACGAGGAGGAGGGCGTCGCCCTCGCCAACGACAGCGACTACGGCCTGATCGACTACGTGTGGTCGGGGGACGTGGCGCGGGCCTTCCGCGTGGCCCGGCGGCTGCGGGCCGGGGGAGTGGGCGTGAACACCGTCGGACGCAACATGGAGGCGCCGTTCGGGGGGTTCAGGAAGAGCGGGGTCGGCCGGGACGTGGGTTCGTACGCGCTGCACGCGTACAGCGAGGTGCAGTCGATCGTCTGGCCGGGCTGACCGTCCGGCCTGCCGGCTGCCCGGGTCGACGGGCTGACCGGCCGAGGGGCTGGCCGGCTGATCGGCCACCCTGCCGCCCTGCTGACCGGCGCCCTGCCCGACCGGTCCCGGTCACTCGTCGAGGTCCACCCGCACCGTCAGCAGCGTCGCCCCCATCGCCCGCACGGCCAGGCTGTTCATCCGGGGCAGGCTGCGCAGCCGCGCCACCGGATCGTCGTCCGGCAGGAGATGCGCCGTCCCGGTGTACCAGCGCCCGCGAAGGCGGACCCGCACCCGCGGGTCCGCCTTGATGTTGCGCACGTACTGGGACCGCTCGCCGAACTCCGAGACCAGCCAGAACGCCCTGCCGACCCGCCGCCCGCCGACGGGGGTCCGCCGCGGCAGCCCCGAACCGCGCCCGGTCGTCTCCAGCAGGGTGTGTGCCGGCAGCCGCCGCACGACGGCGTTGAGACGGCGCTGAAAGGCCGTGACGGCGCGGTACTTGGACTCCGGGTCGCGGGGCATGTTTCCGGTTCTCCTGTCACTGGGCGGTCTCGATGCTCTTCAATGTCTCTCACGGGGGATCGGACGGACGGCGGAACCTCGAACGTTCCTCCAGGAGAGGCGGGCGGCCTCATGCGGGTGGTGACCTGGAACCTGTGGTGGCGCTTCGGCCCCTGGGCCGACCGGCAGAAGGCCGTTCTGTCGGTGCTGCGGGATCTGCAGCCCGATGTCGTCGGCCTGCAGGAGGTGTGGGCGGCCGACGGCGAGAACCTCGCCGAATGGCTCGCCGGCGAACTCGGCCTGCACTGGACCTGGGCCGCCTCGCCCGCTTCCGAGCGCTGGCAGCGGCGGATCGGGGAGAGCGGGGTGGAGGTCGGCAACGCGGTACTGAGCCGGTGGCCGGTCGTGGAGCGGGAGGTGCTCCGACTGCCCGCGCCCCCCGACCTCGACGACGGACGCCTCGCCCTCTACGCCCGCCTGGACGCCCCCGGCCACCCGATCCCCTTCTTCACCGTCCACCTGTCCTCGCCGCTGCACGCCTCCGCCGTACGCCGCACCCAGGTCACGGCGCTCGCCGAGTTCGTCGCCGCCCACCGCGCGGGCACCGGCTTCCCACCCGTCGTCACCGGCGACTTCAACGCCGCGCCCGACTCCGACGAGATCCGCCTCTTCGGCGGCTTCCGCACCGCTCCCGTCGTGCCGGGACAGGTCTTCTTCGACGCCTGGGAGTACGCCGACCCGGCGGCCCCGTCCGCCACCTGGGACACGGCGAACGAGTACGTGCACCCGGGCCTCGGCCCGAGCACGCGCATCGACTACATCCACGTCGGCGCCCCGGCCGGCCCGGACGGCATCGGCACCGTCGAGCACGTGCGGCGGGCGGGCGACGCTCCGGTCGACGGCGTCCGGCCCTCCGACCACACGGCGGTGGTCGCGGACCTCACCCTGCGGTGAACGCGCGGCACTTCAGCGCCCGGAGAAGGGCGGCGAAGGCGTCGGGGCCGACGGTGAGGACGGTGTGGGGTGGGGCGGGGCGGTCGGTGAGGTGTATGGCGGTGGGGGTGGTGGATATGTGGACGCAGGCGTCGCCTTCCTGGCAGTAGGACGACTTCTCCCAGCGGTGCGGGGACATACCGGCTCCTTCACAGCTTCTGGGCGATCGCGTGGATCAGATCCCGGGACTTCTCGGGGCTGAGTGCGGTGGCTTCGACGATGTCGAGCAGATTCCGGTACTTGTCGAGGAGAGCCTCCGCGTCGAGGAGTACCGGACCGTGGAACTGGTCGAGTTGCGCCGTGTCGAGCTGCGGTACGGGGCCGTACAGGTAGTTGATGGACTGGCCCGACCCAGGGAACGCGCCGACCTCGTAAGGGAGTACACGGATGGTGATGTGCTCCCGTTCGCCCATGTCCAGCAGATGGTGCAACTGCGCGCGGGTCACGCTCCGGCCGCCGACGCGCATGTGCAGAGCGGCCTCGTGCACGGTGGTCCGGTACGGAGTCGGCTCGGTGCCGTAGAGCACGCCCTGCCGCTTGATCCGATGTGAGACGCGGTGCTCGACCTCGGGCGGCGTGGGCGCCGGGATGACGTGCCGGAAGATCTCGCGCGCGTGGTCGGCGGTTTGCAGCAGCCCCGGCATCTGGGAGGTGTACGCGGTCCGCACGGCGATGGCGTGGTGCTCGAGTTCGGCGAGGTCGAGAAGGCCCGAGGGCAGCACTTCGCGGTACGACTCCCACCAGCCGAACGTCCTGTCCGTCGCCAGTACGACCAGGGCCTCGATGATTCCCTGGTCCGGGCAGGAGTAGATGCCGGCCAGAGCCCGGATGCGGTCGGGGCTCACTCCGAACCGGCCGGACTCCACGTTGCTGAGCTGCCCTTGGCTCGTGCCGAGTGCCCGAGCGGCCTCGGTGACCGTCATGCCCGCGCGCTCGCGCATCTTGCGCAGCTCGGTGGCGAGCCGAAGGCGGCGCGCCGTCAGCGGCGGTCTAGCGGGCATGTGTGCTCCTCCTGGACATGCGTTCCCTCGTCGGGTCACTCACGCGAGGGAATCAGGTCCTAGCATCTCCGGATCCCGCAAATGACATTTGCGGAGCCCCTATCTTGATCCTCAGGCGCCCCGTCTGGAAGCGCACCGTGGGACGCCACGGCGGAGACACCAGGCATCTGTCCAACTCCCCTCAGTGACCGGAGACTTCCGATGGCCACCGTATCCCCGTCCTGGAACTACACCCTGCACCTTCCGCACGATCCACGCGCACCGGGTGTCGCGCGGGGCGCCCTCCGGCTGATCCTGGCCGCGCACGAGATGCCCGACCTCGCTCCCACGGCGGAGCTGCTGGCCGGGGAGCTGCTGGCCAACTCCCACTGCCACACCAAGGGGCCCTACGCCCTCCGTGTCCGCTCGGCCGAGCCCGGCCGACTCCGCGTGGCCGTCTGGGACACCGACCCCCGCGTCCCGCCCGCCTTCTCCGATGCCCGCGTCCCGGTACCCCCGCCGCACGCCGAACACGGCCGCGGCCTGCCCCTGGTACGGGCGTGCGCGGACGCCTGGGGCGCGTCGGTGCTCCGCGAACTGGGCGCGTCGAAGGGCGGCAAGCTGCTGTGGGCGGAGTGCGGGGCGGGGTAGCGGACGCGTGACGTGTTCTTGACAGAAGGTAAGAGGCGGGTTTGACTCCTGTTCTCTTTTGAATGTTCTGTGACTACGGGGGCGTGGTTCTGTGTCGGTGGGGTGGGGGAGCTGTGGCGTGCCGGGGCGCCGTGGAGACGGTCGGCGCAGCACGGCAGGTGTGCTGGCGGTGGCCTGCGCCACGCTGACGGCGCTGTTGGCCCTCCCGGGCCCGGTGGCGTTCGCCGCCGCTGCCGGGGAGTCGGCCCCGGCGACCCTGTCGGAGGGGCAGCGGGCCCTGGCGGAGGCGGAGCAGTCCGGTCAGCGGGTGGAGGTGACGGGCGAGCGCACGGACCGGACCACGGTCTACGCCAACCCCGACGGCTACACCTTCACCCTGGAGGAGTCGGCCGTCCCGGTCCGCGTCGCGAAGCCGGACGGTGGATGGCAGGCTCCCGACGCCACCCTGGAGAAGCGTTCCGACGGCGCGGTGACGCCGAAGGCGGCCGCGGTCGACATGGCGTTCTCGGGCGGTGGCGACACGGCTCCTCTGGCCCGGATCGCCGATCAGGGCGAGAGTCTGGAGCTCGCGTGGCCGGGCACCTTGCCGACCCCGGAACTGGACGGATCCAGCGCCCTGTACGCCGATGTGCTGCCGGGCGTGGACCTGAAGGTGACCGCGACGCCCCAGAGCTTCCAGCCCGTGTTCGTCGTCAAGACTCCGAAGGCCGCGGCGGGCGGGGAACTGAAGAAGCTCAGCTTCGGGCTCAAGGCCCGGGGGCTGGCGGTTCGCCAGGGGCCGGACGGCAATCTCGCGGCCGTGGACGGCAGCGGCCGTACGGTGTTCAAGTCGCCGCCCGCGCGGATGTGGGACTCGGCGGGACGGGCAGGGACGCAGGGGCAGTTGGCGGCGGTGAGGTCGGCCGCGGGTGATGAGGTGGCCGAGCCGTCCGACCCCTCGGAGGCGGCGTCGTCGGGATCGGGAATCGAGCCCGGCCAGGGCGACGCGGTGGCGCGCATGGACGTGGACGTCACCCGGGACTCCCTGTCGGTGGTTCCGGACGCGCGGATGCTGACCAAGACCGATACCTCCGCGTTCCCGCTGTTCATCGATCCGACGGTGACGTGGGGGGAGTCGGAGCGCACCCTGCTGCGGTCGGACGGCTACGAGTCCTACGGATGGGGCAACGGGGACGACGGCCAGGGCAAGGGCGCGGGCAAGTGCGGCACCTGGAGCGGCTATTACTGCGGCCCTGGGTATGTGCAGAAGCTGTACTACGAGTTCTCCCCGGCCAGTCTGAAGGGCAAGAAGGTCCTGGACGCCACGTTCCGGGTGACCGAGCCGTGGGCGTTCCAGTGCGACCCGCGCTGGGTGGACCTGGTGCGGACGAACAACATCTCCTCCTCCACCACATGGTCGTCGCGGCCGAAGGAACTGGACCTGATGGTGGACCGGAACGTGTCGGCGGGGCGCGGGTCGTTGTGCGATCCGGACTCGCCGGACGCGCCGATCGAGTTCAACGACAACCCGGCCGAGTCGAACGAGAACCTGACGCCGACGGTGGCGAACTTCGCGGCGGGCAAGTTCTCCCGGCTCACGCTGGAGATCAAGGCGCACGACGAGTCGGACACCTCGGCGTGGAAGCGGTTCAAGAACGACGCGGTGCTGGCGGTGGACTTCGTGGGCCTGCCGGACAAGCCGAGCGGCATTGGGCTGAACGTCGACAACAGGCCTTCCTGCGCGACGAGTTCCACCGACCCCCTGGTGGTGTCCGATCCGACTCCCTCGTTGATGGCCACCGCGCAGACCAAGCCCGGTGGTGAGAAGGACGCCCAGTTGCGGGTCTACTTCGACATCGACCAACAGGGCAGCGACGGCGCGTGGTCCGACACCTCGGCCGGCAACGGCGACCTGAGACCGTCGACCGGATATGTGGGGGACGGGAGTAAGTTGTCGATGTCCTGGTCCACCCTGGCCGAGGGCACCCTTTACCGCTATCGGGCCTGGGTACGCTCGTACTACAACGGCGGCAACGACTACCTGGCCGGGACGTCGAACGCGTCGACGACAGGCTGGTGTTACTTCAAGGTCGACCCGACCGCGCCGAACGCACCGCAGGTGACCATCGGTTCCCCGTACACAGAGTGCACGAGCAACGACTGTGTGGCCAACGGCGGCCCCGGGCAGCAGGCCACCTTCACGTTCCGGGCTGCCGACGGCGACACGAACAACGTGGCCTATGAGTACAGCCTGAATTCGGGCTCGACCTGGGCCAGCGCGAAGAAGACGTGCACAACGGGGGTTCCCGAGTGGACCTGTGCTGCCCTTGACGAGAGCAGCCCCTACTTCGTCGGCTGGCAGGCCGTCATCATCCCTGATCACGCTGCTACCTACCATCTCGCTGTCCGCGCTCGGGACGATGTCGGTTCGGGCCGTGCCGGCGCCTGGGCCTACGTGGACTTCGCGGTGCACGACGGTGCGGGCCCGCTGGGACGGTGGCACTTTGCCGAATCCGACGGCGCTGCGATCGACTCCTCCGCGGCCGACGGGACGACAGGGCACGATGTGGCGCTTGCCGGAGGCGCTGTCAGGGACGACCGGGGCCGTCGTGGTGTGCTGGCCCGCGATGCGCAGGGACAGCCGCTGGATACACCGGTCACTGACAAGGGGCTCAGTCTCAACGGCACCACGGCGTACGCGGAGACCACCGACAGTGTGCTCGACACCGCCTCCTCCTACACCGTCTCGGCGTGGGCGCGTGTCGATGCCGGCGTGTCACACACGATGACCATGCTGGGCCAGACGCCGGAGAGCGCCGCCCCCTTCTCGAAGAAATACAGCCCGTTCCTCCTGTCGTACGCAGGTGGAGGAGCCAACACGTGGAGCATGCGGGTGCTGGCGAGCGACGGTACGTTTCATGAGGCCAAGGCTCAGCAGGCCACGCCCCGCGGTGTGTGGGCTCAGGTGGCCGGGGTGTACGACGCGGCAACTCAGAAGGTCAGCCTCTACCTCAACGGGCGGTTGCAGTCCACGGTGGACGCCGGGACGGTATGGAAGGCGACCGGTCCGCTGCAGATCGGCCGAGCGATGTACGCCGGCAGTTATGTGGACTACTTGGGCGGCAGCGCGGACGAGGTGACGGTGTGGCAACGGGCGTTGTCCGCTGCCGAGGTCGCCGACGAGGCGCGGTTGCTGACCTCGCAGAAGTACGCGGGTGTGGAGCTGGTGGCCGACTGGTCGGCGGACCAGGGCAGCGGCAGCAGCGTCCCGGACACGACCTCGGGCTACGGCAGGTCCCTGACGTTGACCGGCGGGGCCTCGCTGGACGGTGAGTCGATCGCGCTGGACGGGGTGGACGGCGCGGCGAGCACATCCGGGCCGGTGGTGGACGACACCGGGTCGTTCACGGTCACCACGCTGGCGTCCCTGGACGGGGACAAGCTCGCGGCCAAGGCCGTCGGATACACCGGGCAGGTGCTCGGACAGCGGACCGCGGACGGGTCGGCGTGGGGGTTCTGGTACGAGCTGACGGGCAAGCAGACCGTGGTCGACAACGACACGCTCGAAGAGAAGACCGTGCCCGTGGGGTTCTGGCGCTTCGGTCGACTCAATGCTGACGGAACCTTCAGCGCGGTGGCATCGGACGAAGGTGCGCTGCTGGACGGCATGGTCCGGCTCAGCGGTGTCTTCGACGCCCAGGCGGGAACGATCAGTCTCTATCTCGGGCACACGCAGAACGACGAGGCACGCGCGTTCACGGCGAAAGCGGGCTCGGGCGATTTCGCGATCGGCAAGGGCTTCACCGGCGGTGCTTGGCAGCACTATCTGCCCGGCCGGGTCGCGGAAGTACGCATCTGGGCAGGTGCGATGGCCGGTGATGAGCAGGTTGAGGAAACCGTGGGCGACTGACAGGCGGGGTGAGGACAGCTCTGAAGACACGGGGCTGTCCTCACCCCCGGGCACGGCGGACGCGGCGGTCCGCAGACGGCTTGCTGGACTTCTTTACGGGACTGGGTGGGACGAACACGATGGCCTTTGGCATAGGCACCTCAAGAACACGACACCGTGCCGGTCGGTTGCTGGTGCAGTCGCTGGCTCTGGCGCTGGTGGTGCCCCTGGGATGGGCCCAGGTGGCCCAGGCGGCAGCGCCAGGTGGTCTGGGGCGTCCCGATGTGCCCAAGTCCCGGGTGAGCAAGGTCAAAGCCTTCGACGGTCCGGGGGCGAAGAAGGCGCGGCAGCGGGTCGCCCGGGACGAGAAGGGCAACGCGGCCCAGGCGGGGCGGGCCCGCAAGGAGCAAAAGGCCGCCTGGCCCAAGCAGAGCGCGGCGACGCTCACCCTCGCAGGCGGCAAGGAGGGCAAGGCCTCGCCGGGCGGCGTGCCGGTCACGCTCAGCCCGTCCCCGGGAGGCAGGGCCGCTGCGGGCGGTACGGCGCGGATCACCGTGCTGGACCAGAAGGCCGCCCGTAAGGCGGGCGTCACGGGTGTCCTGCTGACGGCCGAGGCGGACACGGCCGGCCGCACCGGCGTGAGCGTCGACTACAGCAGCTTCGCCTCGGCGGTGGGCGGAGCATGGTCCCAGCGGCTCGGCCTGGTGCAGTTGCCCGCTTGCGCACTGACCACTCCCCAGAAGCCGGAGTGCCGCAAGCAGCGGCCCCTGGCGTCGGACAACGACAGCGCGCACCAGACCGTCTCGGCCAAGGTGCGCCTGGCCGAGCCTGCGGGCGGGCCGTCGGCGCAGCTTCTGCACACGGCGGAGAGCACCACCTCCGCCGCGACGGTGCTCGCGGTCACCGCCACCGGCACCGGTTCGGGGCAGTCGCCCAACGGCACGGGTGACTATTCGGCGACGCCGCTGTCGGAGTCCTCGTCCTGGCAGGCGGGCGGCAGCTCGGGTTCGTTCACGTGGTCGTACGACTTCACGATGCCGCCGGCGGCGGCCGGTCCCGCGCCGTCGCTGTTGCTGTCGTACGACTCGGGCAGCATCGACGGCCGCACCGCGACCACGAACAACCAGGGCTCGCAGGTCGGTGAGGGGTTCTCGCTGACCGAGTCCTACATCGAGCGCGGCTACGGCTCCTGCGACGACGACGGTCACACGGACGTCTCCGACCGGTGCTGGAAGTACGACAACGCGAATCTGGTGCTGAACGGCAGGTCCACCCGCCTGGTCAAGGACGACGACAGTGGCCAGTGGCGGCTGGAGGACGACGACGCCTCGAAGGTGACGCACGCCACCGGGGCGGACAACGGGGACGACAACGGCGAGTACTGGACCGTCACCACCGGCGACGGCACCAAGTACGTCTTCGGCCTGGACAAGCTGGACGGTGCGGACACCCAGCGCACCAACTCCACCTGGACGGTGCCGGTGTTCGGCGACGACGCGGGCGAGCCCGGCTATGACAAGGGTGACGCTTTCGCTGATCGCGTCCTCACCCAGGCGTGGCGCTGGAATCTCGACTATGTCGAGGACACACACGGCAACGCGGCCACCTACTGGTACACCAAGGAGTCGAACTACTACAGAAAGAACAAGGCGACCACGGCCGGCGCCGCCTACACCCGGGGCGGATACCTCAACCGGATCGAGTACGGCCTGCGCAAGGGCGCCCTGTTCACCGACAAGGCGGACGCGAAGGTCACCTTCGGCTATGCGGAGCGCTGCACTGCTTCCGACTGCTCGAGCCTGACCAAGGACACGGCCGACAACTGGCCGGACGTGCCGTTCGACGCCATCTGCTCGAAGGACGACGCCGACTGCAACGCGTCCGGACCGTCGTTCTTCACCCGCAAACGCCTGACCGACATCTACACCTACTCGTACAACGCCACGAGCGACGCGTACGACAAGGTCGACGCCTGGGTGCTGAAGCAGGCCTACCTGGACGGCGGTGACATCGGCGACAGCAGCGACCAGGTACTCACCCTCAGCTCCCTCACCCGATGGGGCAAGACGGCCGACAGCTACATCCACCTGGACCCGATCTCGTTCACGTACCAGATGCGGCCCAACCGGGTGGACGCCACGGACGACATCCTGCCGCTGACCCGCCCCCGCATCTCCACCGTCACCTCGGAGACCGGGGCGATCACGACGGTGACGCTGTCCTCACCGGAGTGCAAGCGCAGCGAGGTGCTGAACGCGCCGCCGGACACCAACACCCGATCCTGCTACCCGCAGTTCTGGCACATCAACGGCGCGCAGGACGCGGCGATCGACTGGTTCCACAAGTACCGCGTGCTGGCCGTCAACGTCTCCGACCCGGCGGCGAACAACGAGGCGGTCGAGCACGCCTACTCCTACAGCGGAGCGGCCTGGCACTACGCCGACGACCCGTTCACGCCGAAGGACGAGCGGACCTGGTCGGACTGGCGCGGCTACCGTCAGGTCACCGCGTGGACCGGCGCGACCAGCGTCACGCGTTCCAAGACGGTGTCCCTCTATCTGCAGGGCATGGACGGCGACAAGAAGACGGACGGCACCACCAAGTCCGTGTCCCTCGCCCCGCTGGCGGCTCCCGACCTGGGTGCCGCCTCGCTCACCGACAGCAACCAGTACGCGGGACAGCTCCGGGAACAGGTCACCTACAACGGCTCGTCGCCGATCTCGGCCTCGGTGAACGACCCGTGGTCGAAGGAGACCGCCCGGCAGAGCACGCCCGGTGCCGGTGACCACGTGGCCCGCTATGTGCGCACTGCCAAGACGAGCACGTACACGTACCTGACCGCCTCGCAGAGCTGGCGTGCCCGCGCGGTCAGCACCGGCTACGACGACTACGGCATGCCCGTCAGCGTCAGCGACTCCGGCCTGCTGGGCACGGGCGGCGACGAGACCTGCACCCGCACCTGGTACGCCCGCAACACCGCTGCCGGCATCACCGCCCTGGCCTCCCGCACCCGCACCGTCGGCCGTGCCTGCTCGATCACGGACGCGGACCTGAGCCTCCCGGCAACCAAGGACACGCGCGGCGACGTCCTCGCCGACACCGCCACGGTCTACGACACCGTTGATGCCACCGGCTGGTCGGCCACCCAGAAGCCCACCAAGGGCGAGGTCACCTGGACCGGCAGGGCCACCGGCTACGCCACCACTGCGGACTCCGACGGCGACCGGTTGCCGACCGGTTGGCAGACAGCCGCCACCACGACCTACGACACCCTCGGCCGTCCGCTCAGCGTCACCGACAACGCGGGCCACACGTCCTCGACGGCCTTCACTCCCGCTGACGCAGGACCGCTGACCAAGACCATCACCACCGACCCCAAGGGTTATCGCAGCGTCAGCTTCCTCGATCCACGGCGTGGACAGGCCCTGCGCAGCTACGACGTCAATCTGAAGAAGACCGAGCTGAACTACGACGCGCTCGGTCGCCTGACCGATGTATGGCGGCCGAACCGGGTGCGCGGCGGCGGCCAGGCCCCCAACGTCACGTACGCCTACCACTTGGACAACAGCGCGCCGTCCTGGGTGTCGACCTCGACCCTCAAGAAGGACGGCGACACCTACAACACGACCTACGCGCTCTACGACTCACTCCTGCGCCCCCTGCAGACCCAGTCGCCGACCCCGCAGGGCGGCCGTCTGCTGACCGACACCCGCTACGACACCCGCGGCCTCGCCTACGAGACGTACGCGGACATCTTCGACACCACCAGCACGCCCAACGGCACGTACACGCGGGCCGAGTACGGCGAGGCCCCCACGCAGACGGAGACCGCGTTCGACGGGGCGGGCCGTCCGACCACCAGCGATCTGTACGTGTACGGGGCCAAGAAGTGGTCCACCACCACGAGCTACACCGGCGACTCCGTCGCCACGACCGCCCTGGAGGGCGGCTCCGCCCAGCGCACGATCAGCGACGTCCGCGGCCAGACGACGGAGACCCGCGAGTACGCGGGCGAGAACCCGGCCGACAACGACTTCGGCACCGGCCTCGGTTCGTCGTACACCCGGACCAAATTCACCTACACCCTGGACGGCGCGCAGAAGTCGATCACAGGACCGGACAACGCCAAGTGGTCCTACACCTACGACCTGTTCGGCCGCCAGACCAGCACCAGCGACCCGGACAAGGGCACCACGACCACCGAGTACAACGCGCTCGACCAGGTCATCAAGTCCACCGACTCCCGCGGTACGTCGATCCTGACCGACTACGACGAACTCGGCCGCGTCACCGGCACCTGGACGAACGCGAAAACGGACGCCAACCAGCTCAGCGGCTACACCTACGACACCCTCCTGAAGGGCCTGCCCACCTCCTCCACCCGTTACGTAGGCGGCAAGACGGGCGCGGCCTACACCCAGGCCGTCACCGCCTACGACAGCCTCAGCCGGGCCACCGGCACCCAGTTGGAACTCCCGACAAGCGACCCGTTCGTGCAAGCGGGCGAGCCGTCCACGCTGGCCTACGAGGCCTACTACAACATCGACGGCACCCAGCAGTACGACAACGAGCCGGCGATGGGCGGCCTGCCGTCGGAGATCATCGACTTCGGGTACGACGGCCTCGGAGACCTGACCTCGATCGGCGGATCGACCGGCTACCTGCGGGATGTGTCCTACTCGGCCCTGGCCCAGCCGGAGCAGCTGACCCTGGGCACCGGCGGTACCGGCAACAAGAGCATCTACGTCACCAACACCTTCGAGGAGGGCACCGGCCGCCTCGAGCGCAGCCATGTCACGGACCAGACCCACCCGTACATGCTGCAGGACCTCAACTACAGCTACGACCAGACCGGCAACGTCACCGCCATCAGCGACCCCACCACCCTGGGCGGTGACAGCAGTGCGGACACCCAGTGCTTCGCCTACGACGGCCACCAGCGCCTGACCGAGGCCTGGACCCCCGCCTCGCAGAAATGCTCCGACGCCCGCAGCGCCTCCGGCCTGTCGGGCCCGGCCCCGTACTGGAACAGCTACACCTACAACGACGCGGGTCAGCGCACCAGCGAGACGGTTCACCAGAGCAGCGGCGACACCAAGACGACCTACTGCTACACCGACACCGCCCAGCCGCACACCCTGACCGGCACGTCGACCGAGGCCGACTGCGCCGCCCCGGAGCGCACCTACGACTACGACGCCACGGGCAACACACGCCACCGCCCCGGCACCAGCGGCACCCAGAGCCTGGACTGGTCACCCGAGGGCCGCCTGAGCAAGCTCACGGAGAACGGCACTTCCACCGACTACCTCTACGCCGCCGACGGCACCCTGCTCATCCGCACCACGGCCAACGGGGAACGCGTCCTGTACGCCGGCGCCACCGAACTCCACCTCCGCGCGGACGGCACCACCTGGGCCGAGCGCTACTACGCCGCCGGTGGTGTCACCGCGGCCATGCGCTCCGACGAGTCCGGCACCAACAAGCTCACCTACCTCACCGGCGACCGGCACGGAACGGCCAGCCTCGCGCTGACCCCCGACACCGCGCAGTCCTTCACCAAGCGCTACACCACCCCCTTCGGCGCCGACCGCGGCCGTCCCGCCTACGGCCCCTGGCCCGACGACAAGGGCTTCCTCGGCAAGACCCGCGACGCGACCACCGGTCTGACTCATATCGGCGCCCGCGAATACGACTCGGGTACCGGCCAGTTCCTCAGCACCGACCCACTGCTCGACCCGTCCGACCCGCAGTCCCTCAACGGCTACGGCTACGCCGACAACAACCCGGTCACCAACAGCGACCCCAGCGGCCTGTACTGCGACGGGTGCAGCGTCAACAACCCGGACAGCGCATGGGACCCGAGCAAGAAGAATGGTCCGGGCTGCACCACAGAAGGCTGCTACAACAAATCCGGCGGGCTCTCTTACCGTCCCGACAACAGCAACCTTGGCACGGTCCACAGCGGCTCGGGGACTGCTTCCACGACCGGTCGGCTCAAGGTCGACACCATCACCATTCCCACCCAGGACGAGCTCTACGCGATGGGATACGGGGGCGGTTATCCGGACTCGATCACCTACGCTGAGATGTTGTCGAAATGGGCCGAACAGACGTGCTACATCCGCAGCAGTGGCGTGGCGGCATTCTGCGACACGGCCGGCCGGGCCGGATTGCTCCGCGGAAGTGAGAACGATCCCTGGGGCGTCAAGGCGACCTATCACTGCCTTACCGGACGCGGCGACTGCGGCGAGGCGCTCGTCTCTGACATCATCACCGTAGCCAGCCTTGCCTTCGGCTCTACAGGAAAGGCGCTCGTAGCGCGCGGCGCTTCCCGTGCGGCAGCGGCAGAACTGGAATCAGCTGTTGCGAGTCTACTCAGAGAACCGGAAATTGGCACTAAACTGGAATATTTCTTTGGGAATGCCACCGGGAACGCCCACAACATTCAACGAAGCGGCGACATGGCTAGCCAATTGAACCGAATTGGGATCCGGGATAATATAAAGGGGCGTGCGGCTTTCTCCAAGCATCTTGAGGAAGTTTTCAATGATCCGAACTCGGTGGTGCGGGTCCAGGAGAATGGGCGCACGGTGAGGGAGGGCCTTTTGAAGGGGCCGGATGGAATGCTCAAGACGGAGACGATCTGGGAGGGTGACAGATTGATCACCGGGCAGCTGTACGGCTCTAATTCAAGATATCGAAAGTAGGCAACGGTCGTGTCACTCTTCACGATTTCATTCGGCAATGCTGCAATGGAGTGTTCCATTTGGTCGAGTTCCGGAGAAGCGCGTGCCGGATTGTCTCCGACCCTGGTTATTGCGAACGAGTATGGATCCGGCTCCGGTCCGGTTTATGTCTTTTCGTCGGCGGGTAATTCAAGCCAAGGTGGTCCGCCGTTGGCTGTCGGTATTCAAATGGATTCGGAATTTGAGTCTCCTTCGATCCTTGGCGGCGAGTGGGGTGGAATGTGCTGGATAGGATGCAACTCGCATCTGTATGGTATTTCACCGAGAATGACCATCGAATGTGAAATTAACCTTGATTCGAGATTTGATAGCTTCAGGCTTTTTTCCAGCCTTGATAGGCTAATCGTTATCGCTGAAGTTGGTGTTTTTGCGGTGTGTGATGATGGTGAAATTGACTGGCGGGTGGACCTAGATATCGTCACCGCTGTACGCTGGGAAGGTGAAAGTGTATTGATTTCTCAGATGGATCGCCCAAAATTGCGCGTGGAGCTCCGGAATGGATCCATCTCTTCTCCTTGACGGATTTCTGCAACCCATGGGCTGACGATAAGCGTGCAGGTCCGCGAACGGTCAGCGGAGATAGAGTCGTGCTGCAGCGACGCTGGCGCCAAGATCGGATCCGGAGCGCTCTTCGAAGCGGGACTCCAGTGGTGCGAGCGGCGTGGCTCTCAGCGCCCCAGAAAGATCGGATTCGTGAAGGCCGCCAGTGCCCCCGGCACCGGCCCCGCCGCCGTCTCATGGCGCAACTCCGCGCGTACGTAGGCCGCGTACGCCGGAGTCGTGTGCCACTCCGCCGTGCCGGAGCCCGTGACCGGGAGCGGGGCGCTGGTGAACAGGACGCCCTGGTCGGTGACGAGGCGGATCGTGCAGCGGGGGGCGCCGGACGCCTCCACGCGGACCGTGACGGGGCTGTCGGCGGAGACCTCCAGGCGTTCGCCGATCCCCGCGTGCCGTCCCCGCTCCCCGCTCGCCGTGAAGGTCAGTGAGACGTTCTTGGACTCGGCGACGTAGGAGCGGCCCGCGCGGATGCCGGACTGGATGGCCTCGCGGGTCAGGTCTTCGGCGAGGACGACGGTCTGCGGGAGGCCCACGGCGTCCGGGTCCCGGTGCGCGTCGCTGTTGCCCATGGCCGGGATCCAGCCGCGCCCGTCACGCCCGTCCTGCCCCTCACGCCCGTCACGTCCCTCGCGCCCCTCCCGAACGGACGCGACCAGCAGGTTGTCCCACTCCGCGAGCGCCACCTCGTCGTCGGGTGTGTACGGGCCGTTCCACACCTCGATCGCGTCGGCCTCGCCGAACCCGAACTTCCAGCCGCACCCGATGCAGGTGGCGTGCGGATGGGCCGGTACGACGAGGCCGCCGGCCCGGCGGATCTGGCGGGCGAAACGGCCGAAGCGGTTGTCGCGGGCCCGGTAACGCCAGTCGACGAAGGTGCCGGGATCGGTGCCGAGCGCGACGACGTGGCCGTTGCGCGTCGTGATCTCCTCGCCGAGCAGGATCAGCAGGTCCTCGCCCGCCTCCGGGGCCCAGTGCGGATGGGCCGCATGCGTGTTGTGGTCCGAGGAGTTGATGAAGTCCAGTCCGGCCGCGCGCGCGAGCGCGGCGATCTCCGCCGGGGTGCGGCGCCCGTCCGAGTACCAGGAGTGCAGGTGGCAGTCGCCCCGGTACCAGGCGCGGCCCCGCCCCCTCGCCCGCTCCGGCGGGTACGCGGGCGTCGGCGTCCCGCCCGGCTCCCCGTACGTCAGCGTGACCGTGAGCTCGTACGACAGTCCCTGCGGGGCGACCGTGTACGGCCCCAGCGCCACATGCCAGGTGCCCTCCCGCACCGGCCCGGGCACATAGCCCGGCGTGGCGTCGTCCGCGCGGAGGAAGAACTCCGAGCGCGCGCCGCCCGACCAGCCGCGGAAGCCCCGGCCGCCCGGCTCGGTGCCGCGTTCGTCGAAGATGCCGATGTCGAGGGCGTTGCCCTGGGTGCCGGCCGGGACGGACGGCTTGTCGTAGGTGTAGGCGACCTTGATCTCCCGTACGCCGGCGGGGACTTCGACGGGTACGTAGACGTAGTCCGGCGAACCGGTGGGCAGCGTGCCCCGGATCGTCGCTGTCGTCCCGGTCCCGTGGTCCTGGCCGTCGGCCGCCGCGAAGCTCACGCTTCCCAACGTAAGCGCGGCGGCCGTGCCCGTCACGAACAGGGCGCGTCGTCCGATGCCGTGGGCGTCCTCACACATGCGAGCCACCTTCGTCCGCGGGCGTGAACTCCCGTGGAAGGAGAGGGAATCGGGGTTCGACGATATGGCATGTACATGAATTCGGGAGCCGGCCGTGCGGCAGTGGCTCCCGCCCGCGCCCTTCGGGAAACAGGGCCGACTGGTCGGTATGGACATCTGCGGTCCGGCCCGGTACAGATGGCTCATGCGTATCGCTGTCACGATCTTCCTCACCGACGAGACCGCCGCCCCCGTCCGACTCGCCCGTGAGCTGGAACAGCGCGGTTTCGCGGGTCTCTACCTGCCCGAGCACACCCACATCCCGGTGGAGCGGACGACCCCGTACCCGGCGGGCGGCGAGCTGCCGCCCGAGTACGGCCGCACCCTCGATCCCTTCGTCGCGCTCGGCCAGGCGGCCGCGGTGACCGAGCGGCTGGGCCTCGGCACCGGCATCACGCTGGTCGCGCAGCACGACCCGATCGCCCTCGCCAAGCAGATCGCGACCCTCGACCACCTCTCCGGCGGCCGCTTCACCCTCGGCCTCGGCTTCGGCTGGAACGTCGAGGAGGCCGCCGACCACGGGGTGGAGTGGCGGACCCGGCGCGAGCTGGTGCGCGACCGGATGGCCCTGATGCGGGCGCTGTGGGCGGAGGAACCGACCGCGTACGAGGGGGAGTTCGGCAGCGTCCGGGCCTCCCACGCCCACCCCAAGCCGGCCCAGAAGCCACGCGGCCCGGTCGTCGGTCCGCGCACCTTCGTCGGCGGGGCGGCCGGCCCCAAGCTCTTCTCCCACATCTGCGCCTACGCCGACGGCTGGATGCCGATCGGCGGGCGCGGGCTGAGCGAGTCGCTGCCGGTGCTGCGGTCGGCCTGGGCGGAGGCGGGCCGCGACCCGGAGGCCCTGCAGATCGTCCCGTACGCCGTCTACCCCAGCCCCGGCAAGCTCGCGCACTACGCAGACCTGGGCATCGAGGAGGTCGTGGTCCAGCTGCCGCCGGCGGGGGAGGCCGAGGTGTTCCGCGCGCTGGACGGGTACGGGGCTTTCCTGGGCTGACCTCCCGGCGCTGATCAGCTCGACCGTATGCTCGAAGGATGACGACTTCCGTGAGCTCCGGAACCGGCTCTCCCGACCGCCCCGGCGGCACCGGCCCGACCGAGAACTCCATGCGTCGCGCCCTCAAACGCGCCCGCGACGGCGTCGCCCTCGACGTCACCGAGGCGGCCGTCCTGCTGCAGGCGCGCGGCGAGGCCCTGACCGATCTCGCCGCGTCCGCCGCCCGGGTCCGTGACGCGGGCCTGGAGGCGGCGGGCCGCCCCGGCGTCATCACGTACTCGAAGAGCGTCTTCATCCCGCTGACCCGGCTGTGCCGGGACAAGTGCCACTACTGCACCTTCGTCACCGTCCCCGGCAAGCTGCGCCGCGCCGGGCACGGGATGTTCATGTCGCCCGACGAGGTCCTCGACATCGCCCGCAAGGGCGCCGCCCTCGGCTGCAAGGAAGCCCTGATCACCCTGGGCGACAAGCCCGAGGACCGGTGGCCCGAGGCGCGCGAGTGGCTCGACGCGCACGGCTACGACGACACCATCGCCTACGTCCGCGCCGTCTCCGTCCGCATCCTGGAGGAGACGGGCCTGCTGCCCCACCTCAACCCGGGCGTCATGTCCTGGACGGACTTCCAGCGGCTGAAGCCGGTCGCCCCGTCGATGGGCATGATGCTGGAGACGACCGCGACCCGGCTGTGGTCCGAGCCGGGCGGCCCGCACTTCGGCTCCCCGGACAAGGAACCGGCCGTCCGCCTGCGGGTGCTGGAGGACGCCGGGCGCTCCTCCGTGCCCTTCACCTCCGGACTCCTCATCGGCATCGGGGAGACGTACGAGGAGCGCGCGGAGTCGCTGTTCGCGCTGCGGAAGGTGTCGCGGGCGTACCACGGCATCCAGGAACTGATCATCCAGAACTTCCGCGCCAAGCCGGACACCGCGATGCGCGGCATGCCGGACGCCGAACTGGACGAGCTGGTCGCCACGGTGGCCGTCGCCCGGCACATCATGGGCCCCGGCGCCTGTCTGCAGGCCCCGCCCAACCTGGTCGACTCCGCGTACGAGCGGCTGATCGGCGCCGGCATCGACGACTGGGGCGGCGTCTCCCCGCTGACCATCGACCACGTCAACCCCGAGCGCCCCTGGCCGCAGATCGAGGAACTCACCGAGCGCTCCCACGCCGCCGGCTTCGAGCTGCGCGAACGCCTGTGCGTCTACCCGGAGTTCGTGCGGCGTGGCGAGCCCTGGCTGGACCCGCGCCTGCGCCCGCACGTGAGCGCCCTGGCGGACCCGGAGACCGGCCTCGCCCGCCCGGACGCGGTGGTCGAGGGCCACGCCTGGCAGGAGCCGGAGGAGGTGTTCGTGGCGTCCGGCCGTACGGATCTGCACACCTCGATCGACACCGAGGGCCGCACCTCCGACCGCCGCGACGACTTCGACGAGGTCTACGGCGACTGGGCCGAACTGCGCGCGGCGGCCGCCCCCGGCATGGCCCCCGAGCGCATCGACACCGACGTGCGCCAGGCCCTGGCGACGGCGGCCGACGACCCCACCCGGCTCACCGACGACGAGGCCCTGGCCCTGCTGCACGCGGACGGCCCGGCGCTGGACGCGCTGTGCCGGGTCGCGGACGACGTCCGCAGGTCGGCGGTGGGCGACGACGTGACGTACATCGTCACGCGCAACATCAACTTCACCAACGTCTGCTACACGGGCTGCCGGTTCTGCGCCTTCGCGCAGCGCCGCACGGACGCCGACGCCTACACCCTCTCCCTGGACCAGGTGGCCGACCGCGCCGAGCAGGCCTGGGAGGTGGGCGCGGTGGAGGTGTGCATGCAGGGCGGCATCCACCCGGACCTGCCGGGCACGGCGTACTTCGACATCGCGAGGGCCGTCAAGGAGCGGGTGCCCGGGATGCACGTGCACGCCTTCTCCCCGATGGAGGTCGTCAACGGCGCGACCCGCACCGGGATGTCGGTGCGCGAGTGGCTGAGCGCTGCCAAGGAGGCGGGCCTCGGCTCGATCCCCGGGACGGCCGCGGAGATCCTCGACGACGAGGTCCGCTGGGTCCTGACGAAGGGCAAGCTGCCGGCGGCGACCTGGATCGAGGTGGTCACGACCGCGCACGAGCTGGGCATCCGCTCCTCGTCGACGATGATGTACGGCCATGTCGACCAGCCCCGCCACTGGCTCGGCCACCTGCGCACGCTGGCCGGCATCCAGCAGCGCACCGGCGGCTTCACGGAGTTCGTGACCCTGCCCTTCATCCACACCAACGCGCCGGTCTACCTGGCGGGGATCGCCCGTCCGGGCCCGACGATGCGGGACAACCTCGCCGTGACGGCGATGGCCCGCCTGCTCCTGCACCCGTACATCCCCAACATCCAGACGAGCTGGGTGAAACTGGGCGCGCAGGGCGCGGCCCAGATGCTCCGGTCCGGGGCCAACGACCTGGGCGGGACCCTGATGGAGGAGACGATCTCCCGGATGGCGGGCTCCTCCTACGGCTCCTACAAGTCGGTGCGGGACCTGATCGCGGTGGCGGAGGCGGCCGGCCGGCCGGCGAGGCCGCGGACCACGCTGTACGGCGAGGTCCCGGAGGAACGGCAGCGGGCCGCGGCGGCGTCCGACGGGCATCTCCCGGAGCTGCTGCCGGTCCTGGACTAGCCACGGACCCGGACCGTCCCGGACGGAGCAGTGAGGGCGCCACAGTACGATGATCGGACCCCTGTTCCAACGGGTCCGAGGGGTCCCGTCACCGAGGAGATGCGTGCCGTGCCAGCGTCGAAGGTCTGGGTGACCGGCCTGACGGTGGGAGCGATAGCCGCCGTCACCGTCCTGGCCGTGCAGGCCGACAAGGGACCGAAACCGCACGCGGCCGCGGCCCGGCCCAGCGCGTCGGCCACGGCGCATCCCAAGCCCACGCGGTCCACGGCGCCGGCCGCGGTGCCGGACGGCTCCGGGACCGGGCGCCGTATCGTCTACTCGCTCGGGCGGAAGACGGTCTGGCTGGTCGACGCGGGCGACGCGGCCCGGCGCACCTTCGCCGTGTGGCCCGGGACGGTGAGCCCGCAGCCGGGGACCTACACGGTGGGCACCCGCGCCGACGGCCCCATCACCGGCTCGGACGGTGTGAAGATCGAGCACATCGTGTACTTCACCGTGCGCTCCGGCTCCAACATCGCCTTCTCCAACGCCGTCGACGGATCCTCGCCGCCGCCCGCCTCCGGGACACCGACGGGCGGCATCCGGATGCGGACGGCGGACGGGGCGGCGATGTGGACGTTCGGGACGGCCGGGACGAAGGTGGCCGTGGTCAAGTAGGCCCGGGGGTCAGCCCTCGCTCCGCCGGCCGGTCAGCTGCACGACGATCAGGACGACGCCGCTCAGCACGAACACCCGCAGTGCCGCGTCCAGTCCGTTCCAGGTCTTCGACTGCCACATGGAGAACCATTCGCCGCCGACGGCGATGAAACCGGCCCCGAAGAGCAGCATCAGCATCAGCAGGCCGTAGGTCGACACGGCACGCGCACGGGCGTGGTCGCGCCGGGCCCAGAGCCAGGTGCCGTAGATCAGGACCAGCGCGGCGACGGTCTCCCAGACGATGATGGCGACGTAGGCGGTGTTCTGCAGTCCCTTGCTGGTGACGGCCCGCCACATCAGGTCGTCGTCCTTGAACGTGGTGTCCATGGCCAGGACGTGCTGCACGAACGCCTGGTTGGTGCCGAAGTCGGTGATGTTCCCGAAAGCGACCAGGGCGATGTAGAGGGCGACGGTGGCCGTCAGCAGCGCGGCGGCCAGGGAGAGGGCGTTGCGGGGGGTGGTAGTGGTCATGACAGCCATTCTCCCCGGGGCCCCGGAGGGCGACGGACCCGGACCGGGCCTGCGGCGGCGGCGAGTTCACCGGGGCCGCACTTCGGTCGTTCGGGATCACTTGGGATCGTTCGGGACCACTCGGAGCACATTTCGCATGGCACACCGCCCTCTCAACCCACCGTCCCCGTTCGATTACAGTGCTGAACTGTCATGCGTCGGACGGTGCCGGAGGGAGGTCCTGTGGACGCGACAGCTGGGGCCGTATGGGGCCGTGCCGAGCAGCAGGACTTCCGGAGCCGGGTGCGCGGAACGCTGCTGGGGGGCGCCGTCGGGGACGCCCTGGGAGCGCCCGTGGACGGCCTGGACCTCGACGCGATCCGGGAGGAGTACGGCGGCGACGGCGTCCTCGACCTCACCTTCGCCTACGGCAGACGCGGCGCCGTGACCCATCTCACCCAGCTCACCCTGTTCAGTGTGGACGGGCTGATCCGGGCCCAGGTCCGCCGCGACACCGGCGCCTGGCATCCGCCGACCGATCTGCACCGGGCCTATCTTCGCTGGGCGGCCACCCAGCGCGACTGGGGGCCCGACGAGCGCCGCAAGGACGACGGCTGGCTGGCACGCGAGGAGTGGCTCTACGCCCGGCGGGACCCCGCCCGGTCGCTCCTGCTCGGGTTCGGCGACGAGAACATGGGGACCCTGGAGGCGCCGAAGAACCCCGGCGAGGCCGGCCCGGAGGCGACCGCCCGGTCCGCGCCCTTCGGGCTGCTGGTCGGCTGGGAGCCGCAGCTGGTGGTCCAGCTCGCGGTGGAGTGCGCGGCCCAGACCCACGGGCATCCGGTGGCTCTTCTTTCGGCGGGGGCGTACGCCGTGATCGTGCACGGCCTGGCCCGCGGCGAGAGCCTCGACGGCGCCGTGCAGCGCTCGCTCGCCCTGCTCGCCGCACGCCCCGGGCACCAGTCGGTCTCGGACGCGCTGCAGCACGCCCTCGGCGCGGTACGGCAGGGGATGCCCACGCCCGCCCGGGTCGCCGAACTGGCCGGTGACGGCACGGCGGAAGCGGTGCTGGCCGCCGCCGTGTACTGCGCCCTCGTGGGCGAGGACGTCCGCCACGGCCTGTGCCTCGCGGTCAACCACGACGGCCCCTCGGGCGCGACGGCCACCCTCACCGGTGGTCTCCTGGGCGCCCTGCACGGCGAGACGGCCCTGCCGCCGGGCTGGCTGGCCGAGTTGGAGGGCCGCCCCACGCTGCTGGAGCTCGCCGACGACTTCGCCATGGAGATGACCCAGGGTCCCGCCCTGCACGGACCGGCCGGCTCGTCGCCGGGGTGGCTGGCCCGGTATCCGCGGGCCTGAGTGCCCGTTCCCCCGCCGTCATGGTGCCTTGCGCGCCGCCTCCTCGGCCGTCCGCTCCAGCCGCTCGCGGTACTCCTTCCACCACGTCGCGTCGGTGGTCGGCAGGCTGGAGTTGTCCTCCCGCATGCCCGTGGCCCCGTCGAGGGTCTCCCGCAGGATGTCGGCGTGCCCGGCGTGCCGGTGCGTGTCGGCGAGGACGCGCACCAGGGCGTGGTGCAGGGTGATGTCGTTGTCGCGCGGCCACCACGGCACATGGCCCGCTGCATCGAGCGGCAGCGCCCGCACGGTCGCGTCGGCATGCGCCCACGCCTCGCGGTAGCGGGCGACGACGTCCTCGCGGGACTCGTCGGCGGTGGCCCACATGTCGGCGTTCGGATCGTCGGCGTGGGCGGGCGCGGCCCAGGGGCTCGGCACGCCGGACGGGCGGCCGAACGTGTCGCCCAGGTAGCCCAGTTCGACGAACGTCACATGCTTGACCAGGCCCAGCAGGTTGGTGCCGGTCGGCGTCATCGGGCGCCGGACGTCGTACTCCCGCAGGCCCTCGAGTTTCCACAGCAGGGCGTTGCGGGCGTCCTGGAGATAGCGCAGCAGGTCGGCCTTGGGATCGGGTGGAGTCATCCGGACAGTCTGCCGCCCGGACGATCTCCCGGCACGCCGATGCCGGCGCCGCGCGTCACCGCCGCGCGCACGCGGGAGGACCCGGGCCTGGCTCACGGCCCGGGTCCCCGGAAGGGGTTGACAGAACGTCAGTCCTTCACCGGAGTGCGTCCCGTGACGTCCTCCACCTCGCCCGCCGGCACCGGCACGGCGACCGCCGCGCCGTCGTCGTCCGTGTTGATCTTCTCGATGACCGCCAGCCGTTCCGGGGTGTCCTCGGGCCTCAGATGGCCGACGAGGACGTACAGGACCAGCGAGACGGCCAGCGGGATCGACACCTGGTACTGGAGCGGGACGCCGCCGTCGACACTCCAGTTGATCGGGTAGTTGACCAGCCAGAAGGCCAGCAGACCCATCGACCAGCTGACGAGCGCGGCCGTCGGGCCGGAGCGGCGGAAGGGGCGCAGCAGTCCCAGCATCATCGGGATGGCGATCGGGCCCATCAGACCCGCGACCCACTTGATGACGACGGTGATGATGTCCTTGAAGGTGGGGGAGTTGACCTGCGTCGCCACCGCCATCGACAGACCGAGGAAGAGCACCGTGGTCACCCGCGCCGCGATCAGGCCCGAACGTTCGCCCCAGCCCCGGGCCTTCTCCGACACCACCGGAGCCACGTCCCGGGTGAACACCGCCGCGATCGCGTTGGCGTCGGAGGAGCACATGGCCATCGTGTGGGAGAAGAAGCCCACGACGACCAGGCCCAGCAGGCCGTGCGGCAGCAGCTGTTCGGTCATCAGGCCGTAGGAGTCGGAGCCGTCCGGCTTCTGGGCGTGGACCAGCAGGGGCGATATCCACATCGGGAAGAAGAGGACGACCGGCCAGACCAGCCACAGCACCGCGGACAGCCGGGCCGAGCGCTCGGCCTCACGGGCGCTGCCCGTCGCCATGTACCGCTGGGCCTGGTTGAGCATGCCGCCGTTGTACTCGAAGAGCTTGATGAAGAGGAACGCCAGCAGGAAGACCGTGCCGTAGGGGCCCACCAGCGGTTTGCCGTGGCCGTGCAGGGCCGGCTGGTCGAAGGCGTCGAAGAGGCCGATGCCCTTGTCGTTCAGCTTCAGCACCACCGCCACGAACATCGCGATGCCCGCGAGCAACTGGATGAGGAACTGGCCCAGTTCGGTCAGCGCGTCCGCCCACAGCCCGCCGATGGTGCAGTAGACGGCGGTGATCGCGCCGGTGATGAGGATGCCCTGGTTGAGCGAGATGCCGGTGAAGACCGACAGCAGGGTGGCGATCGCCGCCCACTTCGCGCCGACGTCCACGACCTTCAGCAGCATGCCCGACCAGACCAGCGCCTGCTGGGTCTTGAGGTCGTAGCGGTTCTTCAGGTACTCCAGGGGCGAGGCCACGTGGAGCCGTGAGCGCAGCCGGTTGATGCGCGGCGCGAACAGTTTCGAGCCGATGGCGACGCCCAGTGCGATGGGGAAGGACCACGTGACGAAGGACGTCACGCCGTAGGTGTAGGCGATGCCCGCGTAGCCGGTGAACATCACCGCGCTGTAGCCCGACATGTGGTGCGAGATGCCGGACAGCCACCACGGCATCTTCCCGCCGGCGGTGAAGAAGTCGCTCACGTTGTCGACACGCTTGTGCGACCAGATGCCGATGGCCACCATCACGCCGAAGTAGCCGATGAGCACGGCCCAGTCGAGACTGTTCATGTGCCCCCTTCCAGGGTCCGCCTTGTGAACCGCGCTCAGTTGGTTGGCACTTCGCCTGAGCGGGGTAGGGGCGTGGGAAGCCGGGAGAGGCCGCGAAGTGCCCGCTCATCGTGGGTGCGTCAGCGCGGACACGACAAGCGGACGTAAGGTCAAGAGCAAGTAAAGATGTTCGTCTTGCTGACCTGTGTTCACTCACATGAACAATGAAGGGTGATCGGGAAGGGCGCTCAGCGCATCAGCTCCCCGGCGTTGACCAGCAGCGACTGCCCGGTGATGGCGCGTGCCCGGTCGGAGGCGAGGAAGACGGCCGCATCGGCCACGTCCCCGTCCGTCGCCAGCTCCGGCAGCGCCATCCGCTCCGTGAGCCGCCGCAGCACGTCCGGCTCGGGCACGCCCTCCGTGTGGGCGGTGAACTGCACGTACGCCTGCACCGGCGGACCCCACATCCAGCCCGGCAGCACGGTGTTGACCCGGATGCGGTGCGGGCCGAGCTCGCGGGCGAGGGAGTACATCGCGCTCGTCAGCGCCCCCTTGGAGGCCGCGTACGCCGCCTGCCGCACCTGGCTGGGCGCCGCCACCGACGACTGCGTGCCGATGAACACCACCGAACCGCCATGCTCCTTGAGACCCGGCAGGCAGGCCCGGGTCATCCGCAGCGAGCCCAGCAGGTTCACGTCGATCACCGACTGCCAGGTGGCGAAGTCCGCGTCCTGGAGGCCGCCGAAGTAGCTGTCCCAGGCGGCCACATGGACCACCGCGTCGATCCGCCCGAACCGCTCGTGCGCGAGCGCCGCGAGCCGCTCGCACTGCTCCTCGTCCGTGATGTCGGTCGGCCGGTACGCCGTGTGTGCCCCGTCCGGATCGATGTCCGCGGCGCTCTTGGCGAGGCTGGCCTCGGTGCGCGCCCCGAGCACCGCGTTGCCGCCGTCGCGCACGACCGCCGCCGCGACCTGATGGCCGAGCCCGGCGCCGACCCCCGACACGACGACCGTTCTGCCCGCTAGCAGTGACATGACTGACCTCCGCCCTGACCCTGGCGCATTTTCTGACGGGGCGTCAGAGTATGGGCGAGCGGCCGACGAAGGAAGGGGAACGCCCATGTCCGAGGAGACCGACACCCGCAGCGAGGCGTACGCGGAGCTGGCCGCCGTGGGCCCGTACGGGGTCCGCCCGGGCCACGCCCTGATCACCATGGTCGAGCCCCACCCCGGCCACGAGTACGCGTACAACCGCTGGTACGAGGACGACCACTACTACGCCGGCGCGATGGCCATGCCCTGGATGTACGCCGGCCGCCGCTGGGTGGCGACCCGCGACCTCCAACTGCTGCGCTATCCCGGGCAGTCGGCGGTCGCGCAGCCGGTCACCGCGGGCTGCTACCTCTCCACGTACTGGATCACGGACGGCCGCTACGACGACCACATGCGGTGGACCGTCGCCATCAACAGGCGCCTCAACCGTGACGCCCGCGTCTACCAGGACCGTACGCACGTCTTCACGGCGTTCCAGGACCACGAGGCGACCGTCTACCGGGACGGGGCGGCCGGACCGCGCGACGTCCACGCCCTCGACCATCCCTACGCGGGCCTGGTCATGGAGGTGATCGACGCCGAATCGGGGGAGCGGCGCGCCGCGTTGCTGGACTGGCTGCGCTCGCGGCACCTGCCCAAGCGGGTGGCGGGCTCGCCGGCCGCGATGGTGACCGTCTTCCGGCCGACGCCGCTGCCCGGCGATCGCATGACGTACGTCAAGCAGGTCGAGGGCGTGGACACGAGGCTGACCCTGCTGTGGTTTCTGCAGGCGGATCCGCGCGCGTGCTGGGAGGCGTATTTCGCGGACCTGGACGTGCCGGTGCGGGAGGCCGGGCTGGGGCGGGTGGAGCTGGTCGCGCCGTTCGTCCCGACCGTGCCGGGGACGGACCAGTACGTGGACCGCCTGAGGTAGCGGCCGGCCGGTGTGGCCGGGCACAAGCCGAGCCCCCTCGGCAAGGACGGCGAAGCTGGACGAGAGGGCTCTTCCTGTGGTGCTTGTGCAGTTGTGGAACGTGAACGCAGGTCGAGGATCAGAAAGATCCTCCCCTTACGCCTTGATCGAGCCGACGAAGGTGTTCCAGGCGTCGGCGGGGAAGGCCAGCACGGGGCCCGCCGGGACCTTGGAGTCCCGGACGGCCATGGCCGCGCGGACCGGTGACTTGATCTCGACGCACGCGCCGTTGCCGGTGGAGTACGAGGACTTGGTCCACGTGTGCGTGCCGCCCTGACGAATTGCCATGTTCGCTCCGAAGTGCCAGTTGTGGAGTTGCTGTCACCGCACGGCGGATCCGGCTCCGGATCCACAGCGCGGTTTGCGCCAACCTCTGGTGTGTGGTGGCGTGATCGACGCTACTCGCGAACCTCGGCGTACGAAGCGACTATTCGCTCGACCGGGTGGCATATTCCAGGTGGGTCTTCCAATTCGACCCCGGGAAGGTGTACGGTGCGGCTTTTCAGCGGGCATATTCCTTTGCGATGTCCGCGATGAACTGCCGGGACTGGTCCGGATTCAGGGCCTGGGCGCGCAGGTGCTCGTACATCACGCTGTACTTCTGCACGTCGTTGGCCTTCTCCAGGTACAGGTCGCTGGTGACGCCCTCGATGTAGACGACGCTGGAGTCGGCCGCGTCGGGGAACTCGAGGATCGCGTACTGGCCGTTGAGGCCGGGATGCGCCCCCATGTCGAAGGGGATCACCTGCACGGTGACGTGCGGCAGTTGGGACTGCTCGACCAGGTGCTCCAACTGGTCGCGCATGAGCGAGCGGTGGCCCACCACGCGCCGCAGCGCCGCCTCGTCCATCACCGTCCACAGCCGCAGCGGGTTCTCCGGGGCGGTGATTCGTTCCTGCCGACGCAGCCGCACCTGGACCCGCTTCTCGATGTCGGCGGCCGCGGTCTCCGGGAGCGCTCCCGCGATCAGCGCCTCCGCGTACTGCCGGGTCTGCAGCAGTCCCGGGACGACCTGGGGGTCGTAGACGCGCAGGCTCGCCGCGTCCGTCTCCAGGCCGATGTACACGCTGTAGGGAATGTCGCCGAAGGAGTGCCACCAGCCCTGCTGGCGGCTGTCCTTGGCCATCTGCATGAGTGAGTCGACGATCCGGTGGTCCTCCACCTCGTAGACCCCGCACAGGTCACGGACGTCTCGCTGGCTGATGCTGCGGCGGCCGTTCTCCAGCCGGCTGATCTTCGACTGCGACACCAGCAGCCGCTCCGCCACTTCCTCGGCCGTCATGCCCTTGAGCTCGCGGAGCCGGCGCAGCTCCTGGCCCAGTCGGCGCCGCCTGACGGTGGGATTGACATTGGACGCCACGGGACGTGCACCTCCGGCTGCGTGCCTCGACTTGCCACTTTGCGTATCTGCTGTTGAGCAGACTGCCACCAAGGTGCTCGCCGCCGCTGGGAAACTGTCGGATGTGCGCTGCATACGCGCCAGTTCACCGCCCTGTCCGCACACACGGCCGCGCGGAGCGGCGGGACCGTCATGCCATCCGCAGGGGCGGATGCGTGCGACGGTCCCGCCGCTCCGCGCGGACCCAGCGGCTCCCGTACCGGGTCTTGGGGACTGCCTGTTCAGGCTCGGTGCGGCGCTCGGCGGTGCGTGGTGCTGCGGTGGTGGTTCCTGCCGCTCGTCGTGGTGATGCGGCTCAGTGCGCCACGACGCGCGCCATGGAACCGCGGCGCGGCTGCATCGGAACGCCGCGCGCGGGTTCCGGTGCGGACCTGGCCGGTCCCGTGGCCTGCCGGCCGGGCGGTGCGGCCGGGCTGCGGCGCGGCTGGGCCGCCACGCCGTTCTGGACGTCCATCACGGCGTGCGCCACGAGGCCGCCCATGGGGTCGTGCCTGATCAGATCCCGCAGCCGGGAGCGCGAGGACCGTCCCTCGTTGCCCGGATACAGATGCTTGCCGAGGCCGACCGCGTGGGCCAGGGCGGCGAGCGCCGCGGTCCGCGGGTCCGGCGGTACGCCGGTACGGATCGCGGAATCCAGCCGGGCCCTGATCTCCCGGCTGATTTCGGTGTCCGTCGCCTGGTACCGCGTCGTCGGCAGCACTCCGCACATCTGGCCCGCCACGGCATGCACCATGCCGCACCGCTCCAGATGCGAGAGATAGGTCTGGCGCAGCCCGAGACGGGGCCCGCCGATCCAGTGGACGGCACGCACGGGAGCGCCACGCCTTCGCAGCAACTCCAACGCGCAGTCCAGAGTCGGATCTCCAGTCGGCCGTGGGGCTACCACGGCGATACGATCCCCGTCTGGGGCTATCCGTCCGGCCAGCGCCAGCTCCACTAGCTGTGCTCCGGCCAGACCGAGGTCGAGCGACTGCGGCTGTGCAGTGGTACCCGTGGCCGGGTCCAGTGCCAGCAGCAGAAGCTCCTCCGGAAGTGTTCTGCGGCTCCTGCCCATCCATGCCTCCCCGCGTGGATGAAAGACAGGGTGACCCCTCTCACATTGGTCTGTCGAGGGTGCGTGACCTCTTTGTGAGGGAACCGGTAGGTATGTCGTTCTCGTCTACTGCAGGGGTCAGGTCCGCACACAGGACACTGGTACATGGTTCGGACAACGTGTTTGACCGGTGTCCGGGCGGCGGTTCACGGTTCGGTAGGCGCACGGAGGGCGTGCGGCATGGAGGAGGCATCGGTGGCGGGCGAGTCCCCCGACAGGTCCAAGAAGCGCGAGTCGTCGGCAGAAGCGACGTCGGGGAGCACGGGTCCGGTTCCCGAAGCCCGCACCGAAGCGCGTGATCCCCGCCTCGCGGTGGCCCGGGACGCGGAGTCCTCGGGCGGCTCGGCGTCCGGGAAGGCCCGGAGTTCCGGTGGCGTGGACACGGCGACGCGGGTCCTTTCCGTACGGGACCTGGAGCCGGAGGACGATGCGGCGCCGGAGCCGGAGCCGGAGGGCGACGCGGAGACCGGGGAGGCCGCGACGAGCGGCGGGGACGTTTCCGCGGGATCGACCGAAGCGGCGGAAGCGGCTGAGACGACGGAACCGGCTGAGACGACGGGATCGGCTGAGACGACGGGATCGGCGGAAGGCGCGGGATCGGCTGAGGCGACGGAAGCCGCGGACACCGCCGCCGACGCGGACGGTCATTCCGAGGGCGCCGCGACGGACAGTGACGGGTCAGATGCGTCGGGCGACGCCCGCCTGCGCGCCGCTGTGGCGGCCTGGGTCCGCTCGGGCGACTCCGAGGACTCCGAGGGCGTGCGAGGCCCGGAGAAGGCGCCTGAGAGTGCCGGAACGGACGATTCCGCGGACTCCGAGGCTCCCGGCCACGTGGCGGACGCCTCCGCGGCGCCCGGCCCGGGCACGGACGGTGAGCAGGCCGGCGGTGAGCGGAAGGCCGGTGGGCGGAAGGCCGGAGAGCGGGACACCGCCGCGGGCGCCTCCGGCGACGACCGGCCGGACGCGGGCACGGACGCGGACGCCGGCCCTGACGCGGAAACGGGCCCGGACGCGGACGCGCCGCAGGCCGACCAGGCCGGGGACGACGCGCCTGCGCGGGCGGAGGGCGGCGCGGACACCGCGACCGCCGCGACCGCCGCGACCGCCGCGACTGACGCGGACGTCGAGGACGTCGAGGACGCGGTCCCTGGGGCTCCTGAGGCCCCTGAGCCCCCTGAGACCCCTGGGGAGCCTGAGGACGCCGTCCCGGCCGGTGCCGGCGACTCCGGTGGACCCGGCGCGGGCACGGGCGCGGCCGCCGCGGACAAGCGCGGTGACCGCCCCGCGGAGGACGCGGAGGACGCGGAGGACGCGGAGGACGGCGACAGCGAAGGCGGGAAGCCCGGCGGGGCCCGGCACGTCGACCAGCCGACCGCCGTCTTCAAGCGGCCGGCCAAGCCGCAGGTCGATCAGCCCACCACCATGCTCAAGCTCGGCGACGCGGCGGCCAGGACCCCCGCCCCGACACCGGAGGCGGAGCGCACCAGCAAGTTCGTCGCGCTCAAGCCGCTGGACGAGCCGTCCGCGAAGAAGCCCGCGGACGCCACCGCCGCGATCCCGCAGGTCGGTCCCGAGCGCACCGCGCAGCAGCCGCTGCCGCCGAAGCCGCCGATGGACCTGCTGGCCGAACTGACGAACACGCCGCCTCCGCCGGTCACCCCGGTCCGCACGATCGTCCGCCGCGTCAAGATCTGGACCCCGCTGGTCCTGCTCCTGGCGGTCGTCTTTGCGATCGCGCAGGCCGTGCGCCCGCTGCCCACCCCTGCGCTCACGCTCACCGCCGACGACTCCTTCACCTTCGACGGCAGCGGGGCCGACCTCCCGTGGCCGAGCGAGGGCCAGGGCTGGATGGACGTCAACGGCATCGGCACGATGGGGAACTTCGGCAAGCAGACCCCCGTCGCCGTCGGTTCCGTCGCCAAGGCGATGACCGCGTACCTCGTGCTCAAGGACCATCCGCTCAAGCCGGGTGCGGAGGGCGAGAAGATCACGGTCGACGCGACGGCGGAGAAGGAGGGCGGCTACGACAAGGACGGTGAGTCCACCCTCAACACGGTCAAGCAGGGCGACACGCTCACCGAGAAGCAGGCCCTGTCGGCCATCATGATCCCCTCCGCGAACAACATCGCGCGCCTGCTGGCCCGTTGGGACGCGGGCTCCGAGGCGGCGTTCATCAAGAAGATGAACGACACCGCCAAGGAACTCGGGATGAAGAACACGACGTACACGGACGCCTCCGGTCTCAAGGAGTCCACCGTCTCGACCGCCCAGGACCAGGTGCTGCTCGGCAACGAGCTGGTGAAGATCCCGGCCCTGATGGCCATCACCAAGCTGCCGAACTGGGTCGACCCGTCCGGCCACAAGTGGCGCAACTACAACTCGCTCGTCCCCTACAACGGCGCGCTCGGCATCAAGACCGGCACGACCACCAAGGCCGGCGGCAACCTCCTGTTCGCCGCCACCAAGGAGGTCGGCGGCGAGACGGTCACCGTCGTCGGCGCGATCCTCGGCCAGCACACGCCGCCGATCATCGACACCGTCAACGCGGTCAGCAAGACCGCGATGATCGGCGCCCAGGACGCGCTGAAGGCCAGGAAGATCCTCAAGAAGGGCGACGTGGTCGGCTACGTGGACGACCGGCTCGGCGGCCACACCCCGATCGTGCTGACCAAGGACGTCCAGGCGGTCGGCTGGGCCGGCCTGAAGGTGAAGCTGTCCTTCGACGCCGACGACGTGCCGCACTCCGCGAAGGCCGGCACCAAGGTGGGCACGCTCACCGTGGGCGACGGCACGAGCGGCGCGGTCAAGGTGCCGGTCGCCCTGCAGAAGGACCTCACCGAGCCCGGCTTCGGTGCGAAGCTCAAGCGCATCACCTGATCCGGTCACGGGATCTCCACACTCCGCCGGGGTGCCCACCAGGGCGCTTCCCGGCGGGGTGCGTGCTAGCGTCACGAAACGGGGCATGCGGTCGCTCACGGGACGCGGCCGGGAAACCCCCGGGGACGCGGCCGCGAACGGGCGGGCAACGGGACACGTCCCAGAACAGAAGACGGGACACCACGGGGAGTGCCTTCAGGTGGCCACTGCGGAGCCGACACGCGCCGACGACGCCGATCCGGGCCCGGGAACCGGCCCGCGAATACGGGTGCCCGCACCGCGTACGGACAGCCGGGACACGGCTCGTACGACGGGCGGCGCACAGCGCGATCCGTCACGCGTGGGAGCGGCCGTCCTCGCCCTGCGGGAGCGTCTGCTACGCCATCCCGTGCTCTCGATCACGGCCCTGGCCGGAATCCTGCACATCGTCTGGTTCTTCACGTCCGCGAACAGTGGCGGCGACCTGGCCGCGCAGGACGCCTGGGCCGAGTTCGTCGGCCGGCACCCGGACTCGGCGTACAACCTCGCCTGGTACGGCGGCATGCACCCGGTCTCCTACAGCATGGTGTCGCCGTATCTGATGTCGGTGCTCGGCGTCCGTACGACGATGATGATCGCGGGCACCGTCTCGGCCGGGCTGCTCACGCTGATCCTCATCCGCAGCCGGTCGGTGAAGAACCCCCTGTGGGCCTCGCTCGCCGGTGTGTTCGCGTTCCTGTGCAACGCCGCCTCGGGCCGGGTGACCTTCGGGCTCGGCACGGCCTTCGCGCTGGGCGCGGTGGCCGTCGTCTTCTGCTGGCCGCACAAGTGGCGCTACAAGCGCTGGGCGAAGGCCCTGTGCGCCGCGCCCCTCGCCGCGCTGGCGACGATGGCGTCCCCGGTCGCGGGCCTGTTCGTGGGCCTGGTCGCGGTCGCCCTGTTCCTGGAGAAGCGCCGTCCCGGTGCCTGGGCCCTGGGCATCGCCCCCAGCGTGGTCGTGGCCCTCTCGGCGTGGCTGTTCCCCTTCTCCGGCACCCAGCCGATGGCGTTCGGCTCGGTGATCCTGCCCTTCCTCTACTCGGTCATCATCTTCGTCCTCGTCCCGAAGCACTGGACGACCGTCCGGCTGACCTCCGCCGTCTACGGCCTGTCGGTCGTCGCGGTGTGGCTGGTCAGTTCGCAGATCGGCTCCAACATCACGCGCCTGGCGATGCTCTTCGCGGGCGTCACGCTGGTCGCCGCGCTGCCGTTCCAGATCCCTCGCTCGCGGAATTGGTACGTCGCCGTGGTGGCCTTCCTCGGCTTCACCTTCTGGATCGGTTTCAAGGCGGTCGACGACGTCGTCCACACCACGCCGACCGCGTCCTGGGCGCGTGAGCTCGCACCCCTCGTCAACCAGCTGCAGGACGTCGGCGCCGAGAAGGGCCGCGTCGAGGTCGTCCCGGCCCGCTCCCACCGCGAGGCCTCCGCGCTCGCCCCGTACGTCAACCTGGCCCGCGGCTGGAACCGCCAGGCCGACATGGAGCGCAACCCCCTCTTCTACGACGACACGCTCAACTCGGCGAACTACCACGAGTGGCTGCAGCGCTGGGCAGTCCACTACGTCGTCCTGCCCAAGGACGAACCGGACGGCGACGGCGGCGAGCGCGAGCGGGAACTCGTCCAGCGGGGCATGCCGTATCTGAAGCAGATCTGGGGCGACGCCAACTGGCAGCTGTTCCGGGTCACCGACCCGGTGCCGCTGGCCGACCCGCCCGCGACCGTCGACCGCGCGGAGCAGGGCGAGCTGACCATCGAGGTCAAGAAGCCGGGCCGCGTCCTGATCCGCGTCCCCTACTCGCCCTGGCTCGGCCTCGTCGACGCCAAGGGCAAGGGCGTCAAGCCGCCCAAGGAGACCGAGGCCTCCAAGCACCGCCCCGACGGCACGCCCAAGTCCTTCAGCAACGTCAACGGCTGCCTGATGCAGACGGAGGAGGACGGCAAGGGGGACAAGTGGACGATCCTGGTGGCGCCGAAGGCGGGGCTGTACCGGCTGGGGGCGCCGTACCAGCTGCCGCGCGGCACGCCCTGCCCCGACGAGCTGAAGTGACCGGACGGTGAGCGGGCGCTAGCCGAGGGCGCTCTCGACCGCGGCCACGAGCTGGGCCGCCTCCGGCTCGGTCTGCGGGGAGAAGCGGGCGACGACCTTTCCGTCCCGCCCGATCAGGAACTTCTCGAAGTTCCAGCGGATGTCGCCGGTGTGCCCCTCGGCGTCGGCGAAGCCGGTCAGGCGGTCGTAGAGGGGATGCCGGCCGTCGCCGTTCACCTCGACCTTCTCGGTCATGGGGAAGCTCACGCCGTACGTCGCCGAGCAGAACTCGGCGATCTCCTCGGCGCTGCCCGGCTCCTGGCCCATGAACTGGTTGCAGGGCACGCCGAGGACGGTGAAGCCCTGGTCGGCGTAGCGCCCGTGGAGGCGCTCCAGCCCGGTGTACTGCGGGGTCAGCCCGCACTTGGAGGCCACGTTCACGATGAGGACGGCCTTGCCCGCGTACTGGGAGAGGCCGGCGGAGCCGCCCTGGAGGGCGCCGATCTCCACGTCGAGGGGTGTGGCACCGTTGCTGTCTGCAGTCGTCATGAGCGGATGCTAACTCCGGTAGGTGTCGGGCCGGTTCCGTGCCCCGGTCAGGACGCCGCCCGCCGCCGTACGGGAGTGGAGAACCGGCCCGCTCGCCGCCGCGCTACCGGCCCCGCACCGAGCAGCGAACGCCGACGCCGGGTCGCACGCGGTGAGCCGGCCGCGGTGAGTCGGCTGCGGTGAGCCGGCGGCGGTGAGTCGGCTGCGGTGAGTCGGCTGCGGTGAGTCGGCGGCGGTGAGTCGGCTGCGGTGAGCCGGCTGCGGTGAGCCGGCTGCGGTGAGCCGGCCGCTACACGGCCGGCTCGTCCCGCAGCCGCAGCAGTGAGCCGACCGCCTGGGCGTCGCCGGCCAGGTCCGTGGCGTCCGCCGCTCCCGGGAACAGCCGCCCCCAGGCGGCGGCCCGCCCGATCGTCCCGAGCCGCCAGGCCAGGCTCAGGGCGCGGCGCAGGTCCCGGGTGGTGCGGCCGCCGCCGGTCCAGGGTTCGAGGTAGGCGTCGCGCAGGCGGGGCACCACGTCCGGGCCGTAGCGTTCGGCGGCGTGCCCGGCGGGCACCACGAAACTGCAGAACGGGTGCGAGAGAGCGGCGTCCCCCCAGTCGAAGAAGGTGAACCGCCCCGGGCCCGGCACGAAGACCTGCCCCTCGTGCACGTCCGCGTGGTCGAGGCCGTCCGCGACGCCGAGCCCGGCGAGCTCCTCGCACCACTCCGCGACGCGGGGCCGCAGACCGCCCAGCACGGCGCGGTCGGCCGCCGTCAGGGCGCCGTTGTCCGCCACCAGCCGGTCGAAGACGTGCGGCAGCGTGGCCGTACGGGCGTCGGGCACGCCGAGGGCCTCGATCTTCGAGGTGTACGGCAGCAGGGAGCGCTGCAGTTCGGCGTACCGGCGCAGCAGGGCCTCCCACGTCCGGGGACCGTCCGCCCCGTCCTTCAGTACGTCGGCCAGCCGCGGCCCCCCGTCGGGGAGCAGCGACCAGCCCCGGTCGGCGTCGACGGCCAGCGGCGTCAGCACCTGCTCCGGAACCCATGCGGACAGCGCCTCGGCGAGCCCCGCCTCGAAGCGGGCGGCGGGCGGGCAGGCTTTGAACCACAAGGGGCCGGTGCCGTCCACCGACAGCCGCACCAGCACCGACCAGGGCCGCAGCCGCACCCACCGGGGCCCGGTCTCGCGCAGCCCGTGGGCGCCGAGCACACCGCCCACCCAGCCGAGGGCGGCGGCCCGCCACTCCGCCCGCTCCCAGGGCGTCACGACCTCCGGGTACCGCCCGCGGTCGACGTCCGCAGCATCGTTCATCGGGCCATCTCATCACCGCGGGCGCCACCGCCTCATCTGGATTAACGTCGAGTCGGAGCGACTGTCCGGGAGGCGGGGACCGATGGGCGACTACGTGGAACTGCCCGGCGTCAGGACGTGGTACGAGACCGACGGCGCCGAGGACGCCGAACCGCTGCTCCTGCTGCACGGGGGCCTGAGCACGAACGAGACGTGGGGCGCGCAGCGCGCGGACCTCGCGGCGGCCTACCGCCTGTTCCTGCCGGAGCGCCGCGCCCACGGTCACACCCCCGACGTCGAGGGCCCCCTGTCGTACGGGGACATGGCCGACGACACCGTCGACTTCATCGAGGCGGTCGTGCAGGGCCCCGCCCATCTCGTCGGCTGGAGCGACGGCGGGATCGTGGCCCTGCTGGTGGCGCTGGCCCGCCCCGACCTGGTCCGCAAGGTCGTGGCCATCGGGGCCAACTTCCGCCCCACGCCGGAGATCGCCGCGGAGCCGGAGATGCTGGAGCACATGGCGGACGACCACCCCGCCATGGCGCAACTGCGCGACCTGTACGCCGCCGTGTCACCCGACGGCGCCGACCACTGGCCGGTGGTCATGAGCAAGCTGGCCGACATGTTCGCCGTGGAGCCGGCCCTGACGACGGCCGAACTGTCCCGGATCACCGCGCCCACCCTGATCCTCACCGGCGACGACGACATGATGACGCTGGAGCACACGATCGACCTGTACCGGGCGATCCCCGCCTCCCAGCTCGCGGTCGTCCCCGGCACGTCGCACGCCGTACCGATGGAGAGACCGGCCCTGGTCAACACGCTGATCCTCGACTTCCTCACCAAGGACCCCGTCGCGACGATGCTGCCGATCCGCCGGGCGGGGGAGGGCCGGGACGGGTGACGCTGGATCCGCGGACGCGGTGCCCGCGCGAGGCCGTGCGGGGTTGTACGCGCCCGTGCGGGGCCGTGTAGGGCCGGTACCCGGAGGCGCCCGCCGGGTAGGACCTGGAGGCGCCCGCCGCCTCAACCGCCGTTGAGCGTCCGGTGGGGAGCGCGGTCGTAGGCGTCGCGGTAGAGGGACGCGAAGCGGCCCGGGTGGTGGAAGCCCCAGCGGGCGGCGATCTCCGTGACCGTGGCCCCCTCGGTGGGATCGCCCGCCATCAGGTCCCGGTGCGCCTGCGCGAGCCGCACCTGACGGAGGTGCGCGAGCGGGGTGGTGTCCAGATGGCGGCGGAAGGCGTACTGCAGCGCCCGGGGGGTGACATGCGCGGCCCCGGCGATCTCCGCCACGGTGACGGGCTGGTCGGCGTGGTCGTCGATGTAGGCGAGGGCGCGGCGCAGGATCACCGGGTGCGTGTCCCGCTCGTCGCGCGCGGCGGTGGACGTGTCGCCGGCGAGCGCGGTGCTGGGGAAGGCGGACAGCACGCTCGCCGCCAGATGCTGCGCGGCGGTGGACGCCACCAGCGGCTGCTCGGCCACGGCCGGGTCGGCGAGCACCTGGTCCCGCAGATAGGCGATGGTGCGGCCCAACTGCCGTGCGACCGCGGACGAGCGCGGCCGGTGCCCGGTCAGCCGGACCGGCGGCCCGCCCTGCTCACCGGCCACCTGCGACAGCAGGCCGGGGTCGAGCATCGTGATGTTGTAGCGCGCGTTGCAGATCCGCCCCGAGTACGGCAGTTCGGGCGGCGCGAACATCACCACGTCGCCGGGGCCGAAGTCGTCCCGCACCCCCTGGAAACCGTGGTCCCGCACGGTGCCGTCGTACATGACGCACAGACAGATCCTGCCGAGCGGGGTGACGGAGTAGCTCATCTCGAAGGACAGGTCGATCTCGTCGATGCTCACCGCGTCGACCCCGGTACGGGTGACGCGGACGCGGCCGGCCTCCGGTGTGGTGCTGCCGATACGCAACCTGGCGTAGGCGCGACTGAGGAAATCTTCGGTCACGCCCAGATCGTCGCTCTCGAACGTCAGCGTCTCCATGGCTGACAGATTCCCGCCATCAGCTCCGGCATGTACGCCCTGAACAGGTGCTTTTCGCTTTCTGCACAGCGTACGGCCACGGACTTCGCCCTGGGGCTGTCGCTCGCGGCCCCAAGGCGCGGAGGCTTCCGAACATGATCGGAGAAGACGAGGACGCGGCCACGGGCGATGTGACGGCCCTGCAGGAGGAAGTGCAGCAGCTGCGCCACGCCGTGGACTCCCACGCCCTCGTCGACCAGGCGATCGGCGTGGTCATCACCGTCGCGGGCCTGCGCCCCGACCAGGGCTGGGCCGTGCTGAAGCACATCTCCCAGCACACCAACGTCAAGCTCCGCGAGATCGCCCGCTGCCTCGTCCAGTGGCCCGCCGGCGGCAGCCCCCTCCCCGACGTCATCCGCACGGCCCTGCCCCACGCGGTCGACCACGCCCGCCGCCAGGACACGGACGGCTCCTACGAGGACGACGAGGAGCACGCGGGGGCGGCGGCCTGCGGGTGGCCCTGATCGCGGCTGTCGCGTGAGGCACCCCAGGCGAGCGGAAAAGCGGTCCTGTCGTGTGTCGCCCCTCGCCGCACGGGCGGCCGTCGCCTAGGCTCGGTTCGCCACAATTGGTCCTGAATCAGCGGAGGACAGGACGCCGGGAACCAACCGCGAGCGCCTCATCAGAACGCTGACATTCTGGCTGCGTCCTGCCTTCGTGCTGGGCGTCGTCAGCCGGTTCCAGAAGATCGCCGGCTTCGACCGCGCGATGGCTCTCGCCTCAGGTGCGCTGACCGCGCTGATCCCGCTCGCGGTCCTGAGCGGGGTCCTGTTCCGAGAGGAGGCCGCGGAGCGGATCATCAACCGCTACGGCCTCACCGGTGGCGGCGCGGAGGCCGTCAGAGCGGTGTTCTCCGCGGAGTCCGCGAGTGCCGGCGTCGGGGTCTTCGGGATGCTGTTCCTGGCGGTCTCGGTGCTGAGCTTCTCCCGCGCCGTGCAGCGCCTGTTCGAGCAGACCTGGGAACTGAAGCCGCTCGGCGTACGCAACACCCGTAACGGCCTGTGGTGGATCTGCTCGCTCACCTTCTATTCGGCGGTGATCGGCTGGATCTACGTCGCCCTGGGCGGAGGACGCCTGGGCGTGGCGGCCGCGGTGTGCGAGGTGCCGGTGTCCACCGCCTTCCTCACCTGGAGCGGCTGGATCCTGTCCGCGAAGCGGCTCACCTGGCCGGTCCTGCTCCCCTTCGCGGTCGCCGCGGCGGTCCTGACGGCGGCCTATTCGGTGGTGGCGACCGTGTACCTCCCGCGCTTGTTCAACTCCTACGCCTCCAGCTACGGCGCCGCCGGTGCGGTCTTCGGGATGGCCACGACCCTCTTCGGCGTCATGCTCGTCGTCGTCGCGTCGGCGGCGCTGGGTCGCGAGGTGCGGGACGAGCTGACCCGGATTCGCCAGGGCCGGCGCCCGTCCCAGGACGAGGTCCGCCGCCAGTGGGACTCCATCGTCGAACAGACCCGGTCCCGCTGGCGCACCGTCCGTAACCACCCCACCCGCCACCAGGCCGACGACTCCCGATGACGATCACACCGACGGTCCCGCACCGAACACACCTCTGCTCCGCCCTCCACCCTCCGCCCGGCGCCGACTTGGCCGGAAGGCGGGTCCAGTGGGTTGTCGGCGGGGGAAACCGGATCGTCCGCGGCCGTGGCCGGCCGTAGGGTGCGGCGATGGACTGGCGCGCCTGGCATGACAAGTACGACGTGGCGGACTCCTGGATGGCACGGAGGCTGCGGACCGTTCGAGCGCGGATCGGGGCGGTCCTGGACGAGGCCCCGGCCGGGCCGTTGAAGGTGATCAGCCTGTGCGCCGGGGACGGCCGCGACCTCCTTCCCGTCCTGTCCGGTCATCCCCGCCGCCACGAGGTGCGGGTGCGGCTTGTCGAGAGGGACGCCCGCAACACCGCCTCGGCCTCGGAGACGGCCCGCCTGGCGAAACTGGACCAGGTCGAGGTGGTGACGGGCGACGCCTCGCTCGTCGACCAGTACCGGGACATGACTCCTGCGGACCTCGTGCTGGTCTGCGGTGTCTTCGGGAACATCACCGACAGCGACATCGAACGCACCGTCGACGCCTGCGACCAGTTGTGCAGGACCGGCGGCACCGTCATCTGGACCCGCAACCGTGCCGCCCCCGACCGAGTACCCATGATCTGCGAGCGGTTCTCCGAGCGGGGTTTCGACCTGACGTGGCTGTCGGAGCCGGATGCCGGCTTCGGTGTCGGTGCGCACCGGTTCACCGGCACCCCGCGCCCCCTGTGCGCCGGCACCCGGCTGTTCGAGTTCGTGGGCTACGACGTGCTCCGTCAGCGCGCGAGCACATCATCCGGCTGACCTCCGTCCCTCCTCGTGGCCTGTCGCATGCGTTTCGCGGCCTGGGCGGCCCCCACACCTCCCGATCGGTACGCTTCGGCCGGAGGCGGGAATGTTCGATGCAGTGGTTTTCGGCGCCGGGGGTGCCATCTGCCTGGTCCTTGGCATGTGGTTCGTCCTGCGGCAACGACGCCGGCACGCCGGCACTCTGGCGGGCTGGGGCGCAGTGGCCGTCGGAGTGGGGCAGTTCCTACGCGCCGTAGGATCTCTGACCGACGACCACCAGCCGCTCGGTGCCGTTCTCGTCATCTGTTTCTCGGTGGTCAGCGTGGCCGGCTTCATCATGGTGGTCCGTGGCCGGGACACGTCCTGGAACGCTCGCGGCGGCCAAAAGCCCCGGAAGCTGCCTCCGATCAACCGGGGCGGCTCCTGAGCGAGGACGCACCCGCCCGGACAGCGGGACCGCGGCGAGTGAGGAGCCGGGACGGGGGACCGACGCGTCGCCGGGGGACCGGACGGATTCGACGGCTCTGGTGTGAACGGATCGGGCACGCGGTCCGTATGCATGTCCGATCGGGCGCGTATCCGGACGAGTCGCTCGATCTTCATGGGGATCGGTTCGCAGGGACCGCCAGTGCGGCGGCCACGGGGGATGCGGGGAAAGCATGGCGATGGCAAGTGACACGGTGCGCGGGGGCACCGTGCTTCCGGTTGACGCGGCGCGCTGGGCGATGTGGACGTTCGTCCTCGTCAACACGGTGATCGTCGAGGCGCTGTTCCTCAGCGCCGGTTCGGGCAAGAACGGGGTGCTGACGGTCGCGAAGTTCTTCGGACTGCACGCGGCCCTGCTGATGCTGTTCCAACTGCTGCTGGTGGCCCGGCTGCCGTGGCTGGACCGCCGTATCGGGATGGACCGGCTCACGGTGTGGCACCGCTGGGTCGGCTTCACCCTGCTCTGGACGGTGCTCACGCACGCCACGCTGGTGGTGCTCGGCTACGCGACCCTCGACGACACGTCCATGGGGAAGACGTTCGTCGCGCTGAGCGGCGTACCGGCCTCCCTCCTGGGCATGTTGGCCGCGGGCACCGTGCTCGTGGTGGCCGTGATCTCCACCCGGTCCCTGCGGCGGCGGCTGCGCTACGAGGTCTGGCACGGCCTGCACCTGCTGCTCTACGTGGCCCTGGGCCTGTCGTTCGTCCACCAGCTGCTGGAGACCACGACCTTCACCTCCTCCGCGTTCGCCACGGCCTACTGGTGGTTCCTGTGGCTGTTCGCCTTCGGCGCCCTGCTGGCCGGACGGGTCGTCATGCCGCTGTGGCGCAACGCCTACCACCGGTTCCGCGTCGCGGCCGTGGTGCCGGAGTCGGACGACGTGGTCTCCGTGTACGTCACCGGCCGGCACATCGACAAACTCCCGGCCAGGGCCGGCCAGTTCTGCATCTGGCGGTTCCCCGGGCACAACCACTGGTGGACGGCCAACCCCTTCTCCCTGTCGGCGGCGCCTGACGGACGGGGGCTGCGCCTCACGGCGAAGGCGGCCGGCAACGCCAGCGCCGGCCTGCGAAACCTCCCGGTCGGCAGCAGCGCCTTCGTCGAGGGACCGTACGGGGCGTTCACCTCGCTGCACCGGACCCGGCCCGCCACCCTGCTGATCGCCGGGGGCGTGGGGATCACTCCGGTGCGGGCCATGCTGGAGGAGGCCACCGGCGATGTCGTCGTGCTGTACCGGGTGCGCAGCGAGGCCGACGCGGTGCTGCTGAACGAGGTGCGCCACCTGGTCGGGCTCCGGGGCGGACGGTTGCACCTGCTCACCGGCAGGACCGGTGAGGGCGGCACCCCGCCGTTCGGCGGCGACAGCCTGCACCGGCTGGTCCCCGACATCACCGAACGCGACGTGTACGTCTGCGGCCCGCCCGCCATGACCAGGGCCGTGCTGGCCGGCCTACGACACCTGCGGGTCCCCTCGCGGCAGGTGCACGCCGAGAAGTTCGGCCTCGCCTGAATCCGGGCGGGGGACCGGCGCTCCCACCCGGCGCGGCCCCGGCCGGGTGACCGTACGGGTCCGGGGATGCGGATGCGCGACGCGGCACGAACGGGTGCCCCGCTGCGCAGGGCGCAGGGGGACGTCGACCGGGGCCGTGGCCGTAACGCGGCGACACGCTCCGCTCCCGCGCGGCCGACTCGGCCGTTCGCCGGAAGGACCGATGGTCCACCGCCGTCGGCGGTGGACCACCGGTCCGGCTTTCCGGCCGGTTCAGCGGAAGTCCTCCGCCGGGAGTTCCGTCTCCAGTTCGCTGCCGTAGTGCTCGACCGCCGGGTCACGGTGCAGCCCGCCGCTCATCGCGTACTCCTCCTCCGGCGCGAGCACCAGGCGGTGACGCGCGAAGACGTAGTAGAGGACGAGTCCGATGGCGTACAGGACGGCGATCGCGATCACGGCGCTGTGGTAGTCGCTGTTGATCAGGATGCCCACGAAGGTGATCGCCGCGATCACGAACGCGACCACCGCGCCCCAGTTCCCGGTGGGGCTGACGTAGGGCCGCACCGCGTTGGGGTACTTGCGGCGCAGGATGACGAACGAGGCCATCTGCGACATGTACGCCAGTACCGCGCCCCACACGGAGATGTTCAGCACGATGCTCGACGCGGTCCCGCCGGCGTTGTCCGCGATGAGCAGCGCGACGAAGCCGATGACCGCACCGACCACGAGGGCGAGGTACGGCGTCTGCCGCTTGCCGGTGAGCGACAGGATCCGCGGGTAGTAGCCCGACCGGGACAGCGAGTAGAGGTTGCGGCCGTAGGCGAACATGATGCCCTGCAGACTCGCCAGGAGCCCGATCAGCGCGAAACCCGCGAGTATCCGCGCCCAGCTGTCGGGCAGGAACGACGCGAAGCCGTCGAGGAGGGGCTGGCCCGAGGAGCCCGTCGTCCTGGAGCCGAGAACGGCGGTGTTGAAGACGTAGACCAGAGCCGCGAAGACCAGCAGCGTCACCATGCCGAGGACCCCGGCCCGGGGCACGTCGCGCTGCGGGTTGTGCGCCTCCTCCGAGGCCAGGGGGAGTTCCTCGATGCCGAGGTAGAACCACATGGCGAAGGGCAGCGCGTACAGCAGCCCCTTGAGGCCGAAGGGGAACGCCTCGCCGTGGCCACCGGTCGGCTTGATGTCGTTGAGGCTGCCGAAGTCGACGGCGCCGTGGGCGAGGGCGAGGATCACGAAGAACGCGAGGATGGCGCAGGACAGGACCGCCACGACGAGCGCGAACTTGAACGACGCCTCCGCGCCCCAGGAGTTCAGCCCGACGAAGATCGCGTAGAGGATGACCCACCACAGCCACTGGGGCAGGCCGTCGCCGAAGACGCCGGCGGCGTACTGCGCCGCGAAGTACACGACGACGGCCGTGGTGAAGACGTACTCGATGGTCTCGGCCAGTCCGGTGAGGAACCCGCCGAGCGGACCCATCGCGGACCTCGCGAACGAGTACGCGCCACCGGTGTGAGGCATCGCCGCCGCCATCTCGCCGATGGAGAACAGCATGCAGAAGTACATGAACGTGATGACGGCGGCGGCGATGCCGAACCCGACGAAACCGGCCTGCCCGATGCCGAAGTTCCAGCCGGAGAACTCACCGGAGATCACCGCGCCGACCCCTATGCCCCACACCCCCCAGAAACCGGCGGAGCGCTTGAGCTTGCGCTTCTCGAAGTACTCCTCGCCCGCGTGGGCGTAGCTGGCACCGGCCTGCTTCAGCTCGGCAGATGCCGCATCAGTCGCGTCGGACATGAGGCGTCCCCTTTCAAGACCTGTGTGCGGTGCCCGGAGACCGAGCACGGACGCGTCGGCCGTGAAGGTAGCCAGACCGTGTTTCGCGTCGCGGTCATCTGCTGTAACGAACGGCGCGCAACCACGGGGGAACGCGACGCGGTCGAGCCTCGGCAGGATGCGACGGCCGGGCAGAGTCGCTGCTGTACGTCCCCGGTCGGTGTCGTTGATGTCAGCCGTGGAGGTCGGAGCACTCCGGATTCGCAGCTCAGTGTGGACCCTGAACGCAGTCGTCGAAGTCGACTACTGGACGCTCGCGGTCCCTGCCCTTCGTGGTGGACCGGTTGAGGCGCGCCGCTACGGTGCCGAACAGATGGCCTTGATCACTCTTCCTCGACGGGGCGCGATTCCATAGGGTCCGATCATTCGAGACTGACTCTGGGGGAGTGTGTGGCTGTTCCGGTGGTTCGGAGTCGTGCCCTGCGCGTCATCCGGGGCGTGGGCTCGTTCCTGAAGGAACTCCTGGCGGAAATCGTCGGGGAAGTGGTGCTGTCCGTCATCGCCTGTATCGCCCTGGCCGGTCTGGCTCTGGCGTTCGTCTGGGGATGGGGGCGCAGCCCGCTCGTCACCGGCGGTCTGGGTGGTGCCTTGCTGGCCTTCCTCGGCTATGGCGGCTGGGAGTTGCGTCGTCCCGCCCGGCCAGGGCGGCGCGGGCGACTGGCAGGCGTGGCCGCCGCCACGTTTGCCGTGGCAGCCCTGTTCGTCGCCTACGCCTGGTCCTGCAATTGCTCCTGAACTCACTCGCCCGCATCCTTGCGAGGCCGCCCGCCCACGCGGCACCGGCTCTGGGTCGGCCATGGACGGCGGTGAACCAGGCTGAATGAGAAGGAAACTGATTCGAAAATCCGCTGTCCACTGTTCGCTGCCGTGCCTGGGCGGCTGCTCCTCTACGGTCGAGTGTCAGGCGGGAGTCTCCGCTGTCGTGTCCTCATGACGAGCAGCGATGGCGAACTCCATCCACTCAATACCGACGACACTGAATCTGGCGCCGACGTTGGCGGACGCGGTGCCTTCGAACTGATGAGGTGTGCCCGCTTCGGAGCCAACGAGACTCCACGGTGTGGCGATCTTCCAGGCCCACTGGAGCGTGGTGAATAGTGCGTGCTCCGGGGTGGAGCAGGCGAGCGGGGAGGTCAGCCGCAGTTCGGCGAGCTCGGGGAACTTCCAGTACCGCTCATATCCGACGATCTCGATGGGGCACGGCAGCAGTTTCTCGACGCGGCCGACCACTCGCCCGGCACCACGGCGGTCACCCGCGCGCACGTGGCAGCGCCATCGGATCGTCTCGAACATGCCGGCACCTTACGGCCCTTACCGGGACTCTTGCAGAAAGCCCCGGCGTTCACGCCGGGGATGACTGCATCTCAAGACTGCTCTGACGTGCACGTTAGAGCGGACGTTTTTGCTGTTCGATGTACTGGCGGACGATTGCCAACGGTGCTCCGCCGCACGATGCGGAGAAGATGCGAGGACTGTACGCCCTTCCTAGGCTGGTGGCATGAAACGCGTCGTCGTTGATCATTTCGGCGGTCCCGAAGTCTTGCGGGTCGTGGAGGACGACGATCCCCGGCCGGGACCTGGCGAGGTGTGCGTCAGGGTGCTGGCGGCAGGCGTGTCGTTCACCGACGCCCAACTGCGCGCCGGCACATACCTCGGCGTACCGAAGCCCCCGTTCACGCCGGGCTACGAGCTCGTCGGAGTTGTCGAAGAGGTCAGCCACGGCTGTTCGAGACTGAGAGTGGGAGACCGCGTCGGTGCGCTGACGGTGTGGGGTGCGGACGCGGAGCGCGTCTGTGTGCCGGAGGCGGAGGCGGTCGAGGTGCCTGAGGACCTCGACCCGGCGGAAATCCTGAACCTCGTCTTCACCTACATGACCGCCTACCAGCTACTGCACCGCGTGGCGAGGGTGAAGACCGGCGAGGCGGTGCTCGTGCATGGTGCGGCCGGCCGGGTGGGCACGGCGGTCCTCGAACTCGGAGCGGTCGCCGGGCTTCAGCTCTACGGAACCGCGTCGGCTCGCGACCGAACCGCGGTCGAACGGCTCGGCGCGGTGGCGATCGACTACCGCAACGAGGACTTCCTGGAGCGGGTGCGCACGCTCCCCGGAAGAGGCGTGGACGTCGTGCTCGACGGGCTCGGCGGCGCGCTCTCGCTACGCTCCTTCCGCGCGTTGCGGCCCGGCGGACGCCTGGTCGTGTACGGCCACTACGCCACGCTCGAGCATGGGCAGAAGAACAGGAGAGCGTGGGCGGAGTGGTACGCGTCGACCGGAGCCGTCTGGCTCTGGAGCCTGCTCTCGCCCCATCGGCGGGCGCTCGCCTACCGAATCCAGAAAGTGCACGGCCGGCACCGCCAAGTGCTTCCCGTGGCGGGTAGCCATCCGGCGCTTCCCGTGGGTGGAGGTCCCCGGGACCCGGAGCAGTTCCGGGAGGACTTCCGTGCGCTGCTCGCCCTGCTCCGTGAACACAGGATCCACCCGGCCGTGGCCGAACGCCTGCCGCTGTCCGAGGCTCGTCGAGCGCACGAGATGCTCGAGCGCTCGGCGGCGAAGGGAAAGCTCGTGCTCGTGCCATAAGCCGAGGCGGCCGAGGCAGAGACGGAGGAGGACGCTCGCTGATGGTTGGCGACGGCCCCGCTGATCGAGTGGAGGAGGCCGTGACCGGCGAAGTTCGGCAGGCACGGCGGGCGCGCTACCTGCCCATCGCCGAGCACGGCCTGATCGGCGACCTGCACACCGTCGCTCTCGTGGGCACCGACGGTACGATCGACTGGTACTTCCAGACAGCTCTACCTCCCCGACACCACCATCCTCATCACGCGCTTCCTATGCCCGGCGGAGTGGGGGAGGTGCAGGACTTCATGCCCCCGCCGCGTACCGGCGAGGCGGCGCACCGGCACCGCATGATCCGCCGGGTGCTCGCTGTGCGCGGCCAGATGCGGTTCGTCGTCGACGTCGCCCCGCGCTTCGACTACGCGCGCAGCCGCCACGACGTCGAACTCACCCCGCAGGGCGCGCTGTTCCGCTCTCCCGAACTGCAGCTCGGCCTCTCGACCCGCTGCCCGCTCGAGATCGTGGGCGAGGGCGACGTTCACGCGCGTGTCGCCGTACGGGCCGGGGAGACGGCCACCTTCGTGCTCGATCGCGTCCAGGCCGGCGAGCCGCAGGTGCCGTACTCCGATGCCGGCATCGCCGCAGAGTTCGACGCCACCGTGGCGTTCTGGCGGCGATGGCTGCGCCGCTCGCGCTACGCCGGGCGCTGGCGCGAGACGGTGCACCGCTCGGCACTCACACTCAAGCTGCTCACGTACGCGCCCACCGGTGCGATCGTGGCCGCCCCCACCACCAGCCTGCCGGAGGAGCTCGGCGGCGCACGCAACTGGGATTACCGCTACACGTGGATGCGCGACGCCGCCTTCTCGCTCTACGCCCTGCTCAGGCTCGGGTTCTCCGACGAAGCCGGGGCGTTCATGGAGTGGCTGGAGCAGCGCTTCCGGCGCACGGCCGACTGCGGCGAGTCGGGCCCCTTGCAGATCATGTACGGAATAGACGGGCGCGAGGACCTGCCCGAGGAGGAACTCTCCCATCTGGAGGGGTACATGGGCTCGACGCCGGTGCGGATCGGCAACCAGGCGGCGACCCAGCTCCAGCTCGACATCTACGGCGAGCTGATCGATTCCGTCTACCTCTGCAACCAGTACGGACGACCCCTCTACCACGACGGCTGGATGGAACTCACCCGCAACCTCGAGTGGCTGATGAACCACTGGGACCAGCCCGACCAGGGAATCTGGGAAACGCGCGGCAGCCGCCGCGACTTCACGTACTCCCGGCTGATGAGCTGGGTCGCGGTCGAGCGCGCGATGCGAATCGCCCGCCAGCGCGGCCTGCCCGCCGACCTCCCCCGCTGGACGGCTGTCCGGGACGACATCTACAACCAGATCATGCTGCGAGGCTGGAACCCTGCCCGCCGGGCGTTCGTCCAGCACTACGACACCGACGTGCTCGGCGCCTCCCTGCTGCTCATGCCCCTGTGCAAGTTCGTCGCGCCCACCGACCCGCGCTGGATCTCCACGCTCGACGCCGTCACCGCGGAACTGGTCTCCGACAGCCTCGTCTACCGCTACAACGCGGAAGCGTCCCCCGACGGGCTCGCCGGCACGGAGGCGACCTTCTCGATGTGCTCCTTCTGGTGGGTGGAGGCACTCGCCCGGGCAGGCCGCCTCGACGAGGCACGGCTGGCCTTCGAGAAGATGCTCACCTACGCGAACCACGTAGGGCTGTACTCGGAGGAGATCGGCCCGACGGGCGAACAACTCGGCAACTTCCCCCAGGCATTCACGCATCTGGCGCTGATCAGCGCCGCCTACAACCTCGACCGCCGGCTCGGGTGAGCGTCCCAGCTGTTCCGGTACGGGCCGGACAGGAAGTACCGGGGCCTGCGTGGGCGCCCGGCGTGGAGGTCGGAACGACGCCGTAGACGACCCGGTCAGGGCAGCGCGACGACGCCTCCACCTGAAGCGGCGGGCCCTGCTGAAGGCAGGCCCGAACAGGGCGTTCCAGCACGCCCCCATCTGGACTCGGAATCGCGGGATGGGAGGCCGTCGTCGGCCGCTTGGGGCCACCGATGACCTGTTAGAACGGCAGTTCCTCCGGCTCCTCAGAGATCCGCCGGGCGAACTCGTCGACGACCTGCGGTACGACCCGTTGGGCGTCTTCATGCTCGAGTGCTTCGAGGAGGGCTTGCCGGACCTTCACGTACGGCTGTCCGGCGTGAGAGGAACGGGTCCGGCCGACGGCCCGCTCCACCTTCGCCAGATGAGCGGCCACCATGGGCATGGCCTTGTCGTACGCACTCGGGTTGGTGGCCATGGGATTAGCCGATCAGGTCCTACCTACGAGCACAAGGCGGCCGGTAGACCATCAGCTTGGAAGCTGCGGGCATTGGGGTCGGCTGGGGTGCTGACCTGGGCGAACGCTCGGCCCGCGCTCCTTCTGGGGTTGGCGCCTTTCACCGTGGTTCCCCGCTGCTCCCCGCTCGTTCCGGTGCGGTGGTGGTGCGGAGCTGCGGCGACCAGGGGGTGATCAGCCGGGCACCTGCCATGCGTCGAGGCGGATCTTCACCTGACGGTTGTGGTCCGCATGCCAGATGACCTCGCCGGCGACGGTGGCGCCCAAGGCAGGCAGTTCCATGTGGTGAGGCATGGCGGTGATCTCGGCAAAGCCGACTGCATTCGGCACGCCATCGAGGAGGAGGAAGACGCCGAACGGCCGTCGGCCGATGACCCGTCCGCTGACGTGAGATCCAAGGGGTAGCGTGGAGACTGTTGCTGGCCAGCTCTGGTCTATGACATCCGAGGCCGGCAGCAGGGAGCGGTCCGGCCAACTGAACTCGGGCATCGGCCAATCATCGTCAGGACGACAACCGTTGTCGACAGGAGGCCGCAACGCCTCACCGCTCGGCCGTGCGAGACCAACACGCTTGCCAACTGTGGTGGTGGAGCGATGGGTTGTGTACAGGGGCGTTCACCTGCGTTCATGGGCGGTTGGCCGCCGGTGCTGGGAGGGCTGTGGGTCCCGCCTGCACGGCCGTGAAACCGTGCTGAATGAGACGGGAACTGAGGCGGCCGCCCATGGTCCTGGACCTAACCTCGCCACCATGGCGCGTCCAGGTTGCCAGCCGGGAGCGCCTTGGTTCTGGCCAGGATCTTCCTGTCGAGGGCCCATACGAGGGCGCGTAGCTCACGAGCGCTCTTCCTCGGCAGGGCGTGAAGCACGGCTTCGAGGTGGCCGCGGAAGTCGACGCCGTAGCAACCGCACTCGAGGATTCCGCAGTCGGGACCCACGAGTGGGTCCGCGAGTTGTCTGAGAGGGCCGTGGGCCAGGGCCTTCCAGTGCCAGAACGCTTCTTCGGTGGCTTCGGGCCAGAAGCGGGTCCGCTCAAGTCGACGCAGTTCGGCCGTGCAAGACCCTGAGAGGCGGTCAATGAACGGGTACCGTCGCTGCCTCGGCCGATGGATGGGAAGGTCGCCACGCAGGGCTGACGGGCGCCTACGCGGCATTGCCCCTTCGGTAGTCGGTCATGGGGGCAACGTACAGAACGACGTGTTCGATGACCATCGCGTATCTGTTGGCCGAAGCCCTGAGCCTGGGAAGCTGCGCTCGTTGAGGAGCGGGTCTGGAGTTGGCCTGGGCTGATGAACCGTTGCGGCCTCTGGGCGGCTCGGCTGCGTTCGCCGTGATTCCCGGTTGTTCTCTGTCCCGTCGGGTGCGGTTGCGGTGCAGCGGTGCAGGGTCCTGTGCAGCGCCGTCGCCCTCTGGGCGGGGGCGGTAGCTCATGCGAGAGTGTGGGCATGACGGCACCAGGAGCCACCGTTGTTGCGGTCGGCGAGGTCGAGGGACTCGCGGTGGACGGGCTGCGCTGGCTGACCACGGCGGCGCGGGAAACCTCAGGAGGGGGCCTCGCCTGGACGACCAGGCCCTCGGACGACGAACTCAACCCGACGCTCTACAGCGGTACGGCCGGGAACGTCCTCGTGCTCCTGGAGGCGTGGCGGCACTTCGGCGACGACTCCTACGCCGACACCGCCCTGCGCGGGGCCCGCGGCCTTGCGGAATCTGTCGAGGACTTCGACGACGACTCCCTCTACGTCGGCCGCACCGGAATGGCCCTGGCGCTGCGGGCCGTTCACGACGAGCTTGGTGACACGGGCGCCGGTGCCGCCGCTGACCGTGCCCTGAAAGTCGTGCGGTCACGTTTCGACGGCACCCGATGGGGCGAGCTGTTCGAGCTGATGGGCGGCAACGCGGGAATCGGCCTCGGCGCATGTCTGGCCGGCGACGCCGAACTGGCCGTCCTCGCCCTGGAGCCCTATCTGCGGACGGCGGAGAAGACCGCGACGGGTGTCCACTGGCCCCACCGTGCAGGTGTCGATTCCCGGCTGCATCACATTTCACACGGCACACTGGGCATCGTGCTGGCGCTGGCCCGGGTCGGCCGTGCCAGCGGCCGTGCGGATCTGGTCGAGCTGGCGTTGGCCGGTGCTGCGGACGTCGTGGCCCGTGACGCAGCGGGGCCGAAAGGCTTCCTGGTGCCGCACTCCACTCCTCAGTACCGCCCCGATGTGATCGAGCCCATCAGCTACGGCTGGTGTCACGGCCCGGCCGGCGACGCCCAGGTCTTCCGGCTGCTGCGAGACATCACCGCCGACCGCGTCTGGTCGTCCCTCGCCGACCGCTGCTGGTACACGGTCACCCATTCCGGTCTGCCGCAGCGGCTGCGCCCGGGTTTCTGGGACAACAGCGGCCGCTGCTGCGGCACTGCGGGCGTCCTCGCCCTGGCCTGCGATCGGATCGCCGAACAGCAGGACCCGTACGACTTCGCCCACGTCCTCGTCGCGGACCTCGCCGCCCGTGCGATCCGGGACCGGGACGGCGCTCGCTGGTCCAACTTCGAGCACCGGGCTGCCGAGGGCGACCTCGAACCGTGCACCGGCTGGGCGATGGGCAACTCGGGCATCGTCCGTGAACTCCTACGTTTCGCACGGCTGAGCCGCGGCGGCGACAGCCGGTACGCGTTTCCCTGGCCTGACCAGCCTCAGGTATCCGATTCCGTTTTGACGCGACTGCCCGGGACACGGACCCGGGCAGTCACGTGAAGGCCCTTCCGAGGACAGGGCGCACAGGCCAAAGGCCCCGGACCACGATCGGTCCGGGGCCTCCTGCCGGGAGGTGCCCGGCACTGCCGAGCGGTGCAGTTTCCCCTGGTCAGGACCGCTCGGCGAGCCACGTGATCCGGCTCCTGCCGCCCTGTATCGGGCTGTCCGCTCACGCATCGCTCACGCGCTGTCGGCTGCTGAAGCAGCGCGTGAGTCAGATCTGGCCGAGGTCGATCTCCACGGCGAAGGGCGCCGCTGCCTTGAGGACGCCGGTGAACACGTCTGCGTCCCGGTAGGTCTTCGTCGCGGGGTCGAGGACGTAGGTGTACACGAGAGGAACGCCGGTCGCGGCCTGCTCGATCCTCCAGTAGAAGCCGATGCCCGCCTTGGCGTACTGGTCGACCTTCACGATCCGGTCGGTGGTCTCCGAGCCCGGAGACACCACCTCCGCGACCAGCAGTACGTGCTCGGGGCGGGTGGGGCTGATGTCGATCGTGTCTGCGCGGTACACGACGACGTCCGGGCGGCGATTGGTGAGCGGGACGTCCTGAAGCCGGACGTCGAAGTCCGTGTCGGCGTTCCACTCCGGGCCCGCCGCGGCATCCAGGGCGTTCGCCAGAATCCGGGCCGGCCGGTTGTGGCGCTTGGACGCGCTCGGACTCACGACGACCATCCCGTCCACGATTTCGATGCCAGCGCACTGCTCCTCGGACCAGGACTCGTACTCCTCCACCGTGATCTGCTCATGCATCCACGCCGGGGCCATCATCTCGGCTGTCACGAAGCACCTCCCGGACACTGTGCCGCGGGCCCGACCCCGCTGAATTCAGCGTACTGTCTGGTGTCCGTCCGGCATGCTGATCTCGCTCCCCCTCCCCGTCGGTAAGCATCCGACCAGCGATCCCACGACAAGGGAGGACCCAGCGTCGGCCTGCGGAACGTCCCGGTCGGCAGCCGCGCCTTCGTCGAGGGACCGTACACCGAACGCGATGTGTACGTCTGCGGCCCGCCCACCATGACCAGAGCCGTGCTTGCCGGTCTACGGGACTCGCGAGTTCGGTGTGGCAGGTGCACGCCGAGAAGTTCGGTCCGGCCCGAGCCGGAAAGAGGCCCGACGTCCGGACCCGCGCATACGGACCAGCTGCAGGCCGAGCGGTCCCTGTCGCTCACGCAAACGGCCCCGGACGAGGAGTCCGAGGCCGAGTAAGAGCCCTCCCTGGGGAAGAAACCCCAGGTCAGAGCGATAACGCGCTGTGCCCCCGGCAGGATTCGAACCTGCGACACCCGCTTTAGGAGAGCGGTGCTCTATCCCCTGAGCTACGAAGGCAGTGCTGCGGTGGCAACGCTGAGCTGCAGCTGGGCCACCGACGACAGTGTAGCGGTTGGCGCGGTGGTGGCCGGGGGGTTGGTCGGGTTGGGGGCGGTGGGACCCACTGGCCTGCCCCCGGTGGGCGGGCGGCCGTTCCGGCGTCGAATGCGCCCCAGGGGTCGGGCCTTGGTGATACCTTCTCGAAGGAATGTTTTTGGGTCCGGTGTCGCGCCGGGCCCCGAGGGGGAGGTCGTCGGGATGACGGTGGTGGCAGGTATCGGCACGGGCGCGCCGGCAGGCGATGGGCATCGGCCCGCCTATCTGGTGTTCTGCGACGTCGACGAGACGTTGATCGACTGCAAGAGCATGTTCGAGTTTCTCCGGTTCCGGCTGGTGCGGCGGTACGGGGAGGAGGGGGAGGAGCGCTACCGGCGTATCGCGGGCGAACTGCGGCGGCTGTCCGCCGAGGGGGTGCCCCGGGAGGGGATCAACCGCTCCTACTACCGCTCGTACGCCGGGGAGAGCGCGGCGGAGATGACCGCGCTCGGGCGGGAGTGGTTCTCGCTCGCGTCGGCCGACCCGGGGTTCTTCATCGCGTCCACCGCCGCCGAACTGGACCGGCACCGCGCCGCCGGTGCCGAGATCGTGCTCGTCTCGGGGTCCTTCGCGCCGTGCCTCGACCCGGTCGCCGAACAGGTCGGCGCCCGCTACGTCCTGTGCACCTCGCCCCGCGTGCTCGGCGGCCGCTACACCGGTGAGGTGACCGAACCCGTGATCGGCGAGGGCAAGCGTGCGGCCGTGCTGCGCCTGCTCGCCGAGTACCCGGGCGTCAACCCGCGCGACTGCTACGCCTACGGTGACCATCCCTCCGACTTCCCCATGCTCGACTGCGTCGGGCACCCCCGGGGAGTCGGTGACGCTCCCGCCGTACGGGAGTATCTCGCCCGGCGTGCCGAGCCGGTCGCGGTCGCGGCCGCCGCCTCCGGATGCGCGCTCGCCTGCTGGTCCATGGGCCGGGACGAGCTCTCCGAAGCCTGCGCGGGGGAGTGCGCCCTGCCGCTGGGCTGAGGCGCGCCCGGTGAAGGCCGGGGGCTGAACAGCTTGGCTGAACGGTCAGTTCGGGGACGGTCGGGCCCAGGCCCCCGTCCCCGAACTCGTCCGTGCTCAGTCGATGCTCCGGCAGATGTGGGGTTCCAGGCCGGCGTCGTCGGCGTCGCCCGCCAGCCGTAGCACGGGCCTCCTCGGCTCCGGCCCGGTACTCACCAGGCGTCGGCCGCCGTCGTGGTGGGCGGAGGCCGGCGAGGCGTCGGACGGGACGTGGCGGCGGGGGAGGGACGCCCTCGGCATCGTCCGCTGTGTCGTGCGCGGTGTCGTCCGCGGTGTCGTGACGGGCGGGGTGAGCGGTGTCGTGGGCGGCTTCGTACGCGGCGTCGTGATCTGTGTCGTGACCGGGTTCGTACGCGGTGTCGTACGCGGTGTCGTGGGCGGCTTCGTGGGCGGCGGGGTGAAGGGCGTGGTGATCGGTGCCGGCTTCGGTCTTGCCTGCGGTGCTGCCATCGTCGTTGCTCCTTGTGGCTCGGGCGTCCTCGTTCTTGTCTCCGCTGCTCGGCATGAATGCTTCGGGCGTGCGGCCGTACCGCCGCGCTACCTCGCCCCCGCCAGTGCGGGCTCCGGCAGCGCCGCCGTCGGGGCGGCGGTCGTCCGCCGGGGGATCCGTGCCGGGCGGGCGTGCCGGGTCGGGGCCCAGCGCAGCAGGGCCGAGCCCACCGACATGCCGCCGCCGAAAGCGGACAGGACGGTCAGGTCGCCCTCCGTGAACAGGCCGCGGCGGTGCGCCAGATCGAGGGTGATCGGGACCGAGGCGGCACCCGTGTTGCCGTGCAGGGCCAGGGCCAGGTGCATACGGGCGGAGTCCAGGCCGAGAGCGGGCCAGACCTCGGCCAGCATCACGCCGTTGGCCTGGTGCGGCACGAAGTGGCGGACCGCGCGGGCCGGTACGTCCGCCTTGGCCAGCAGCGCGTGGACGGCGCCGGGCAGGTTCTCGTGCACGAAACCGCGCACCCCGCGCCCGTCCATCGTGAACCAGTGCGCACCCTCCGCCAGCGTGTCCGCCGACGCCGGCCGCCTGCTGCCGCCCGCCGGCACGCTGATCAGCCGGTGCTGGTCGCCGCGCGTGGTCAGGCTGGTGGTGATGCCGCCGGTGGCCGCCGGCACCGGGCCGAGCACCACCGCCCCCGCCCCGTCCCCGAACAGGATGGCCGTCTTGCGGTCCGCCGGGTCCAGGATGCGGGAGTAGACGTCCGCGCCGATGACGAGGGCGTACGGCCCCTGCCCGGCACCCGCCGGTTCGGCGCGCAGCATGCGCTCGGCGGCCGTCAGCGCGAACATGAAGCCGCTGCACACGGAGTTGACGTCGAAGGCCGCGGCCCGGCGGGCCCCGATCAGGTCGGTCACGATCGCCGCCGTGGCCGGCTGGGGGTGGTCCGGGGTGGAGGTGGCGACCACGACGTACGTGATCTGTTCCGCGTCCAGGCCCGCCTGGGCGAGCGCCTGCCGGGCCGCGTGCGCCGCCAGGTCCGAGGTCGCTTCGTGCGCCGCGGCGCGGTGGCGTCGCCGTATGCCCGTCTTGCGCTCGATCCACTCCGCGGTCACCCCCGCCGCCGCGCCGACCTCGTCGTTGTCGACGACGGTGGCGGGCAGGTGGGAGCCGGTCGCGATGACGCCGATCGGGTGGTGGTCCATGGTCGGTCTCTCCTTCGAACGGTGTGCGTGGACTGGTCAGTTGGCCGGTGCGGTGGTGAACTCGCCGAAGCTCGGGCCCCGCAGCTTCAGCTGGGCGTGGATGTCGCCGCCGAGGCCGAAGTGGCCGATGGCGCCGCCGTAGTTCTGCTGGTAGCTCATCCAGAGCACGACCACGTTGATCACCCGGTTCGCGCCGGGGGTGCCCGGTTCGGGGAAGGGGTTGGGCAGTGTCGCGCGGTAGTGGGCCATGCCGTTGCTGTCGCTGATGAACGCGTTCGGCACGCCGAGCGGTCCGGGGCGGGTCGGGCCCGCCGGGTCGAGGTCGTGCTCGCGCAGCGACATGACCGTGTAGAGGCTGTCCGGGATCAGGCCGGTGAAGGCGAAGGAGAAGTCGGCCCTGTGCCGGTGCGCCGGCACATGGACCTCCAGCTGGCCGCGCGCCTTGGCCCATTGGCCGAGGGTGATCGGCTCGCGCACCTTCGGTCCGTCCTCCTCGCGCAGGTCCGGGATCGGTGCGCCGTGCAGCGGGTAGCTGGGGCGCCGCACGTCGTGCGCGTCGGGGCGCTGCTCGGGGGCGAAGAGCATCGGGTAGTTGTTGCAGGGCAGGGGGAGGGGCAGCGTGTAGAGCTGGACCTGGGCGTCCGGGCCGGTGGGGTCGGCGAGGTCGAGCTCGCGGACGATGTCGTACGGCAGGTTCCGGCCGAGCGGCGGCAGCGGGCTGTCGGGGGAGACCACGGCGCCGCCCCACTCGGACGCGGTGGTGCCGGCGGGGCCGGGGCGGTTCACGCGGCCGATGACGACGAAGTCGCCGTTCTCGTCAACGATCTCGCTCGGCGGGTAGAGCGGGCCCTGTGTGGTGACGCTCAGGTCGTAGGTCCGGGTCATGGGGGCGGCCGCGAGGGGTGCCGCGGCCTCGGGTGCGATGGTCATGTCGGGTGCTCCTTCGCCGGCGCGAGGCGGAAACGGCCGGCCGGCCGCGCAACGCCTTGCAGCAGGGTCACGCGGCCGGCCGGGGGAGGGGGAATGGGCCGAGTGGGGCCGATGGGGTTGATGGGGGCGATCGATGGGTTCGATGGGGTTGATGGGGGCGATTGATGGGGCCGATCGGTCCAATGGGGTCGATGGTGCCGAGGGGAGAAGCGATCGGGGTCAGGCGGCGGTGACGCGCTCGTAGATGCGGGTGTAGAGGCCGTTGTCGCCGCCGGTGATGTAGGTGTCGCCGGCCTCGCGGACGATCTGCTGGTAGCGCGGGGAGGTGAAGGCCTCCATGTACCGGGCGGGGTCCGCGTCGAAGCCGGACACGAACATCACGCCGGGCTCGGTGCTGGCCAGCGAATGGAAGGCCTGGAAGCTCTTGACCTCGTCCGAGGTGCGCACGACGTCGAAGATGGTCTCCTCGCGCCAGGCGCGGTACTGCCGGTAGACCCGCGGCACGACCTCGACGTGCCGCATCTGCACGTACCGGGTGTCGGGCAGGGCGCCCACGGCCGGCTTGGGCGCCTCGACGAACTGCAGGAACTGGCGGCGGAAGTCGCCCTCGCCCAGCGGGCCGACGGCCTCCCACAGCTTCCACCAGTCGGCCCGCAGCTCCTCCATGCGCGCGAAGCCGTCCAGCGGGGCGAGTTCGAGGACCGAGTTGCTCTCCAGGCCCCGGTAGAGGATGCGGCCCTCGAAGCCGGACGCGTCGTTGTGGCGCTGCCAGGCCTCGGCTACGGCGTCGATCTGCTCGGGCTTGGCGAACAGCTCGGTGGCGGTGATGAGGGCGGCGGAAGCGGACATGACGGTTCTCCTTGGATGTGGGCGTCGCTACGTGAAGCGACGTCGTGAAAGACGTCGTGAAGCGAAGTGGTGAAGCGAAGTGGTGAAGAGACGTCGTGAAGGGACGTCGTGAAAGGGGTGCGCTGATCTGGGAGTGGTGGGCGGGCGCGAGGAGTTGAGCGGGCGCCGGCTCAGGCGCCGATCAGCACCGGCCGTCCGGTGGCCGCGGCCCCCGCCGCCGCCTGCTGCGTGGTGCGTACGGTGTGCTCCACCGCGTACTGCGCCCTGCGGTGCTCCTTGGCCTCGATGACCGGCGCGTCGAAGGCCGTGTAGGTCACGGTCGTGATCGAGGCGCGGCGGCCCGCCTGGTGCAGGGAGATCTCGGCGGCGAAGGAGAGCCGGCCGGGGTCGTCGAGTTCGGCGCGGAGCGTGTGGTAGACGATCGTGGCGTCGAGCGGGAAGAGGAAGTTCTCGAAGTCGGTGTTCAGCGACTCGATGACGTAGTAGTACGACCGGTCGAGGTGGCGCGAGGCGTGGTAGCGCTCGCTGACCGCGAGGAACATCTGCCGGGCGGCTTCGACGGCGACCATGCCCTGGACGTGCTCGCCGGTCTGGTGGTCGATGAGCAGCTCGTTGTCGTTGTGGACGCGCAGGGTCGCGGAGAACAGGTCCTCGCCGTCCCGCCTCAGGTCGGCTATCAGGGTGTTGCAGCTTCGGTGTTTGTGGGCCTCGCCGCGGCCGGCCAGCGCCGGCTCCCGGAAGGCGAAGTCCAGCCGCTCGGCGAGTCCCAGGAGCAGGGCCTGCTCGCGGACGAGCTCCCACTCGTGGCGGCTGACGCCCTGCCCGGCGCGGACCGTGATCGGGAGGGTGTCCCAGGAGTACACCCCGAGGCGCATCTCGTCGGTGAACTGCGTGACCGTGAGCACGTCCTCGTGTGCGGCGAATCCGGCGAATCGGTCACCGACCAGCAGCAGGGTCCGGGGAGTGGCTGTGGCTGACATGCGTTTCTCCTTGATGGGGCGGCCGTGCCCGACGGGCGGCCGCGGACGGGAGGAGCGTCGAAACAGGTACAGCTGACGTACGGGATGTGCGGGAGGTGCGAGATGTGCGGGGCCTGCCGCCTCTTCCGCGCCGGTTCGTCCGGGGTGGCGGGGCCGATGTGAAGAACGTAGAGCACCTTGGACGTGAGTGCAACCATCTAGTTGGTTTTTTGGAACTATCCAGTTGGTTTCCCGGTGGACTACGCTCGTCCCATGGCTGAGACACCCAAGGGACAGCAGACCCGCGCCAAGCTTCTGGAGGCCGCCGAGGCGGAGTTCTCCGAGTACGGTCTCGCGGGTGCGCGCGTGGACCGGATCGCGGAGCGCTCCGGTGTCAACAAGCAGCGGATCTATGCCTACTTCGGCAACAAGGAAGCCCTGTTCGCCGCCGTGATGGCCAAGGTCTACGCGCACATGTCCGAGGCCGTGCCCATCCCCACCACGGAGGAGGGGCTGCGCTCCTACGTCGGCGAGGTCTTCGACTATCACCGCAAGTCCGACCTGGTCCGGCTGCTGGCCTGGGAGGGCCTGCACTACCGGGACAAGCCGATCCCGGACGAGAAGGAGCGCGAGGCGTACTACGTCCACAAGACGGCCGCGCTCAGTCTCGCCCTCGGTATCGACGACCCCACGGCGGCGGCCCGGGCGCTCATCGCCCTGATCGGCGTGGCGTCCTGGCCGTTCATCGTGCCGCAGCAGCGCCGGCTGATGCTGGGGCCGGACGGCGACACCGAGTCGGGATGGGCGCTGCTGCGGGCCAGCGTCGTCGCGCACGGGCACTCGATCATCGACAACGTTCTGCAGGGGTCGGTCTGAGGGGGGCGGTCTGAGGGGGGCGGTCTGGGGGGACCGGTCTGGGGGGACCGGTCTGGCGGGGTCGGTCCGACTGGGCTGGTCTGACTGGGCTGGTCTGATGGGGTCGGCTGAAGGTGCTGGTCTGGTGGGGCTGGCCGGAGGTGCTGGTCTGGTGGGGCCGGCCGGAGGCGCTGGTCTGACGGCGCTGCTTTGACGGTGCTGGTCTTCGGGGCGGCCGGTCGTCGGGTGGAGTTCTTCCGCGCGGTGGGGCAAGGGAGTTCGGAATGATCCGGGCTCCCTTTTTTGCTGGTCAGGGGCGCGAAACCAACTGGATGGTTCAGGAAAACCAACTAGATGGTTGCACTGGCTCCCGAACCCGGCTACCTTCTTCATCACCAGGCCGCGCCCGCTCCACCCAGGGCGCCGGTGGGAACTGACGCAACGTCAAACAGGGGCGTAGCCCCGGAAATTGAGGGACCCGTGGACACCACCGCTCCTGTCATCGTCGTCAGCGGCGCCACCGGCGGCATGGGATCGGCCGTGGTCGAGGAGCTGGCCCGGTCCGACGCCACCGTCGTGCTGCTCGGCCGGGACGCGGACCGCCTGGAGCGGGCCCGGACCGAGATCGACGCCCGTACCGGCGGCGCCGGCCGGCTCGTGCCGTACGAGACCGACATCAACTCCGCCGCCTCCGTGGACGCCATGGCCGTCGCCCTGGTCGCCGAGCTCGGCCGGGTGGACGGGCTGGTGCACACCGCCGGCGACGGCCCGCTGGCCCCGCTGGAGGAGGCCACCGACGCCATGTGGCAGGCCACCCTCAACGGCAAGCTCATGGGCGCGGTCCGGCTCACCCGGGCGCTGGCAGGCCCGCTGGCCGCGGCCGGCGGCGGCTCGGTCGTGCTGGTCAGCGGAGTCTTCCGCAAGGACCCCGACCCGCTCTTCCCGGTGAACAGCGCGGTCAACGCCGCCCTCGCGGCCTTCGCTAAGGCCGTCTCCAAGGACCTCGGCCGCAAGGGCGTCCGGGTCAACGTGCTCGACCCAGGCGCCGTGCGCACCCCGCTGTGGGACGAGATCGCCAAGGCGATCGGCGACCGCACCGGTGCCACCGCCGAGGAGGTCAGCGCCCAGGTCGCCGCCGGGACCCCGCTCGGCACGCTCGCGGAGCCGGCCGACGTCGCCCGGCTGACCGCCTTCCTCCTCTCGCCGGCCGCCCGTCATATCGCGGGCGCCGCGCTCACCCTGGACGGCGGGGCGTCGGCCGGCCTGTAACCGCCCGCCCGGCGTTCCGGCTCACCCCTCGGCGCTCCGCGCGCCGCACGTCACCAGACGCGGACCCGAACGTCGTACGCCCGGACACCCTGCACGTCCGCGGAGCCCTGCACGTCCGTGGAGCCCTGCACGTCCGTGGAGTCCGCACATCCGCGGAGCGCCATGCGCCCGCCACCGGTTCTCCCGCCGCCCGTCCTCCCGGCACCGATCCTCCCGGCACCCGTGCCCCCGCACCCGTACGTCCGACTCGCGCGCCCCCGATTCCCGCCCCCCCGATTCCCGCCCCCCCGATTCCCGCCCCTCGATTCCCGCTCCCCGACTCCCGCTCCCCGACTCCCGCTCCCCGACTCCCCTACGCCCGAAGGAGCTTCGCCATGCCCATTCTCTCCGTGACCACCTGGCCCAACCAGACCGACGAGAAGTGCCAGGAGCTCGTCGAGGAGCTCACCGCCACGGTGCACCGCGTCATCGGCGCACCCCTCGACAAGATCACCGTCTACATCCAGGAGATCCCGCAGAACCGCTGGGGCGAAGGCGGAGTGCTCGGCACGAACCCCGAGTTCGCCGAGCTCAGCCGCCGCCGCGCCGCGCCGGCCGACGCCTGACCGCGCTCCACCTCCACCCCCGCCCCACCCTTACTCCACCCCCGCCCCACCCTTACTCCACCCCCGCCCCACCCTTACGCCACCCCCGCTCCACCCTTACGCCACCCCCGCTCCACCCTTACCCCCGCTCCACCCTTACCCCAGCTCCGCCCCTCCTCCCCCCGGCACATCCCCCCTGGCACCCCCCCGGCACCCCCCCCGGGCACCCCCCTGGCACCTCCCCCCCGGCACATCCCCCCACCCCCCGCCAACCCGGCCTTTTCCAAGGAGAGTTCCCATGGCCATCCTGACCCGGTCCGCGCGGACCGACCGGACCGACCGGACCCCGGTCGTACCGGCCGGTGAACCGTCCGCCCCGCAGCGGTCCTCCACCACCACCGTCCTCGCGGCGGCGCTGCTCGCCTTCTTCGTCATCTCCCTCGACGGCTCGGTCGTCAACGTGGCGCTGCCGGCCATCTCCCGCAGCCTGCGCGGCTCCATGGCCGACCTGCAGTGGATCGTTGACGGCTACACACTGATGTTCGCCGCGTTCATGCTGTCGGCCGGAACCTTCTCGGACCGGATCGGCGCCACCCGCGCCTACGCCTGGGGCCTGGCCGCCTTCACCGCGGCCTCCCTGGCCTGCGGCGTCGCACCCAACCTGGGCACGCTGATCGGCGCCCGCATGGTGCAGGGCGGTGCGGCCGCGCTGATGGTGCCGGCCTCGCTCGCGCTGATCCGGCAGACCTACTCCGACCCGGGCAAGCGGGCGCGGGCCATCGCGATCTGGACGGCCGCCGGCTCCGTCGCGGTCGCCGTCGGCCCGGTCGTCGGCGGCATGCTCACCAGCGGGCTGAGCTGGCGGGCGGTGTTCTACCTGAACCTTCCGGTGGGCGCCCTCGGCCTCGCCCTGCTGACCCGCATCCAGGCCTCACCGCGCCGCGAGGCCCCGGTGGACCTGGTCGGCCAGCTCTCCGTCGTGGCCTCCCTGGCCGGTCTGACGTACGCCGTGATCGAAGGCGGTCGCGCGGGCTGGGGCAGCCCGGACGTGCTGGGCACCCTGGCGCTGGCCGCCGTGGCGACCGCGGTGTTCGTGCGGACGCAGTCGCGGCGGGAGCGCCCGATGGTGCCGCTGAGCATCTTCAAGTCCCGCACGGTGGTGGTCTGCCTGGCGGCCGGCTTCACCATCAACGCGGTGTTCTACGGCGCGATCTTCCTGCTCGGCATGTACTTCCAGCAGGTGCGCGGGGCCTCTCCGGTCAGCACCGGCGCGATGTTCATCCCGATGTGCGCGCTGATCTCCATCGTCAACATGGCGGGCGTCAAGCTGGCGGCGCGCAAGGGCGCGTGGGTGCCGATGACGATCGGCCAGCTGGTCATGACCGCGGGGGCGCTGCTGATGCTGACGGTCACCTCCCACACGTCGTACCTGGTCCCCGTGCTGCTGCTGGTCCCGATCGGCCTGGGTGGCGGGCTCGCGGTGCCGTCGCTGACGGCGGCGATCCTGGAGAACATCGACGGCGAGCGGGCGGGCACGGCGGCCGCGGTGCTCAACACCTTCCGTCAGGTGGGCAGTTGCATCGCGGTGGCGGCGTTCGGTGCGCTCATCGCGGACACCTCGCACTTCCAGCAGGGGTTCGACACCAGCTTCGTGATCAGTGTGGTGATGCTGCTGACCACGGCGGCGGCCACGGGGCTGCTGCTGCGGCGGGTGACCAGGCGGGCCGGTGCCGGGGCGTAGGTGCTGTGCCGCCCGCCGGTCCCGGGCCGCGCGTGTGTCGTGGCCGGTCGCGCGGTTCCCCGCGCCCCTTCCGGGGTGCGGGGCTTCCGCAGGTCCGGTGGGCGCCGGGCAAAGCCCCGTTAAAAAACCTTCACGAAGGAATTTAAATACTCCATGATGGATCCCATGACCGTCATGGAAGAACACGCACTCCCACAGCACCCGCCCCCGCCCCCACCCGCAACCGCCCGCTCCCGCCTCGCCGAACTGGAGCTCATACGCGAGCTCGCGCACGAAGGTGCCCTCCCGCAAGCACGGGAACCAGCCGGTATGAGCGACGACGCCGACGGCACCGGGGAGTTCGTCGTGCGCGTTCTGCGTGGCGAGCCGACCGCGGAGGAACTCGCCGCGGCCACCGCCGTCCTGATGGAACGGGCCCGGCGGACGCCTGCCGCGGAGGAGCCCGCGCCCGTCCGGTCCCTAGCCACCTGGCACCGCCCCGACCTGACCACGCACCGCGCCGCCTCGTCCTGGCGCCACTGAACGGGAGGACCACCATGTCCACGACCGAAGCCCCCACCCATGACGACCGCCCCACCGCGTATGCCGCCCCGCACGCAGAGACCTACTCGCTGGAGGAGGTCGTCCGCATCAGCGGCCTCGACGCCGGGACCCTGCGCTGGTACGAGGACCAGGGGCTGATCGAGGGCGCCGCCGAGGACCCCTACGGCGTACGCGCCTACAGCCCGGTGCACCTGCGCTGGCTGGAGTTCCTCAACCACCTGCGCAGCACCGGGATGCCGCCGGCCGCCATGAACCACTACGTCGAGCTGTACCGGGCGGGCGACTCGACGATCGCCGCCCGCCGCGAACTGCTGCAGGACCACCGGGAGGTGCTGCGCGCCCGGTCCGCGGACTTCGCCGCCACGCTGCGCTACCTCGACTGGAAGATCGGCTTCTACCTGGAGCGGGAGGCGGCGCTGGTGCGGGCCGGCGCGTCCTCGGCGAGTGTGGCCGAGGCGTAGGCGGCGGCCACCGGTTCCAGGCGCAGCACGCCGTGCGAGGCCACCGTGTGGACGTCGCGCCACAGCCGGTTGAGGTCGCCGCCGCCGTCGCGGAGGTGGGCGCCGCCGGTACGGAAGAGGCGGTCGACCGCGTCGGCGAGCAGTCCGGCGGCCACGGCGGCGTCCCGCTGGTTGCCGGCGACCAGGGCCGCGTCGACCGTCTCGGTGTCGGCGCGGCGGGCCGCCCGCCGCAGCAGCAGATGGGCCGCGTCGATGTGCGCCGAGGCGACGGCGAGCGTCTCGCGCACCGCCGCGCTGTCGTGGTGCGGGCGCCCGCCGCCAGGCGCCTTCGCCGCGGCCCACTCGGACCACAGCGCCAGCGCCCGGCGGGCGGCGCCCAGGGCCGGCGCGCAGAACAGCAGGCCGCCGGCCAGCTGGGCGGGGACGGAGTGGCAGCGGGCCAGGCCCGGTGCGTCGCCGCCGCGCAGCAACGCGGCCAGCGGGAAGGAGCGGTGGTGCGGGACGAAGGCGTCCCGCACCACGGCGGTGTGACTGCCGGTGCCGCGCAGCCCGGTGGCGTCCCAGCTGTCGACCACCTCCACCTCCTCGGCCGGTACGGCGAAGACGCGCGCCCCGTGCGCGTCCGGGGCAGCCACGAGCACCCACTGCGCGCCGGCGATCCCGCTGACGCAGCCCCAGCTCCCCGTCACCCGCCGGCCGCCTTCGACGGGTTCGGCCCGTCCGGCCGGCGGCATCAGCGCCGCCGAGATGCGCACGTCGGGCGAGGCACCCCACACCTCGCGCTGCCCCTGTTCGGGCAGCAGGGCGGCGAAGCGCCCGTGCGCGGCCCAGAGCATGCCGACCCATGCGGCGGAGGTGCAGGCTCCGGCGAGGGCCGCCACCTCGTCGAGCAGGGAGGTGAACTCGCCCTGGCCACCGCCCCATCGGCGCGGCACGAAATGGCGGGGCAGGCCGGCGAAGGTCAGTTCGGACACGACCGCTGTGGCCAGCGCGCGGTCCGCGTCGGCCCTCCGGGCGTGTTCGGCGACGGTGCGCAGAGCGGAGGTCGAGGGCATGGCTTTGCTCCTTGTCGGAATCCGGTACCAAAAAAGTGCGTTCAAGAAGGTATTGTTTTGAGAACCTGGCCGCCCCCACCTCCCGCGACGACCGAAGGGACGCACGATGGCGAAGCAGGCGCGCTCGCTCCGCACTCATGAACTGGTCCTCGACGCCGCTGCGGCCGAGTTCGTCCGCCACGGCTATCCGCGCGCCAACCTCCAGCACGTGGCCGCGCGCACCGGACTGACCAAGGGCGCGCTGTACGGCCATTTCGCCTCGAAGGAGCACCTCGCCCGGGCGCTGACCGAGCACCTCGACGAGGTGGCGGCCGAGATCCTCGCCCGGCACGCGGACGCGGACCTGCCGGTGCGCGAGCGGCTGCGCGCTCTCTGCGGCGAACTGGCCGGACGTGTCGAGTCGGACGTGCGCTTCAACGCGGCGCTGCGGCTGGTGCTGGACGAGGCGCCCGCGGCACCCGAAGCCCCCGGGCTGCTGGCGGACCTGCGCGCCCTGGGCGAGGAGCCGACCGTGGCCGCTCTGGCCGACCTCGCCACGGTGATCCTGGTGGGCGCCTACTGCACGGCGCCCGATCTGGAGCGGCGAGGTCTGGCCGAGCGGGTGCGCGCCCTGTGGGACGCGGCTTCGGTGGGGGAGGGAGCTCAGGCCGTCAACGGGACGGCCGCGCGGTGAGGAGCCACGGCGGCCCACATGCTGCGGCAGGTGGCGAGCGGGACGCCCCCCTGCACGGCGTCCAGGACGAGGCGGGTCCCGCCGGTGCCCGGGTCCGGGACGCGCTCGCGGACCAGCAGGTCGATGGGCTGGTCCAGCTCGCCGAAGGCCAGGCAGTCGGCCTCCATGGCGAGCAGGGTGTGATCGGTGCCGGGCCCCGAGCCGCCGGGGTGCAGCAGCAGGTGACCGAGCTGGCGGAAGCCCTCCAGGGTGACCATCAGCGGCACGTGGTCGCTGGGGTGGTCGAAGAAGATCGGGTGCTCCACGTCGACGAGCAACTGCCAGGGCCCCTCGGTGCGTTCACGCACCAGCACGCTGTCCTTGGCGCGCAGCCGGCCCACCGCGGAGGCGTGCACCCGCTGGAGCGCACGGGGAGCCGGGCCGGTGACCGCGGCGCCGCGCGGTCTGGCGCCCCGGCCGCGCAGCATCGCGTACCGCTTGTCGTCCACCGCGACGACGTGCAGCGCGCCGTGGCCGCAGGCCCGGCCGCCGACCGTGAGCACGACCTCCAGGCGCATGCCGAAGCGGTTCGGCGGGCGATTGCCGACCCAGACCCACCGCGCTTCCAGGACCAGGGGCGCGGGCTCGCCGCCGACGCGCAGCGCGGACGGGTCGGTGATCTCGAACTGCGAGCCGAAGCCGATGAAGCGGTGGGTGAGCGGCACGTCGTAGTGGGCGTGTGCCAGGTAGACCAGCGCCTGGCGGATCGTCTCCATGAACAGCAGCGGGTCGCTGGTGCCGTCCCTGCCGGGGGAGTAGAGGGCGTGGTCGCGCGGCCACTGGGCGGCGACCAGGAAGCTGTGCTCGCCGGTGCGGACGGCGTCGGTGAGGAAGACCTCGGCGATCGCGGCGCGGTGCACCATGTGCCGCGGGACGGCCTGGAGATAGCTGAGGTGCGGCCGCCCGGGCAGGGCGGAGCCGCCGGAAGCGGCCGTGGCGACAGGTATGACGGCAGGCTGATGCATGGTCTGAACCCCCAGTGAATGCATTCACGCAGACAGCAACATCGGCACGAGGCTTCCGCTCATCGAGCCGCGACTTACAATACATTCCCGAAGGTATATTTCAAGGAACAGAGGAGGGACGCCATGGCCGTGGAACGCAGCGCCTCCAGGTCCCGGCCCGCCCGGGACACCGCCCCCCGCCACCGGGACACGGGCCTGAAGCAGGAGCGCGCCGTACGCACCCGTGGGCAGGTGCTCGACGCGGCGGCACGGGCGTTCGCCACCAAGGGCTTTCCCGCGGTGACCGTGCAGGACGTGGCCGAACTGGCGGGCGTGACCAAGGGCGCGGTCTACTTCCACTTCGCCAACAAGGAGGCGCTCGCCCAGGCGGTCGCCGAGGAGTTCTACCACCTGCTCGGCGTCATCGGGCGGGAGGTGGAGGAGGCCGAACTGACGCCGCTGCGGGCGGTGTCGGAGCTGCTGGAGCGCACCGCCGTCGCCTTCCGCGACGACATCATGGTCCAGGCCGGCGCCCGCCTGCAGATCGAACGCTCCCTGATCGGCGCCGAGATGCCCATGCCCTACCTCGGCTACACCGAGTCCCTCACCGTCTGGCTCCGCCAGGCGCGCGCCGAGGGCCACCTGCCCACCGGCACCTCGCCCGAGGCCACGGCCCGCGTCCTGGTCTCCGCCTTCTTCGGCGCCCAGCACATCTCCTGGGTCCTCGACGACCGCGCGGACATCGCCGACCGGGTGCGGGAGATCCTCGCGGCGGTGGTGCCGCTGGCGGCGGCGTAGCCCCGCCGCCGGTCAGGACGCCGGCACCCGGGTGAAGCGCCCCGCCACCCGCAGATCCCCCTCGATCCGGTCCGCCGTGGCGCGCAGCGCGGGCAGGATGTCGCGCTCGCACTCCCCGACGGTGCGGCGGGCCGCGTGCAGCGCCACGTTGAGGGCGGCGACCACGCGGCCCGTGCGGTCGTGGACCGGGACCGCGATCGAGCGCAGTCCCTCCTCCAGCTCCTCGTCGACGAGGGCATGGCCCCGTGCGCGGACGCCGTCGAGGAGGCGGGCGAGCGCGTCGGGGTCGGTCACGGTGTGCGGGGTGAAGGCGCGGAGGGGGAGCGGGAGGGGACGGCCCGCCGCAGGCAGGTCCGCCAGCAGGACGCGCCCCATCGACGTCGCGTACGCCGGCAGCCGCGTGCCCAGGGTGATGTTCACGCTCATCACGCGGCTCGTGGCGACCCGCGCCGTGTACTGGATGTCCGGCCCCGACAGCACCGCAAGCGAGGTCGACTCGTGGACGCGGCCGGCCAGTTCGGCCATGTGCGGGGCGGCGATCTCGGGCAGGGAGAGACGGGACAGGGGTGGGAAGCCGAGCGCGAGGACGCGCGGGGTCGGTGCGAAGACGCGGCCGCTCGCGCGCACCAGCCCCAGGTGCTCGTAGGTGATCAGCGCCCTGCGGGCCGTCGCCCGCGCCAGGCCCGTCGCCTGCGCGACCTCCGTCAGGGTCAGTTCGGCACGCCCCTCGCCGAACGACGTCAGCACGGTCAGGCCGCGGGCCAGGGACTCCACGAACTCCCGGCCCAGTTCCTGCTTCGACGCCCCGGTCCAGGCCGCGAGCCCCGTCGGCGCGGCGGCCGGCCGCACGGGCGGCATCTCGCGCAGGTCGTCCTGCATGGCCCGCACCGCCGCGCGCAGCCGCGGCAGCAGGGTGTCGCGCAGGCCCGCCGCCGTGTGCCGGCTGGTGTGGCTCACCACGGTCGCCGCGCACACGATCCGGTCCGTGCGCGGATCCCGTACCGGCACCGACACGGCGACCAGCCCCGGTTCGATCAGCTGGTCGTCCAGCGCCCAGCCGTCCGCGGCCGCCGCGGCGGTCCGCTGCTCGAACTCGCCTGCCGGGAGGGCGTGCCGACGGGGTGGTACGGCGGGGAAGTCCCCGTTCTCCGGGTCCGCGGCCCGGTGCGCCCGCCATGCCCGCCACTCCTGCGTCGTCCACTCGGTGGCGAACAGCGGGCCCGGCGCGGTGCGTTCGGCCGGGAGCAGGTCGCCGATGCGGAAGCTGAGGGACATCGCGCGGCGGCGGGTGGCCTGGTGGATGAAGCGGATGCCGTCGCGGTCGGCGACCGCCAGGGACACCGACTCGTCCAGTTCGTCGGCCAGGGCGTCGGCGCGCGCGTCGAGCAGCGCGGGCAGCCGCAGCGCGGAGAGGTAGGCGTTGCCCAGTTCCATCAGGCGGGGAGCCAGCACCACGTCCCGGCCGTCGAGGCGGACGTAGCCCATGCGGGCGAGGGTGGCGGCGATCCGGTCGACGGTGGAGCGGGCGAGCCCGGTGGCCCGTTCGAGCCCGCTCGGGCTCAGCGTCCCGCCCGCCTCGGTCAGCCGCAGCAGCACGGCGATCCCGCGGACGAGGGGGGTGACCGCCTCGGCCGGCACGGCGGCGGACGAGTCGGCCGGTACGGCGCGAGACACCGCGTCGGCGTCCGTCGTGGGCTTGGCGGGCATCGGATCTCCGGTACGGCGGTCGGGGCACGCCCACGGTAATGCGCCGGACCTGCCCGCTCACCCTCTCATCCCCGCACGACCCGCACCCGGTAGCTCCCGGGGGTGCTCTCGCCCATGACCGTGATCCGGATGTGCCGCCTGGGGTCCTTGAAGGTCTCGCCGGGGGTGAAGGGGGCGTCCGAGAGCTCGGCCTGGACGTTGGGGCTGCGGGTGCAGCCGCCGCTGTCGCGCCGGGCGTCGAACACCTTGACCGGGCCCATGCCGGTGTCCACCCCGGAGTCGACCCGGTAGACCAGCACGCCCGGCCGGCACACGGCCTCGTCGTTGCCCGCGCGGACGCGTACCTCGACGGCGTAGACCGTACGGGAGTCGACGGGGACGAAGACCAGCTTCGGGCCGCCGGCCCGTTCCAGCGGCGTCAGCGTGTACTCCGTCGTGCCGGTGGCCGCGCAGCTGACCTGGGACGCGTCCAGCCAGCCGAGCTTCCACTTGTGCCAGCCGAGCAGATCGTTGTCGGCCCCCCAGTCCTCGCTCATGATGTCCCAGTGCCCGACCGCGCCCCCGCCCTCCTGGGTGTAGAGGTCGGGCAGGCCGAAGACATGGCCGTTCTCGTGCGGCAGCACCCGGTAGCCGGTCCTCGCGTAGTTGCCGGAGCCGTCGTCCTGGCGGGAGTAGACGAAGGAGACGTTGGCGACGGGGACGCCGTCGGCGACCGGGGCGTCCGCGTTGCCCGCGAAGGTCACCGACAGGACCGTGTCCAGGGCGGACGGGCCGGCGTTCGGCGTCACCAGCACGTTCAGGAAGTCGTACGCCCGGAAGTCCACCTGCGGGTCGGCGGCGCTCACGATGTCCTGGACGAGCCGGCGGTAGCCCTCGTCGAAGGGGGCGCCGCGCTCTATCCCGTACGCCTTGAACGGCTTGGGCATGCGCAGCCAGTGCGGGATCGGGGTCTCGGGGCGGTAGTCGAGGCGGCCGTAGGAGGCGGTGCGGAACCACCGCTCGGACTGGGGGAAGAACTCGTGGAAGCGGTCGAGGGCCTTGCCCGGGCCGGGTGCGTCGGAGAAGTCGACCATCAGGGTCAGGGCGTGGACGGTTCCGGTGGAGCGGGCGTAGCCGGCACCGGTCGGGACGCCCTCCGAGAGCTGGACGGTGCTGCCGCCGTCGATCATGCAGGGGCCGAGCTTCGTGGAGCGGGCCGGCGCGATCGGTCCCGCTCCCGCCGATGTGGAGCGCGCCGTCGTGCTCCCGCCGCCCGCCGAGGTGACGACCGCGAGGATCAGGGCGGCCACGGACACCAGGGCGGCCGCGCGGCGGGGCCGTATCCGACGGCTGAGCTGCATGCGCGGGCCCTTCGTCCTGGCAGCCGCCGGTCTCAGGCTGCGCCCTTTCGATCACCCTGGTTCGGGGTGCGCGCGGGCGCTCGCTGGATGGGCCGAACGTGGGTCACGGGACGGGGGCCGGGCGCGCCGCGGGCGTGGGAGGGCCCGGGCACGAAGATGTGGCGCAGGTCACAGGAATTCTCGGTGGGGTCGGGAAATAACCGGGGAACCCTTCCCCGTTTAACCGTGCGTACGAGCGAAACGGGGACTGTCTCCCCGGATCGCCACATCCACCGAACCGAGGAGTACGCCGTGCAGACCGCGACCCCCGTGCAGCGGAAGGTGGCCCGGCCGCGTGCCGACGCCCTGCGCAACCGGGAGCGGATCGTCGCCGCCGCCCGCGAGATGTTCACCGAGTTCGGCCCCGACGTGCCGCTCGACGAGATCGCGCGCCGGGCCGGCGTCGGCAACGCCACGGTGTACCGCAACTTCCCCGATCGTGACGCCCTCGTCCGCGAGGTCGTCTGCTCCGTCATGGACCGCACGTCCGAGGCGGCCGAGTTCGCGCTCGCGGAGACCGGGGACGCCTTCGGGGCACTGGAGCGCTTCGTGCACACCGCCGCCGACGAGCGGATCAGCGCCCTGTGCCCGATGATCCAGACCACCTTCGACCAGAACCACCCCGACCTGGAAGCGGCGCGTCAGCGCTGCGAGCAGCTCGTGGCGGAGCTCATGGACCGCGCCGTGCGGGCCGGCCAGCTGCGCCCCGACGTCGGCGTCGGCGACCTGATGATCGTCGTGGCGCAGCTGAGCAGGCCCCCGGCCGGCACCGACTGCGTCGTCAACGACCGCTTCGTACACCGTCATCTGCAGCTGTTCCTGGACGGACTGCGGGCCCCGGCCCCGTCCGTGCTGCCGGGCGCAGCCGTCACCGTGGAGGATCTCCGCCGGCCCTGCACCGATTAGTTCAGGACTCCAAGCGAGTCGACACTCACACAACTCACCGGCCGTCTCGGTAGGCGAGCCGTCCCCGTAAGACATCTTTTTCCGTCACGAAGTCCCGAAGTGGGTACCCCCATGTCTGATACAGCCTCAAAGGCTCGCGGACCGGTCGAGCAGACCGGTGACGCCAACCGCTGGAAAGCGCTCGTCTTCATAGCGCTCGCACAGCTGATGGTCGTGCTCGACGCGACCATCGTGAACATCGCCCTGCCGTCCGCCCAGGCCGACCTGGGCATCTCGGACGGCAACCGGCAGTGGGTCGTCACGGCCTACGCCCTCGCCTTCGGCGGCCTGCTCCTGTTCGGCGGCCGGATCGCCGACCTGTGGGGCCGCAAGCGCGCCTTCGTCATCGGCCTGACCGGCTTCGCCGCCGCCTCCGCGCTGGGCGGAGCGGCCCAGAGCGGCGCCATGATGTTCGGCGCCCGCGCCCTGCAGGGCGTCTTCGGCGCCATGCTCGCGCCCGCCGCGCTCTCCCTGCTCGCCGTGATGTTCACGGACGCCAAGGAGCGCGCCAAGGCGTTCGGCATCTACGGCGCGATCGCCGGTGGCGGCGGCGCCGTCGGCTTCATCCTCGGCGGTGTGCTCACCGAGTACCTGGACTGGCGCTGGACGTTCTTCGTGAACATCCCGTTCGCCGTCATCGCCGCGCTCGGCGCGTACTTCGTCATCCGTGAGCCGGAGGGCGGCCGCAACCGCAACCCGCTCGACATCCCCGGCGTCCTGCTCTCCACCGCCGGTCTGGTCTCGCTCGTCTACGGCTTCACCCGCGCCGAGTCCGACGGCTGGGGCGACTCCCTGACGGTCGGCCTGTTCATCGCCTCCGCGGTGCTCCTGCTGGCGTTCGTCGTCACCGAGTCCCGGGTCAAGGCCCCGCTGCTGCCCCTGCGCGTGGTCACCGACCGCAACCGCGGCGGCATCTACCTCTCGCTCGGCATCGCCATCATCGCGATGTTCGGCACCTTCCTCTTCCTCACCTACTACCTGCAGGTCATCAACGGCTACTCGCCGATCAAGACGGGCTTCGCCTTCCTGCCGATGATCGCGGGCATGATGGTCGGCTCGACCCAGATCGGCGCCCGGCTGATGACCCGCGTCCCGGCCCGCGTGCTGATGGGCCCGGGCTTCCTGGTCGCCGCGGTCGGCATGCTGCTGATGACGCAGCTGGAGATCGGCTCGTCGTACGCCTCGACGATCCTGCCCTCGATGCTGCTGCTCGGTCTCGGCATGGGTACGGCGTTCATGCCGGCCATGTCCCTGGCCACGCTGGGCGTCGAGCCCCGTGACGCCGGTGTCGCCTCCGCGATGGTCAACACCTCGCAGCAGGTCGGCGGCGCGATCGGTACCGCACTGCTGAACACCATCGCCGCCTCCGCGACGACGGCGTACATCAAGGACCACATCGCCGGCGCGACCTCCAAGTCGCAGGCGCAGCTGGTCCAGATGCAGGGCGCGGTGCACGGCTACACCAACGCGATCTGGATCGCGGTCGGCATGCTGGTGCTCGCCGCCGCGATCGTCCTGACCCTCGTCAACGCCGGCACCCCGGGTTCGAGCACGGTGACCGGTTCGGCGGACGAGGCCGAGGACGATCTGGCCGTGCCGGTGGTCGCCCACTGACCCAGGCCGGCCGTACCCCTTCGGAACCACCCGTACGCGAGAGGAAGGGGACGCCTCCCGCGTACGGCCCCAGGATCTGCCCTGGTCTGCTGAGTGAGCGGCTCAGCGGAGCCAGGGCAGATCCGCGCCCGCATCGCCGGGCTGGAGACCCTCGGCGACGATCTGCATGATCTCGCCGAGGGTTCTCAGCTGCTCGGGGGTGAGCCGCTCGAACACCGCCTGCCGTACGGCCGCCACATGGCCCGGCGCGGTGCGGGCCAGGACCTCGGCGCCCGCGTCCGTCAGCACCGCGAACTGGCCCCGCTTGTCGGAGGGGCAGTCCTCGCGCCGCACCCAGCCGTTCTTCTCCAGACGCGCGATCGCGTGCGAGAGCCGGGAACGGGTGATCTTCGACTTCATCGCCAGCTCGGTCATCCGCAGCCGCCGCTCCGGGGCCTCGGCGAGCCCGACCAGCAGCCCGTAGTAGATGTGCGGCATGCCCGCGTCCCGCTGCAGCTGGCGGTCGAGGTGGTCCTCGAGGAGCGTGGTGGCGTGCAGGTACGAACGCCAGATGCGCTGCTCGTCGTCGGTGAGCCAGCGGGACGTGCCGGACGGCGCTTCCTGGGCCGGCTCGGATGCGGGTGCCGTGTTCATGCGTCCACTGTAACCAGGCTCTCCTTGAAACTTAAACAAACGCGGCGTAGGCTCTGCCGCAGAAAGTTTTAGAATTCAAGCAATCGTTCCGGAGGGAGTCGCCGTCATGTCCGCCGCCGCTCAGGAGCGCATGCCCGCCCTCTATCTCAGCCACGGCGCCCCACCGCTCGCGGACGACCCGGTCTGGCCCGGCGAGCTGGCCGCCTGGTCCGCGGGACTGCCCCGCCCCAAGGCGATCCTGATGGTCTCCGCCCACTGGGAGGAGGCACCCCTCGCGCTGGGCGCGGTGGAGACGGTCCCGCTGGTCCACGACTTCTGGGGCTTCCCCGAGCACTACTACCGGGTGACGTACGGGGCGCCCGGCGCCCCCGAGCTCGCCGCGTCCGTACGCAAGCTGCTGCGCGCCCCCGGCATGCCCGTGCAGGACATCCCGGACCGGGGCCTGGACCACGGTGCCTACGTCCCCCTCGTCGAGATGTTCCCGGACGCCGACATCCCGGTCCTGCAGATCTCCATGCCGACCCTCGACCCGGTGCGGCTGATGGAGATCGGCCGCCGGCTCGCGCCGCTGCGCGACGAGGGCGTGCTGATCGTCGGCTCCGGCTTCTTCACCCACAACCTGGCCGCGCTGCGCCATGCGGGCGCCGGGGTGCCGGGCTGGTCGGCCGAGTTCGACGACTGGGGCCAGCGGATGCTGGACGACGGCGACGTGGACGCGCTGCTCGACTTCCTGCACAAGTCGCCGGCCGGGCGGCTCGCCCACCCGCGCACCGAGCACTTCGCCCCGCTCTTCGTGACGATGGGCGCCGCGGACGCGGCCGGGGAGCTGGATGCGCGGAAGTCGGTGATCGACGGGTTCTGGATGGGGCTCGCGAAGCGGTCGGTGCAGTTCGGCTGAGGCCGCCGGCGGGTCCTAGAGCTCCTTCTCGTACCAGGCCACGTCCCAGTACCGGCCGAACTTGCGGCCCACCTCGCGGTAGGTGCCGAGATGACGGAACCCGAAGCGTTCGTGCAGCCGCGTGGAGGCTTCGTTGGGCTGCGCGATGCCCGCGTAGGCGCGGTGCAGGTCCTCGTCCGCCAGGGCCTCGAAGAGCGCCTTGTACAGCAGCGTGCCGATGCCGCGGCGGCCCGCGTGCGGGGCGACGTAGACGGTGACCTCCACCGAGGTCCGGTAGGCCGGCTTGGCGCGATAAGGGCTGGATGTGGCGTAGCCCAGAATTTCCTGTGTGTCACCGTCCGTGGCAACCATCAGGCGGTACGGGCCGTCTTCAGGGTGGGAGAGCAGCCACGGGCGGCGCTCCTCGGAAGTGAAGACGGCGGTGTCGAACGTGATGGGCGTCTCACGCACGTAGTGGTTGTAGATGTCGGTGAGGGGTTCGAGGTCCGCCTCGACTCCCGGTCTGACCTGGACCTCTGAACGCTTCGACGCCACCGGTCCTCCTCCTGTGGCCGGACAGGGTACTGCATGATCAGAAAAATGAGGGGCCTGGCTGGGAATTCTGTCCGGATTCCAGTCGTTGTTTCCTACGGATGCAGGGCACCCGAGAAAGGTGCTTGGAGGTACTCGACGGCGAGTGCCCGGCGTCCGAAGGACCACCCGCCAGCCCACCATCGCAAGGGAGCACGCATGGCAACCCGTGCCGTCGCCCGTCGTCAGTCCGCCACCGGCGAGACTGGCGCGGCAAGCAGTGTTCGCGCCCGCGCCGGCGAGATCGCCGACCGTGACCTGGTCGGGATGTATCTCGACGAGATCGCGCGCACACCGCTGCTCGACGCCGCCAAGGAGGTCGAGCTGTCCCAGGTCATCGAGGCGGGTGTGTTCGCGCGACAGGTTCTCGACGGGTTCGAGGAGTCCAAGGCCGAGGCCACCCGCGAGGAGCTCGAGGCGCTGGTCGCCGAGGGGGAGCGGGCCAAGGACATCTTCATCCGCTCCAACCTCCGCCTGGTCGTGGCCGTGGCCCGCCGTTACCCCCGTAGCGGCCTGCCCCTGCTCGACCTGATCCAGGAGGGCAACGCCGGCCTGGTGCGCGCCGTCGAGAAGTTCGACTACCGCAAGGGCTTCAAGTTCTCGACGTACGCGACGTGGTGGATCCGTCAGGCCATCACCCGCTCGATAGCGGACCAGTCGCGCACCATCCGCCTGCCCGTCCACCTGGTGGAGGAGCTGGGCCGCATCCGCCGTGTGCAGCGCGAGTTCAACCGCGAGCACGGCCGCGACCCGGAGCACGCGGAGATCGCCGCCGAGCTCGGTTCCAACGCGGACCGGGTGACCGACGTCCTGGACTGGGCCCGCGACCCGGTCTCGCTCAACATGCCGGTGGACGACGAGGGCGAGACCCAGTTCGGCGACCTGCTCGAGGACAGCTCGGCGGTCTCGCCCGAGCAGTCGGTGCTGACGCTGCTGCGCAGCGAGGAACTCGACCACCTCATCGGCCGCCTCGACCCGCGCACGGCGTCCATCATCAAGATGCGCTACGGCATCGACGACGGCCGCGAGCGGACGCTGACGGAGGTCGGCAAGGAGCACGGCCTCACCCGTGAGCGGATCCGCCAGATCGAGAAGCACGCCCTGCTGGAGCTGAAGAAGCTGGCGCGCGACACCGGCTTCGAAGCGGTGGCCTGAGTCCATGCGGGGGTGCGTGCGGCTTTCGGAGCGCCGGGCGGCGTGCAACGCCCGGCGCCGCGCACGCCCGGTGGCGGAAGACCGCGCAAACATGGCTCTGTAACGCCGCTTCAAGTGTAGTAACCAAGGGAAAAAGACTTCTGGGCACAGGAGTTCGGCCCGGACCCACCCCCTGAACCACGTCCCGACGCACAACCCCCCCGGCGCCGGGACTTTCCCAGAGCCGGGCTTCGGCGCCTTCCCCCCAGGTGCCGAGGCCCGGCTCCTTTTGCGCGGGCACGCCGATGGGCGGGGCACCCCGGACCTGAACCCCGGGGTGGCCCGCCGGATGGCAGATTGTGCCACAGCGGCATAGCCTGCCGGTGTGAGCAGCCCCACCCCCGCGCCGAACTCCCGTGCCGCCCCGGCGGCGCAGACCTCCCTCACCGAGCGGCGCAAGGCCGCGACCCGGATGGAGATCGCCCGGGCGGCCGCGGGACTGTTCGTCAGACGGGGGCTGCGCGCGACCCGCGCCGAGGACATCGCTCAGGCCGCGGGGATCGCCCCGCGCACCTTCTACCGCTACTTCGCGTCGAAGGAGGAGGCCATCGCGCCCCTCTACGCGGCGGGCGCCCGGCGCTGGACGGAGGCGGTCGCGGCGGCCCCGGACGGGCTGCCCCTCCCGCAGGTCCTGGAGCACGCGGCACGCCACACCCTGACGCCGGGCGCGGGAGTCTCCGCGGCCTCCTGGGAACTGGTCCGCACCCTGATCCGCCTGACCGACACCAGCCCCGCCCTGGGCAAGGTGTGGGCGGAGGTCTGCCACGACGCGGAGGCGGGGCTCGCCGAGGCGCTGACGGAGCGGGTCGCGCGGGCCGGGACCGACGACGCCGGCGGGGAGCCGGCCGCCACGTCCTCCCCGCTGAGGTTCGCCGCGGCCGTCGCCGGCGCGGCCGTGCGCGTCGCCGTCGAGAGCTGGGCGGCCGGCACGGCCCCGGCGAGCGGCCCGCAGGGACCGGCGACCCTGGCTCTGCGCAACCTGGCGGCCCTGCGGGAGTTCCCGTGGCGGGAGCTGGTGGGCCGTCAGGGGTACTGACCCGGGGTCGTGCGGGCGGTTCACCTGTTCGCCGCGTGGGTCAGGCGATTGCCCAACTCCCGCACGGAACGGACCAGTTCCGCGGGCCGGTGGACCGTGAAATCGAAGCCGAGCAGGGCGAGCCGGGCCGCCAGCCACTCCACCGCGTCGCCGGTCCGCCCGTGCAGCCGGCAGGTGCCGTCGCCGAGGGGCTCCGGCACGCCCAGCCACGACGGGACCCGGGCCGCGACCGCCTCCGCGCTCGCGGCGAACGTCACCTCGAAGTCGTACGACTCCTGGTGGCGCTGCATCGAGCGCCGCAGGTACTCCGCCGCGTCGCCGGTCGGCAGCTCCCGCGGGGCGAACCGCGCGCCGGTCGCGAAGGGCTCGCTCACCCGGTCGACGCGGAACGTGCGCCAGTCGGCACGGTCGAGGTCGTAGGCGACGAGGTACCAGCGGCGCCCGGTCGAGACGAGGCGGTGGGGCTCGGTCAGCCGGCGCGACTCGCTGCCGTCGCCGGCGCGGTAGGCGAACCGCAGCCGCTCCCGGCCGGCGACCGTGGACGCCATCACGGTCAGTGTCTCCGGTGCGATGCTCGCGCCGTCCCCGCTGGTCAGCGGGGTGGTCGCGGCCTGCAGGGTGGACACGCGGTGGCGCAGGCGCGAGGGCAGCACCTGCTCCAGCTTGGCCAGGGCCCTGACGGACGCCTCGTCCACGCCCTCCAGCGCGTGCCCGGCGCCCGCCCGCAGCCCGACCGCGATCGCCACCGCCTCCTCGTCGTCGAGCACCAGCGGCGGCATCGCCTTGCCCGCGACCAGCCGGTAGCCGCCGTCGGAGCCCATGGTCGCCTGCACCGGATAGCCCAGCTCACGCAGCCGGTCGATGTCGCGCCGCACGGTGCGCCGGGACACCCCGAGCCGGTCGGCGAGCTCGCCGCCGGGCCATTCGCGCGGGGTCTGGAGAAGGGAGAGGAGCTGGAGGAGCCGGGCCGGGGTGTCGGTCGTCATGGGTTCTCCCGCGTCGTCAACGCTGCCGTGTCGTATTCGAGGATGCCCGACCAGTAGGACATGATCTGTCCTACTGGGGTCCTACCGTCGACGCATGACCTCCACCGAAACCCTTGGGGAAAGCCCCGCCGCCACGACGGACCGCCGCCGGTGGTTCGCTCTCGCCATCGTGATGACCGCGGCCTTCATGGACCTGGTCGACGTCACGATCGTCAACATCGCGATCCCGTCCATCCAGCGCGACGCCGGGGCGTCCGTCAGCCAGATCCAGTGGATCACCGCCGGCTACGCGCTCGCCTTCGCCGCCGGTCTGATCACCGGTGGGCGGCTCGGCGACATCCACGGCCGCAAGCGGCTCTTCCTCATAGGGATCGGCGGCTTCACGCTCGCGTCGGCGCTGTGCGGCTTCGCCGCGAACCCGGAGATGCTGGTCGCCTCCCGCATCCTGCAGGGCGCGATGGCGGCGATGATGGTGCCGCAGGTCCTGTCGATCGTGCACGCCACCTTCCCGGCGCACGAACGGGGCAAGGTGTTCGGCCTGTTCGGCGCGATCGTGGGGCTGGGGGCCGTCTCCGGTCCGCTGCTCGGCGCACTGCTGACGGAGTGGAACCTGTTCGGCCTGGAGTGGCGGCCGATCTTCCTCATCAACCTTCCGGTCGGGGTCGCGGCCCTCGTGCTGGGCAGCCGCTACATCACCGAGTCCAGGGCCCCACGGGCGCTCAAGCTGGACCTGGTCGGCGTCGCGCTGGTCACCCTGGGCCTGACGATGCTGCTCTACCCCCTCACCCGCGGCCGCGAGCTGGGCTGGCCGCTGTGGGGCCACGTCTCGATGGCCGGTGCGCTCGTGGTCTTCGCGGCGCTGGTGATGTACGAGCGGCGCAAGTCGGCCCGGGACGGCTCCCCGCTGGTCGAACTCTCCTTGTTCCGGGTGAAGAGCTTCGCGGCCGGCATCGCCGTCCAGACCGTCTTCGGGGTCGCGCTCGGTGTGTTCTTCCTGGTGTGGACGCTGTACATGCAGATCGGCCTGGGCTGGAGCCCGCTGCGGGCAGGGCTGACCGGGGTGCCGTTCTCGATCGCGGTCTCCACGGCGGCGGGCCTGTCCGTGCAGCAGCTGGTGCCGCGTTTCGGCCGCCGGGTCCTGCAGGCCGGCGCGCTGCTGATGGCCGCGGGCGTCCTGCTCTACATCGGGGAGTCCGGCCGCTACGGCACCGGGATCGCCTCCTGGCAGATGGTGCTGCCGCTGGTCGTGATGGGCGTCGGCATGGGCCTGATCGTCGCGCCGCTGACGGACGCGGTGCTCTCGGAGGTCCCCCGCGAGCACGCCGGGTCGGCGTCGGGACTCATCAACACCGTGCAGCAGATGGGCAACGCGCTCGGACTCGGGCTCGTGTCGGTGGTGTTCTTCGGTGAGATCGGCGACCGCCTGACGCCGGACCAGGTGGGGCCGTCCTTCGTGCACGCCTTCCAGCACGCGCTGGGCTGGGTCGCGGGCGTCATGGGCGCGATCTTCCTGCTGATGTTCGCCCTGCCGAAGCGGTCGGCGCAGCAGGCGGAGGACGGCGAGGACGGACCGGCGTCCGGCGCTTCGGCCGCCGGATCGGCCACCGCCTCGGCCGCCGGGTCCGGCGAGCGCGCCGGGGAGCCCGAACTGGTCGGCTGAGCAGGAGTTCCCGGCCCGCCTCCCGTGCGACATACGGGAGGCGGGCCGTCGTTTGCCGCCTTACAGATGCCCGATTGTGTCTGCATCGTGCCCGAACCCGTTTACATCTCGGAAATCCGGGCGTAGTCTCCGCTTGAAACCACACGTTCGGGCACAGGTCGGAGGCGAACGGACATGTACGCACCGGAGCGGCAGCAGGAGATCCTCCGGCTCGCCCGTGACGGCGGCAGGGTGGACGTCGTGTCGCTGGCCGAGGAGTTCCAGGTGACCGCGGAGACGATCCGCCGGGACCTGAAGGCCCTCGACCGCGCGGGACTCGTCCGCAGGGTGCACGGCGGTGCCATACCGGTCGGGCGCCTCGACTTCGAGCCGGACCTCGCCGAGCGCGAGGGCACGGCGGCGGACGAGAAGGACCGGATCGCCAAGGGCGCCGTCGCGGAACTGCCCGTCGAGGGCACGGTGATCCTGGACGCCGGCACCACCGTGGCGCGCCTGGCGGCCGCCATTCCGCTGGAGTCCTCGCTCACCGTCGTCACCCACAGCCTGCCCATCGCGGCCCGCCTCGCGGACCACCCCGGCATCCAGCTGCATCTCGTGGGCGGCCGGGTACGGCACCGCACGCGCGCCGCCGTGGACGCCTGGGCGCTGCGGGCGTACGGCGAGATCCGCGCGGACGTGCTGTTCGTGGCCGCCAACGGCTACTCCGCCGACCACGGCCTGACCACCCCCGACCTCGCCGAGGCCGCGGTGAAGCGCGCGGCGGTCGCCGCGGCCCGCCGCGTCGTGCTGCTCGCCGACTCCTCCAAGCACGGCCAGGAGCACTTCGCCCGCTTCGGCGACCTGAGCGACGTCGACCTGCTGATCACCGACAGCGGGCTGAGCCCGGAAGACGCCACCGCCATCGAGCGCGGCGGCACGGAAGTAGTGCGCGCATGATCCTCACCGTCACCCCCAACCCGTCCCTGGACCGTACGTACGAGGTCCCCTCGCTGGAGCGCGGCGAGGTCGTCCGCGCCACCGGCGAGCGGGTCGACCCCGGCGGCAAGGGCGTCAACGTCTCGCGGGCCGTCACGGCCGCCGGGCGGCGCACGGTCGCGGTCCTGCCGCTGGGCGGTGCCCCGGGCGCCCTGGTGGCCGACCTGCTCGACGCGCAGGGCATCGAGGTCGCGCCGGTGCCGATCGACGGCGCGACCCGGTCCAACATCGCGCTCGCGGAGGCCGACGGCGTCCTGACGAAGATCAACGCGCCGGGCCCGGAACTGTCCGCCGAGGAGCAGGAGCTGCTGCTGGAGACGGTGCGCGCCCAGTCCGGCGGCGCGGACTGGATCGCCTGCTGCGGGAGCCTGCCGCGCGGTCTCGCCCCGGCCTGGTACGCCGACCTGGTCGCACGGGCGCACTCCGCGGGTGTCCGCATCGCGCTGGACACCTCGGGGCCCGCACTCCAGGAGGCGCTGCGCGAGCGGCCCGACGTCGTCAAACCCAACGCCGAGGAGCTCGCGGAGGCCGTCGGGCGCCCCCTGTTCACCGTGGGCGACGCGGTGAAGGCGGCCGAGGAGCTGCGGGAGATGGGCGCGCGCGCCGTCCTCGCCAGCCTGGGCGCCGACGGGCAGCTGCTCGTGGACGACGCGGGCGTCTGGTTCGGCGACGCCCGTGTGTGCGCCGTCCGCAGCAACGTCGGCGCCGGCGACTCCTCGCTGGCCGGCTTCCTGATCGCGGGCGGCAGCGGCCCGGAGGCCCTCGCCTCCGCGGTGGCGCACGGCGCGGCGGCCGTCCAGCTGCCGGGCAGCGTGATGCCGACCCCGGCCGATCTGGATCCCGCGGCGGTGACCGTCACGTCCGACGTGCCCGTCGACCGCGTGCTGGAGGAGCCGGTGTCATGACCCTTCGTACGGGCCCCGAGCCCGCCCCGCGCGCGGCGCCCCTCCCCGCCGGCCCCCGCGCCACCACCCCCCGAACCCCCCCGCCGCATCCCCGTCCCCGTCCCCGTTCCCGCCCACCCGCATGACCGGGCGATACGCGTGCTAAGGAGCCCGCGATGAGCGACATGATCACCGCGGACCTGGTCGACCTCGACCTGTCCGCCGACACCAAACAAGCGGCGGCGCGCGCCCTCGCCGAGCGCATGGTGGCCCTGGGCCGGGTGACCGACCTCGACGGCTTCCTCGCCGACGTCGCCGCCCGCGAGGCGCAGATGCCCACCGGCCTGGACGGCGGCATCGGCATCCCGCACTGCCGCAGCGAGCACGTCACCGAGCCCACGCTCGGCTTCGGGCGCAGCGCCGCCGGTATCGACTTCGGTGCCGCGGACGGCCCCGCCGACCTGATCTTCCTGATCGCCGCGCCCGCCGGTGCCGACGACGCCCATCTGACGATCCTGTCGTCGCTGGCCCGGCAGCTGATGAACGCCGAGTTCACCGGCGCGCTGCGCGCGGTGGACGACCCGGCGGCGGCCGCCGCGCTGATCCGCGGGGACGAGGCACCGGCCGCGGCCGGCTCCGAAGACTCCGCTGCGGTTTCGGAGGCGGCCTCCTCCGAAACCGCAGCGGGCGGCGCGGCCCCGGCGCCGGGTGCGGGCGTCGAGGACGCGGCCGCCCCGGTGCCGGGCGCCCCGGCCGCCGACGAGCAGCCCTTCCGCATCGTCGCGGTCACCTCCTGCCCGACCGGCATCGCCCACACGTACATGGCGGCGGAGTCGCTGGAGAACGCCGGCCGCGAGGCGGGCGTCGAGGTCACCGTCGAGACCCAGGGCTCGGCCGGCTTCACCCGGCTCGACCCGGCCGTCATCGCGGCGGCGGACGGCGTGATCTTCGCGCACGACGTCCCCGTACGCGACAAGGACCGCTTCGCCGGCAAGCCGACCGTCGACGTCGGCGTCAAGGCCGGCATCAACCGTCCCGGCGAGCTCGTCTCCGAGGTCCGCGCGAAGGCGGAACGCGGCGAGATCACCTCCGGCTCCGCGCCCTCCACGCCGGTGGAGCGGGCCGGCGAGGCGGGCGAGGGCTACGGCACCAAGCTGCGCAAGTGGCTGATGTCCGGCGTGAGTTACATGGTTCCGTTCGTCGCGGCCGGCGGTCTGCTGATCGCCCTCGGCTTCGCGATCGGCGGCTACAAGATCAACAAGGCACCGTCGGTCATGGACCACTTCGTGTGGACCCAGGGCGACAGCTGGGCCGCGCTGCTCTTCCAGATCGGCGGCGTCGCCTTCGCCTTCCTGGTCCCGGTCCTGGCCGGCTACATCGCCTACGGCATGGCCGACCGGCCCGGTCTCGTCCCCGGCTTCGTCGGCGGCTCCATCGCCCTCACCATCAACGCCGGCTTCCTCGGCGGCCTGGCCGCCGGTCTGATCGCCGGCGGCGTGGTGATGGCGATCCAGAAGGTCAGGATCCCGGCGCCGGTGCGCGGCATCATGCCGGTGGTGGTGATCCCGCTGATCTCCTCGGCGATCGTCGGGTTCCTGATGTTCGTCGTGATCGGCAAGCCGATCGCCTCGGCGCAGAAGGGCATGACCGACTGGCTCAACGGCCTCTCCGGAGCCAACGCCATCCTGCTCGGCGCCCTGCTCGGCCTGATGATGTGCTTCGACCTCGGCGGTCCCGTCAACAAGGTCGCGTACACCTTCGCCACCGCGGGCATCGCGGTCTCCAACCCCAGCGACTCGGCGATGAAGATCATGGCCGCGGTCATGGCCGCCGGCATGGTCCCGCCGCTCGCGATGGCGCTGGCCACCACGGTCCGCGGCAAGCTGTTCACGCAGACCGAGCGCGAGAACGGCAAGGCGGCCTGGGTCCTCGGTGCCTCCTTCATCTCCGAAGGCGCCATCCCCTTCGCCGCCGCCGACCCGCTGCGCGTCATCCCCGCCTCGATGGTGGGCGGCGCGATCACCGGTGCCCTGTCGATGGCCTTCGGCGCCACCCTGCGCGCCCCGCACGGCGGCATCTTCGTGGTCCCGCTGATCGGCAACCCCTTCCTCTACCTGATCGCCATCGCGGTCGGCACCTGTGTGACCACGGCGCTGGTGGTCGTCCTGAAGGGCATGCGCAGGCCCGCACCGGGGGCGCCGGGCGCCGACGCTGCGGCCGGCACGGCGGCGCCGGCCGCCGGGGCCAAGCAGCCGGTGGCCGCCTGACCGGCAAGATCCCCGCATGTCCCTTTGGCGCCCTGTGAGTTGATCAAGGCGGCAACGAGGCAAGTGCGGCACCTGTACGGCCTGCGAGATACGTCACGGTCCGGGACCAAAGTCCCGGACCGTGGTGTCTACTGGAGCCTATGCCTGATGAGCACGTATCGGTCCTCCAGTCGATGGGCGTCGTGATCCTCGCCCTGGCCGCCGCCGTCTGGATCTTCGGCCTGATCAGCCTCGCGCGCCGCGGCCACTTCGGTGCGGTCCCCCGCCCCCTCGTCGGCAGCCTGCGCGCCCTTCCGCTGCAGCGCCGGTCGCCCCCGCCGCTGGAGTACACCGAGCTGACGGCGGCGGAGCAGGCCGCCTTCGCCGGTCTCGTACGACAGCTCAGCGACGGGCGCTGACCGGCCGCACGGCGGCGGGGCGCCCGGCTCTCAGGGAACCTGGGCCGCCCGCCGCTCCATCGCGTCCCGGGCCGCCTCCTCGCTGACGTAGACCTCGCACATGTGCCGCCCGTCGGGCGTCGCCGTGTGCTCGACCTCCCACAGCGAGACCTCTTCGCCGTCCCGCAGCAGGAAGGCGTGCTCGTAGAGCGAGAAGCAGAGCCCGGCGCGGCCCGCCCGGCACGGGCGCCCGAAGGCCTGCGTGATCTGGTGCGCGAACGCGGTGGTCAGCAGCGCGGAGGTCTCCGCGCCCGGCCGGTCCGGATTCTCCGCGCGGCGCAGCAGCCGGCGCGCGTGATCCTCCGAGTCGTCCGGCGCGTACGCGTGCCGGGGCGTGGGGATCGGCGACAGCTGCACCGTCACCGGCAGTTCGAAGTCCACCGTGTCCGGCGGCAGCGGCAGCCGCGCCGTCGCGGTGCGCAGCTCCTCCTCGTCGACGTACACCTCGTGCTGGGCGGGGCCGTCCGGCGTGGTGTTGTGCGCGAGCTCCCACAGCGTGAGCGCCGAGCCGTCGGCGAGCAGCCAGGTGTGGCGGTAGGTCTCGCGGTGCAGTCCCGCGCTGTGGTGCGCGGAGTGCAGTGAACCGTCGTGCGCCAGGGCGCAGTCGAGTCGCCGTATGGTCTCGTCCGGCAGCTCGAAGCTGTTCAGCGCACGGCCGAGGAGCCGCGCGAGCTGCTCCTCCGGAGACTCGGGCGACTCGGGTGGTTCGTACGCTGCCGTCTCGTACGGAACGCTCAAGGCTTCTCCCGGCGTTGCTGCATGTCACCTTGTGGGTGCATACCGTAGCCCCTCGGTCGGACATCATGTCCGGGAACCGAGAAAACGTACGCACGGAAAACGCCGGAGCCGTGCGGGCGGTTCCCGCACGGCCCCGCGATCCCGGAGGAACCGCAGCTCAGGCGGCGCTGCCCGCGACCCACGCGCTCCACGGCATGTTCCATCCGTTGAGCCCGTTGTCGGGCGCGACGGTCTTGTCGGGGGAGTGCTGGACGATCACCACGTCCCCGATGAGCGAATGGTCGTAGAACCACTTGGCGGGTGTGGCGCTCTGCGCGCCCTGTGCGTCCGCGAGTCCGACGCAGCCGTGGCTGGTTCCCTCCCGGCCGAAGGGCGGATTGCCCTTGTTGTACCAGTAGTTGCCGTGGATGAACGTCCCCGAGGTCGTCAGCCGCATCGCGTCCGGCACGTCCGCGATGTCGTACTCGCCGCCGAGACCCACGGTCCGGCTGTTCATCCGCGTCTGCCGGAACTTCTCGGAGATCACCATCTGCCCGTTGTACGTGGTGTGCTCCGGGCTGCCCGACGAGATCGGCACCGTCCTGAGGAGCTTGCCGTCGCGCACCACCGTCATCGTCTGGGTGTTCACGTCGACCGTGGAGACCTGCGAACGGCCGACGGTGAAGGTGACGGTCTTCTTCTGCACGCCGTACAGGCCGCTCGCGCCCTGCACGCCGTCCAGGTCGATCCTCATCGTGACCTTGGAGCCGGCCTTCCAGTACTCCTCGGGCCGGAAGTCGAGGCGCTGCGACCCGAACCAGTGCCCGACCACCTGCTGCCCGCTGCTGGAGGTGACCGTGATGTGCGACTGCACGGCCTTCTTGTCGGTGATCGCCTTGTCGAAGCCGAACGACACCGGCATCCCGACGCCGACCGTGGTGCCGTCGTCCGGGGTGTACGTCCCGATGAAGCTGTTCGCCGAAGCGACCGTCGTGAAGATGGAGTTGGCCGCGGCCGTCCGCCCGCTCGCGTCCTTGGCGGTCGCCGAGATCTGGTACTTGGTCCCGCGCTCCAGCTGTGCGTCCGGCTTCCAGGCCGCGCCGTTCGCGGAGAGCGAGCCCGGCACGGTCCGGCCCGAGCCGGCCACCGTCATCTTCACGGCGGTCAGCCTGCCGTCGCTGACCTTCACGCCGGTCGTGTTGATCGAGGCGCTGTCCGAGCCGTCCTTCGCCGAGATGACGATCTTCGCCGTCGAGGTCTTCGACGTGCTCCCCTTGCCGTTCGAGGTGTTGGTGTCGGCGCTGGCGTTGCCGCCGCAGCCGGTGAGGGCGAGGGCGCCGACCATCAGGGCGGCACAGGCCCCCAGTACGCGCCGCGCTGCTATGTCCGGCGTTGTCACGGGCTGCTCCAGGTTCGTGTGGTGTGCGTGATCCGTTCCAGTGCGTGGAGAAAGAGGGAACGGCGGGCCGGTGAGGTTCCCGCCGTTCCCCGCGCACGCCATCACGTGACAAAACCCGGACAATCGCGGGGCTCGCGCCCCGCCACCACTCACCCGCTCCCGTACAACTCCTCGTACGACGGCCACACTCCGCCCGCGCCGTCCACCGACTCGGCGGCGCGCACGGCGCGCACGATCGCGCGGGTCACCACGTCCGCGCCGGCCGCGAGGACTTCGTTCAGCGCCAAGGGGTTCCCGGCGTCGAGCGGGTGGGCCCCCGTCGCCAGCGTGAACACCGTGTCGCCGTCGTTGAGCAGGTGCACCGGGCGGACGGCGCGCGCGATGCCGTCGTGTGCCGTACCGGCCAGCTTCTGCGCCTGTGCCTTCGTCAGGTCGGCGTCGGTGGCGACGACGGCGAGCGTGGTGTTCATCGGGGGGCGGCCGTTCCGCGCCGCGCTCTTCGCCAGGCGCCTGCGCGCGGCCTCGTGCACATGCGCCCGCGGGTGGTCCAGCCGTCCCTGCAGCAGCTCCCCGTACAGCGCGCCCGTCTCCGGGTCCATCGCCGAACCCGCCGCGTTGGCCACCACCAGCGCGGCCACCGTGATCCCCGGGTCCAGCCGCACGCTCGCGCTGCCGACCCCGCCCTTCAGCGCCCCTACGGCGGCACCCGTGCCGGCGCCCACGCACCCCTGCTCCACGACCGCGCCGGCCGCGCTCGCCGCCGCCTGGACCGCCGCCCGTCCGGTGGCCGCGTCGGGACGGGCCGAGAAGCTGCCGCCCCGGCCCAGGTCGAAGACGCAGGCGGCCGGCACCACGGGCACGACGTGCGCCGGGTCCGGCCCGACCCGCACCCCGCGCCCCCGCTCCTCCAGCCAGGCCATCACGCCGGAGGCCGCGTCGAGCCCGTAGGCGCTGCCGCCGGTCAGCACGACCGCCTCGACCCTGCTCACGAGGTTGCGCGGGTCGAGCGCGTCGGTCTCCTTGGTGCCGGGGCCGCCGCCGCGTACGTCCACGGCGGCGACGGCGCCTCCTTCCGGGGCGAGTACGACCGTGGTGCCGGTGAGCCAGCCGTCGCCGGTGCGCGTCGCATGGCCCACCCGCACCCCGGCCACGTCCGTCAGAGCGTCAATTGTCATGCTCTCAGTCTGGCCCGCCCCGGGCGGGTCAGGGCCGCACCGACGGCCTGCCGCGATCGCCGGGAGGGCCTGCCCGATCGCCGGGAGGGACTGCCACGACCGCCGGGAGGGCCTGCCGCGACCGCTCGGACGGCCGGTGAGGGTCCGCTCAGGCGACCGGCGTCCGGGCGCGGTCCCCGCCGGTCCCGCGCGCGCCGTGCTGCCGGGCGACCATGCGCGCCGTCAGCGTCACGCCCGTCGCCACCGCCAGCCCGCACACCAGCCCCGCCGCGAGGACCGCCCACTCGCCGAGGAAGGTGCAGACGATGACCAGCAGCGACGCGGTCGGCAGCACCAGCTGCTGCGCGATACCGACCTTGTAGAAGCGGGAGTGCAGCGCCCAGACGGTGAGCAGGAACAGCGCGGTCGGGAGGGTCACGGCCGCCGACGCGGACAGCGTGGAGATGTGCGCCTCGCCGACCGCCTGCTCGATGGCCACCTCCAGGCCGGCGCCGATGGCGGCCCCCGACGCGAAGATCAGGTAGTGGCCGTAACCCCAGACGAAGGACTGCCGGTTGGAGCGCAGGTGACCGTGGATGGGAACCACGAAGTAGATCCACCAGGCCGCGAAGATGATCAGCAGTCCGCCCGCGGCGATCGGCAGCAGCTCGCCCAGCGCGTCGTGTTCGTCCAGTCCCGACTTCACGGCGACGGTGGCCGCCGCGATGGTCTCGCCGAGCACGATGATCGTGAACAGGCCGTACCGCTCGGCGATGTGGTGCGGGTGCCAGGACGTGGGGTGGATCTTCTCCGCGTACAGCGGCACGAGCATCTCCAGCGGGGCCATCACCAGGAAGACCCATGGCCGGGCGCCCTCGGGCAGGACCAGCAGCCCCAGCCAGCCGACCTGGCACAGCAGCACGCCGGCGGCGTAGCGCAGCGCCATCGTCCGCTCGGCGCCCCGGCTCGACCGCGCCACGCGCAGCCACTGCGCCGACATGGCCAGCCGCATGACCACATAGCCCAGCCACACGCCCAGGAACTCGTGCTGGTCGAAGGCGCGGGAGATGCCCGCGGCCAGGACGAGCACGCCGGCGATCTGGACCAGTGTGACGACCCGGTAGAGCGCGTCGTCGTTGTCGTACGCCGAGGCGAACCAGGTGAAGTTCATCCACGCCCACCAGATGGCGAAGAAGATCATCACGTAGTTCAGGATGCCCTCGGCCGCGTGCCCCCCGGCCAGGGCGTGCACCAGCTGGGCACCGGCCTGGGCGATGGCCACGACGAAGCACAGGTCGAAGAAGAGCTCCAGGGAGGAGGCGACGCGGTGCGCCTCGTCGCGCCCGCGTGCCGTCAGCCTGCGCAGTGGTCTGTGGGCCGCCGACGGGCCGGAGGGCGCCGGCGGCGGAGGGGAACTGCTCGTCATGCGTTCCAGCACACCAGATGGGCGGCGGAAATTCCTGTGAAGGGGCCGCATGTGGGGCGCGGCCGGAGACGTCACGCGAAGGCCCGGGTGGGAAGGGGCGTGCCGGCGCATCCTCCCATGGGTCCCGCCGCGCCCCGTACCCTGGAGGCATGACGTCCGCCCCTGCCCCCGAGCCGCGCGCCCCGAAGCCCGCGCTGATCTTCGACGACCCGCTGGACCAGCAGTCCTCGGACGACACCGACCGTGGCTGGGGCGAGCGGCCCGGCTCGGACGGCGACGCCGCGGCGGAGCTGAAGCGCTTCCTCGACGAGAAGCCGCCCCACCACATCTGACCCGTGCGGGCGGCCACCCACCGATCAGCCGCGCGGACAAGGCTCCAGGCCGATACGGCTAACGCTCGTCGTGCCCGGACCCACGCTGGGCGACCAGCGCGTCCCGGATCTCCTTGAGCACCTCCAGCTCCGTCACCTCGATCACCTCGTGCGTGCTCTCCCGCGCCTTCTTGCGGGCCTCCTGGCGGGCCAGGTACTTGGACATCGGCAGCACCATCAGGAAGTAGACGACCGCCGCCGTGATCACGAAGGTCAGGGTGGCGCCGAGGACCGAGCCCCACAGCAGCCGGATGCCCTCGTCGCCCTTGCACGTCCCGCTCAGGCACGAGCTGTAGTTGTCCAGGTTCTTGGTGCCGATCGTCCCGACGAGTGGGTTGATGATCCCCTTCACCAGCGAGTTCACGATGTTGGTGAAGGCAGCGCCGATGACCACCGCGACTGCCAGGTCGACGACGTTGCCGCGCATCAGGAAGGCCTTGAAGCCCTGCCAGACGCTCGGTTCCTTCTTCTCGCTCACTTCGGGGCCTCTCCTTGCACACGCATGTCGGGGAACAAACAGTTCCGCAACCTACGTCAACTTGCGGCCACTGTGTCCAATCGCGTAGCTGGAACGAGGGACTTGACAGGATCAACACACGATCACCGCCAATCGTGCCGTCGCCGCAGCCCCGGCAAGGCGCGCGGCGGTCGCACGCGGCACCGAGAGCACGACCAGCGCCCCGCTGCCGGCCGCCTCGTCCAGGGGCTTCGGCACCTTGGCCACCCGTGCCCCGCGCGCGACCACACGGGCGTCGCCGCCCGCCGCCGTCTCCGGGGCGGCCACCACGTCGACCCGGTCGCCGGGCCGCAGCAGCGCGACCGTGGCGCCGTCGGCGATCCGCACCGGTGCGGACACCGTCTCGACGGTCCGGTGCCTTCGTACGGGATCGGCGACCGGATGGCCGCGCGCTCCCTCGGTGTCCCGTGGCCCCGCCGCCACCAGCGCGGCCGCGGTCACCGCGAGCCCGGCGGCCACCGCCCGCCTGCGGTGCCGCAACAGCCCTCGTAGCCCGTACCGCCCGCCGCGCACCCGCACGGGCGCGAAGTGCGGGACCTCGCACGTGGCGGGGGTGTCGGAGCCGGGCCGCGGAGCGACGGGGGAGAGGGGCGGGGGGAGCGGAGCGACGGGGGAGAGGGACGGAGACAGCGGAGACTGCGGAGGCAGCGGGGAGAGCGGCATGCGGATCACCACCTGCATCGGGAACGGGCCTGCAGACCCACGATGAGGCGTCGCGCCGATCTCTGCCGGGACCGGTGGACCACCGGCAGACTGTGGACAACTCCCTCACCCGAACGGCAAGTTCCGGCTCCTCGTCCCGCCGGTCCCCACGGCCCGCCCGGAGCCCGTCAGGGCGTCACGGCGTCCCCGCTTCACGGCGTCACGGCGTCAGGGCGTCAGGGCGTCCCCGCTTCACGGCAGCGTGAACCCGGGGTCCATCCCGCCCAGCGCCGACGTGCACAGACAGTCCCGGTCCTCGTTCGCCGGCAGCGCGGCCACCGCGTCGAAGAGCACACCCCGCAGCCGGTCCACGTTGGCGGCGAACACCTGCAGCACCTCGTCGTGGGAGACGCCCTCACCGGTCTCGGCGCCCGCGTCGAGGTCGGTGACCAGGGTCATCGACGTGTAGCAGAGCTCCAGTTCGCGGGCCAGCGCCGCCTCGGGGTGGCCGGTCATGCCCACCACCGACCAGCCCTGCGCCTGGTGCCACAGCGACTCCGCCCGGGTCGAGAAGCGCGGGCCCTCGACGACGACCAGCGTGCCGCCGTCCACCGGCTCCCAGTCCCGTCCGCGTGCGGCCTTGAGGGCGGCCGTACGCCCGACGGGGCAGTAGGGGTCGGCCAGGGACACGTGCACCACGTTCGGCAGGGTGCCGCCGGGCAGCGGCAGCCCGTCGAAGTACGACCCCGCGCGGGACTTCGTCCGGTCGACCAGCTGGTCCGGCACGAGCAGCGTGCCCGGCCCGTACTCGGCCCGCAGTCCGCCCACCGCGCACGGGCCGAGCACCTGCCGCACGCCGACCGACCGCAACGCCCACAGGTTGGCCCGGTAGTTGATGCGGTGCGGGGGCAGATGGTGGCCGCGGCCGTGGCGGGGCAGGAACGCGACCCGTCGGCCGGCGACCTCACCGAGGAAGAGGGAGTCGCTGGGCGGTCCGTACGGGGTGTCCACCTGGACCTCGGTCACGTCGTCCAGGAACGAGTAGAAGCCCGAGCCGCCGATTACACCGATCTCTGCGTTCGCCATGGTCCGAACAGTATCCGGCCCCGTCGGCGCGCACAGAGGGGCGTCGGAAACACCGGAGGCCGCCGCACCGGAAGCACCGGAAGCACCGGGAGTACCGGGAGCACCGGTGGCCGCACCGGAAACACCGAAGACCCCGCCGTCGTACGACGGCGGGGTCCCGTGGGACGTGTCAGGTGGGTCCTAGGCGGCGCTGCTGCCGGACGAGGCGCTGGTGCTCGACTGCTTCGACTTCGCGTCCGAGGACGAGGAGGAAGCCGTCGAGGAGGACGAGGAAGACGAGGAGGACGAGGACTCCGAGGAGGACGACGACTCGGTGGACTTCGACGACTTCGACGCCGGCGAGCTGCTCGACGAGGAGCCGCGGCTGTCGTTGCGGTAGAAGCCGGAGCCCTTGAAGACGATGCCGACGGCGGAGAACACCTTCTTCAGGCGGCCACCGCAGTTGGGGCACTCGGTGAGAGCGTCGTCGGTGAACTTCTGCACCGCCTCGAGGCCCTCGCCGCACTCGGTGCACTGGTACTGGTAGGTCGGCACTGTCTTCCTCCTGGCACTCTTACTCAGTGAGTGCTAACGATGGTCCATAGTGACGTATTCCTGGGATTCAGTCCACCGTCACCGGCGCGCGGTGACCGACGCCACGTGCGACGGTCAGGCTGCGCGGGCGCGGTGTCAGCCGGGACCGCAGAGCGGCGAGGGTCGCGAAGGCGAGCACGGTACCGCCCGCCGGCACCAGGAATCCGGCGCCGGCCCAGAGCCGGTCCTCCAGCTGCCCGGCCACGGTGACGGCCACCGCCTGGCCGAGTGCCACGGCACCGGTCAGCCAGGTGAAGGCCTCGGTGCGGCCGCCGGCCGGGACCAGGCCCTCGACCAGCGTGTAGCCGGTGATCAGCGCAGGCGCGATGCACATGCCGACGAGCAGGCCGAGCCCGGCCAGCAGCGGTACCGAGTGCGCGGTCCACAGCCCGGAGGCGGCCAGCGCGAGGGCGCCGTAGCCGACGACGAGCCGCCGCTGCGGGGCCGCCCTCCAGGCGACGGCGCCGCAGACGATGCCGGAGAGCATGTTGCCCGCGGCGAAGACGCCGTACAGGACGCCGTTCAGGCCGGGCTCGCCGATCGACTCGGTGAAGGCGGCCAGTGAGACCTGCATGCCGCCGAAGACGGCGCCGATACCGAGGAAGGCCACGACCAGCACGCGCACACCGGGGGCGCGCAGCGCGGAGACGTGCTCTACGCGCGCGTGCCGGGCGGTGGCGGTGGGGGGCTGCGTGCTCTTCCGCGCGGCGAACAGCAGTCCGCCGATCAGCGTGAGCGAGGCCTCCGTCACCAGGCCCGCGGCGGGGGCGACGGTGGTGCACAGCGCGGTGGCCAGCAGGGGGCCGAGGACGAAGGTCAGCTCGTCCGTGACGGACTCGAAGGCTGCCGCGGTGTGCATCAGGGGCGAGTCCTGGAGCTTCACGCCCCAGCGGGCGCGCACCATGGGGCCGATCTGCGGCACCGAGGCACCGGTCGGCACGGCGGCCGCGAACAGCGCCCACAGGGGTGCGTGGCTCAGCGCGAGCGCCGTCAGCGTCAGGCCCGACAGCGCGTGCAGCAGGACGCCGGGGAGGAGTACGGCGCGCTGTCCGTAGCGGTCGGCGAGACGGCCGCCGTAGGGCGCGCACAGGGCCATGGAGACGCCTGTGACGGCCGCGGCGGCTCCCGCGGCGCCGTAGGAGCCGGTGGTGTGCTGCACGAGCAGCACGATCGAGAGGGTGAGCATCGCGAACGGCTGGCGCGCCGCGAAGCCGGGGACCAGGAACGTCCAGGCGCCGCGGGTGCGCAGCAGCTGTCCGTAGCCAGGCCGTCGGGTGACCGTGGATGCCACGGCCCGTGCCTTTCTGCCGCCTGGTGGCACGCCCGTGCGGGGGCGCCGAGAGCTGTCCTCTGGTGCGGACTGCGGTAGATACCGGAGGCCGCCCGGAGTGTGGGCGCCACGGCCGCCATACGGTCGCGTCAGCTCTGCATCAGGCAGAGTCGTTCGATCAGGGGTGTGCCTTCATCGTACAGGGACTCAGTGACCGGCCTGTCGGCCGTGTGTCCCGTTCGTTCCCAGCCAGCCGGCCAGCTTGCCCCCGTGCCCGACAGAGCGCAGCCGGCGCTCCGCGGCGTCCCGTACGGGGTCGGTGGCGACCACGAGCAGTTCGTCGCCGCGCCGCAGCACCGTCGTGGGGCCGGGGACGAAGGACGTGCCCTCGCGCACGACGAGGGTCACGGCGGACCCGGCGGGCAGCCGCAGCTCGCCCACCTCGACGCCGTGCATCCGCGATCCCTCGGGGATCGCGACGGACAGCAGATGCCCGCGCAGCCGCTCCAGCGGGGCGGACTCGATGCCGAGGTCGGCGGCCTCGCCGCTCTCGCCCAGGCGCAGCACGCGCGCGAGCCACGGCAGGGTCGGCCCCTGGACCAGGGTGTAGGCGACGACCAGGACGAAGACGATGTTGAAGATACGGTGGCTGGCGTCGACGCCCTCCACCATCGGGATGGTCGCCAGGATGATGGGGACCGCGCCGCGCAGCCCGGCCCAGGACATCAGGGTCTGCTCCTGCCACGGCACCCGGAAGGGCACCAGGCACAGCACCACGCTCAACGGGCGCGCCACCATGGTCAGCACCAGGCCGATGACGAGCGCGGGCACGATGTCGTCGCCGAGCTCGTGCGGGGAGACCAGCAGGCCGAGCAGGACGAACATGCCGATCTGGGCGATCCAGCCGAGCCCCTCGGCGAACCCGCGGGTGGCGGGCCAGTGCGGAAGCTTGGCGTTGCCCAGCACCATCGAGGCGAGGTAGACCGCCAGGAAGCCGCTGCCGTGCGCCAGTGCGCCGCCCGCGTACGCCGTGACGGCGATCGCCATGACGGCGATGGGGTAGAGGCCGGAGGCGGGCAGCGCCACGTGCCGCAGGCCCCAGGCGCCGAGCCAGCCCGCCGCGAGCCCGATGGCCGCGCCGATGGCCAGTTCCAGTGCGATCTCGCCGAGCAGAACCCACCAGTGGGACACCGGGCCCGCCGTGGACAAGGAGACCACCAGGATGACGACCGGGGCGTCGTTGAAGCCGGACTCCGCCTCCAGCGTGCCCGCCACGCGCGCGGGGAGCGGGATGCGGCGCAGCACCGAGAAGACCGCCGCCGCGTCCGTCGAGGAGACGACCGCCCCGATGATGAGCGCCTGCCGCCATTCCAGCCCGACCAGGTAGTGCGCGCCCGTCGCCGTGATCCCGACGCTCACCGCGACGCCGGCGAGTGCCAGGGTGGAGGCGGCGGGCAGGGCGGGCCCGACCTCTTTCCACTTCGTGCCGAGGCCGCCCTCGGCGAGGATCACCACGAGGGCCGCGTAGCCGATGACCTGGGTGAGTTCGGCGTTGTCGAAGCGGATGTCACCGATGCCGTCCTGGCCCATGGCGACACCTATCCCCAGGTACACGAGCAGGCTGGGGAGCCCGCTGCGCGAGGAGATCCGGACCGCTGCCACGGCGACGAGCAGGACGAGCGAGCAGACGAGCAGTAGCTGGTTGAGATGGTGGACTGTCAGCGGCCGTTCCCTTCCCTGGCCCGCGGGCATCCCGCGCGCGGGCTCATGTTCATAGGACACGAAGCGAGGGGACTCCGCATCCAAGTACTTCGTTACCTTACCTAACTCTTGACGATTTCTTGACGCTCCGGTTGGCGGGATCGAACGCCCGCGCACCGGAGTTCCCCACTCCGCGTCAAGGGCCCCAAGGCCCTGCGCCTATGGTTGCTCCAGCGCCCACTCGACGTCACAGCCCGTCTGCCGCTCGCGTTAGGACAGCAAGGACAGCGATGCCCCCGAACACCACCGCCACAACGGGTGACAAGCCCGGCAAGTCCGGCAGGAAGAAGGGGCGCAAAGCCCGATTGGTCGTGCTGGTCCTGGTCCTGGCGCTGATCGCCGGCGTCGCCTACGGGGCGTACTGGTCCATCAGTACCGTCCGCGCGTCGTTCCCGCAGACGAAGGGCTCGCTCACGCTGCACGGTCTGTCCGGCCCCGTCGACGTCAAGCGCGACGGCTACGGCATCCCGCAGATCTACGCCTCCTCCGACGCGGACCTCTTCATGGCGCAGGGCTACGTCCAGGCGCAGGACCGGTTCTACGAGATGGACGTGCGCCGGCACATGACCGCCGGGCGCCTGTCGGAGATGTTCGGCAAGAGCCAGGTCAAGAACGACGAGTTCCTGCGCACCCTGGGCTGGGACCGGGTGGCGCAGAAGGAGTACGACACCGAGCTGTCGGCCTCCACCAAGAAGTACCTCCAGGCCTACGCGGCGGGCGTCAACGCCTATCTGCAGGGCAAGGACGGCAGGGACATCTCCCTGGAGTACGCGGCGCTGGGCTTCACCAACGACTACAAGCCCGCGAAGTGGACCCCCGTCGACTCGGTCTCCTGGCTGAAGGCGATGGCCTGGGACCTGCGCGGCAACATGCAGGACGAGATCGACCGCGCCCTGATGACCAGCCGGCTCGACGCCAAGCAGATCGCCCAGCTGTATCCGGCCTACCCCTACAGCCGCAACAAGGCGATCGTCCAGGAGGGCCAGTACAGCGAGATCGCCGGGGCCTTCCAGCAGAACGGCTCCTCGTCCGCCGGCGGCACGTCCACGAGCGGCACGACGGGCACCTCCACGAGCGGCACGACGGGAACGTCCGCCTCGTCCGCCACGACGTCGTCGGGCTCGGCCCTCGACAGCCAGCTGGCGGGCCTCTACAAGGTCCTGGACAACGTGCCCACGGCCGTCGGGGTGAACGGCCACGGCATCGGCTCCAATTCCTGGGTGGTGGCCGGCAGCCACACCATCACCGGTCACCCGCTGCTCGCCAACGACCCGCACCTGTCCGCCTCGCTGCCGTCCGTCTGGTACCAGATGGGCCTGCACTGCCGCAGCGTCTCCAGCAAGTGCCAGTACGACGTCACCGGTTACACCTTCGCCGGCATGCCCGGCGTGGTCATCGGCCACAACCAGGACATCGCCTGGGGCATGACCAACTCCGGTGTCGACGTCACCGACCTGTACCTGGAGAAGCTGACCGGCGACGGCTACCTCTACGACGGCGCCACGAAGGCCTTCAAGACCCGCGAGGAGACCATCAAGGTCGCGGGCGGCAAGTCCAAGACGATCGTGGTGCGCCAGACCGCCGACGGGATGCCCCTGCTCTCCGACCGCGACGACGAGCTGGTGAAGGTCGGCAAGAAGGCCACCGTCGACACCGCGGCGCCCGACCGCAGCGACGGCTACGGCGTCGCGCTGCGCTGGACCGCGCTCGACCCGGGCACCACCATGGACGCCGTCTTCGCCATGGACAAGGCGTCCGACTGGAGCGAATTCCGCTCCGCGGCCGCCAAGTTCGACGTGCCCTCGCAGAACCTGATCTACGCCGACAAGGACAACATCGGCTACACGCTGCCCGGAAAGATCCCCACGCGCGCGAAGAAGGACGACGGCTCGGTCCCCGCGCCGGGCTGGGACTCCGGGTACAAGTGGACCGGCTACATCCCCAGGAGCGCGCTGCCGTACGAGTACAACCCGGAGCGCGGCTACATCGTCACCGCCAACCAGGCCGTGATCGACCGGGACAAGTACCCCTACACCCTGACCACGGACTGGGGCTACGGCACCCGCAGCCAGCGCATCACCGACCTGATCGAGTCGAAGATCAAGGGCGGCGGCAAGATGTCCACCGACGACATGCGCCAGATGCAGCTCGACAACAGCAGCGAGATCGCCAAGCTGCTCGTGCCGACGCTGCTGAAGATCGACACCGGGGACAAGGACGTCCAGGACGCGCAGGAGCTGCTGGAGGGCTGGGACTACACCCAGGACGCCGACTCGGCGGCGGCCGCCTACTTCAACGCGGTCTGGCGCAACATCCTCAAACTCGCCTTCGGCAACAAGCTGCCCAAGGAGCTGCGGGTCAAGGGCCAGTGCCTGTGGGTCGAGCCCGCCAGCACCACCGGGCCCGCCGACGACACGCAGAAGGTCCGCGAGTGCGGCCAGCGCGACGCCGACCAGGCCCAGCCGGACGGCGGCGACCGCTGGTTCGAAGTGGTCCGCAAGCTCATGAACGACCCGAAGAGCGCCTGGTGGACCACGCCGAAGTCGGGCACCCGGCCGGGCGCGATGGACAACCGCGACGACCTGTTCAAGCGCGCGATGATCGACGCCCGCTGGGAGCTGACCGCCAAGCTCGGCAAGGACATCGACACCTGGAGCTGGGGCCGGCTGCACCGCCTGTTCCTGAAGAACCAGACCCTGGGCACCGACGGCCCGGGCTTCCTCCAGTACATCCTCAACCGCGGCCCCTGGAAGCTCAGCGGCGGCGAGGCGGCGGTCAACGCCTCCGGCTGGAACGCCGCCGGCGGCTACGGCGTCGTATGGGTTCCGTCGATGCGCATGGTGGTCAACCTGGGCGACCTCGACAAGTCGAAGTGGATCAACCTCACCGGCGCCTCGGGGCACGCCTACAGCGCCCACTACGTCGACCAGACGGGCAAGTGGGCCGAGGGCGAACTGCTCGACTGGGACTTCACGTCCCGGGCCGTCGCCAAGGACACGAGCGACAGCCTGGTGCTGAAACCGTGAGCGCCTGAACGAAGGCCCTCCCGCGCGCGGGAGGGCCTTTTTCCGTCAACCGCCGTCCGTCATGCGCCGTTCGCGTCATGCGCCGCCGTGGAAGCGGCGCACCCCCGACGGCGTCACCACCGCGTGCACCGGCCGGTCGTGCTCCTCCTCGGGGACGCGCTCGACCACCTCGGAGCCGTACAGCAGCACCACCAGCGCGGGACGGGCACCCGCGCGCTCCAGCCGCGCGAGCACGCGGTCGTACGAGCCGCCGCCCCGCCCCAGCCGCATCCCGCGCGCGTCGACCGCGAGTCCGGGCAGCAGCACGACGTCCGCGCCGGTCACGGCGTCCGGCCCCAGGCGCTCGCCGGAGGGCTCGAAGAGGGCCATCTTCCCGCCGTGCCGGACCTGCGTGAGGGAGCCCTCGCCGGCGTAGGCGCCCCAGTCGAGGTCGTTGTCCGGGAGCAGCGCGGGCAGCAGCACCCGCACATCCCGCGCGCGCAGCGCGTCCAGCAGCGCGAGCGTGCCCGGCTCGCCGCCGACGGAGACGTACGCCGCCACCGTGCGGGCGCCCGCCAGTTCGGGCAGCTCCAGCGCGCGCGCGGCCAGCGCGGCCGCGGCCTCACGGACGTCATCCGCCGTCAACCTGCCTCTCACCGCGAGGAGCTCTCGCCGCAACATTCGCTTGTCAGGCTCGGCCGCACGTCCGCGGTGGCTCATTGGCAGCACCCGTACCCTTCCTAATGCGCTCATATGAGAGCCAATTGACCGGAGCCTCGAATTCCGAGCAAAGGCACCGGATAGGGTGCCGGTATGACCCAGTCGCACCCCAGGATCAGCAAGGCTGTCATCCCCGCAGCAGGCCTCGGCACCCGGTTCCTGCCGGCCACCAAAGCCACTCCCAAGGAGATGCTGCCGGTCGTCGACAAGCCGGCGATCCAGTACGTGGTCGAGGAGGCCGTGTCCGCGGGCCTCGACGACGTCCTCATGATCACGGGCCGCAACAAGCGTCCTCTCGAGGACCACTTCGACCGCAACTACGAGCTCGAGTCCGCCCTCCAGAAGAAGGGTGACGCGGGCCGGCTCGCCAAGGTCCAGGAGTCCAGCGACCTCGCGACGATGCACTACGTGCGGCAGGGCGACCCCAGGGGACTCGGTCACGCCGTGCTGTGCGCGGCCCCGCACGTCGGCCAGGAGCCCTTCGCCGTACTGCTCGGCGACGACCTGATCGACCCGCGCGACCCGCTGCTCAAGCGGATGGTCGAGGTGCAGGAGCAGCGCGGCGGCAGCGTCGTCGCGCTCATGGAGGTCGCGCCCGAGCAGATCCACCTCTACGGCTGCGCGGCCGTCGACCCCACCGAGGAGGGCGACGTCGTCAAGGTCCACGACCTGGTCGAGAAGCCCGCCGCGGCGGACGCCCCGTCCAACTACGCGATCATCGGCCGCTACGTCCTCGACCCCGCCGTCTTCGACATACTGCGCAAGACCGAGCCGGGCCGCGGCGGAGAGATCCAGCTGACCGACGCGCTGCAGCAGCTCTCGCAGGACGAGAAGGCCGGCGGTCCCGTGCACGGCGTCGTCTTCAAGGGCCGCCGCTACGACACCGGCGACCGGGGCGACTATCTGCGTGCCATTGTCAGACTCGCGTGCGAACGTGAAGACCTGGGCCCGGACTTCCGGACCTGGCTTCGCAGTTACGTAGCCGAGGAGATGTAGCACGTTGAGCAGCGCCGCGCCCCGCACCACCGGCCAGGACCACCTCTGGTCGGTGGACGAGCACCTGGAGGACATCCTCACCGCCGTCCGTCCTCTGGAACCGATCGATCTGCAGCTCCTGGACGCGCAGGGCTGCGTCCTGGTCGAGGACGTCATGGTGCCGGTCTCGCTGCCGCCGTTCGACAACAGCTCCATGGACGGGTACGCGGTGCGGGTCGCCGACGTGGCGGGCGTGAGCGAGGAGTTCCCCGCCGTGCTGGACGTCGTCGGGGACGTCGCGGCGGGCCAGGCCGACCTGGTCCGGGTCGGCCCCGGCCAGGCCGCCCGCATCATGACCGGCGCCCCGCTGCCGCCCGGCGCCGAGACCGTCGTCCCCGTGGAGTGGACCGACGGAGGCCTCGGCGAGGGACCGGCCAGCGGGATGCGCGCCCGCAGCCTGGCCCCCGAAGGAGCCGAGGGCCAGGTGCACGTGTACCGGCCCGCCGAGGCACGCGCGCACGTCCGCGCCCAGGGCAGCGACGTGAAGGCGGGCGACCGCGCCCTGGAGGCCGGCACGGTCCTCGGGCCGCCGCAGATCGCCCTGCTCGCCGCGATCGGCCGCGGCACGGTGCGCGTGCGCCCGCGCCCGCGCGTGGTCGTCGTCTCCACCGGCAGCGAACTCGTCCAGCCCGGCGAGCAGCTGGCCGGCGGCCAGATCTACGACTCCAACAGCTTCGCCCTCACCGCCGCGGCCACCGACGCGGGCGCCATCGCCTACCGCGTGGGCGCCGTCGCCGACGACGCCGACACCCTCCGCGCCACCGTCGAGGACCAGCTGGTGCGCGCCGACCTCATGGTCACCACGGGCGGGGTGAGCGTCGGGGCGTACGACGTCGTCAAGGAGGCGCTGTCGCACGTCGGCGACGAGGACGAGGCGGGCAGCGGCATCGACTTCCGCAAGATCGCCATGCAACCCGGCAAGCCCCAGGGCTTCGGCTCCGTCGGCCCCGACCACACCCCGCTGCTCGCCCTGCCGGGCAACCCCGTGTCGTCGTACGTCTCCTTCGAGCTGTTCGTGCGCCCGGCGATCCGCACGCTCATGGGTCTCACCGACGTCCACCGGCCGACCACCCGCGCGACCCTGACCGCCGGCAAGGCGCTGACCTCGCCGAAGGGCCGCAGACAGTTCCTGCGGGCGAGGTACGCCGACGGCTCGGTGACCCCGGTCGGCGGCGCCGGATCCCACCTGGTCGCGGCCCTCGCGCACGCCGACGCGCTGATCGTCGTCCCTGAGGACGTCGAGTCCGTCGAGCCCGGCACCGAGGTCCAGGTGGTCCTGATCGGCTGAGCGCCCCTGGTTGGCGGTACCGTGTCGCGCACGACAGGCCCGCGCGCCGCACCGCGCCCGGGCCGTGACCGGGAGCGCCAGAGACCATGAGTACGCAGGACCGACTGACACACATCGACGAGGCGGGTGCCGCCCGTATGGTCGACGTGTCCGAGAAGGACGTGACCGCGCGCACCGCCCGCGCGAGCGGACGGGTCCTCGTCTCCCCCCGCGTGATCGAGCTGCTGCGCGGCGAGGGGATGCCCAAGGGGGACGCCCTCGCCACCGCGCGCATCGCGGGCATCATGGGTGCCAAGCGCACCCCGGACCTCGTCCCGCTGTGCCACCCGCTGGCGCTGTCCGGTGTGAAACTGGATCTGTCGGTCGCGGACGACGCCGTGGAGATCCTGGCCACCGTGCGGACCACGGACCGCACCGGCGTGGAGATGGAGGCGCTCACCGCCGTCTCCGTCGCCGCGCTCACCGTGATCGACATGGTCAAGGCGGTCGACAAGGGAGCGGTCATCACGGACGTGCGCGTGGAGGAGAAAACGGGCGGCAAGTCGGGTGACTGGAGCCGGACATGACACGGGACCCGTCGGCCGGCGGCGCGCTCCGCGCGCCCTACAGCGCACTCGTCGTCACCGCGTCCAACCGGGCCGCCGCCGGGGTCTACGAGGACAAGGGCGGCCCCGCGGTCGCGGCCGGCCTCAAGGGCTTCGGATTCGCCGTCGACGGGCCGGAGGTCGTCCCCGACGGCGACCCCGTGCGGGCCGCGCTGCGGGCCGGCGTCGAGGCCGGTTACGACGTGATCGTCACCACCGGCGGCACCGGCATCTCGCCCACCGACCGCACCCCCGAGGCGACCCGCGGCGTGATCGACCACGAGGTGCCGGGCATCGCGGAGGCCATCCGGGCGTTCGGACGGGAGAAGGTGCCGACCGCCGCGCTCTCCCGGGGCCTGGCCGGAGTGGCGGGCGGCACGCTGATCGTCAATCTGCCGGGTTCCACCGGCGGGGTGAAGGACGGCCTGGCCGTGCTGGAGCCCCTGCTGGTGCACGCCGTCGACCAGATCCGCGGCGGCGACCACCCCAGACCCGCGGCCACCGGTGGGGGTGCGAGCTGAACAGCCCCTCCTGGCCCGTCGTGCTGGTGGACGGCGACATCGTCCTCCGGCCGATAAAGCTGCGCGACCAGCGGGCCTGGCGCGAGGTCAACCGGCGCAACCGGGACTGGCTGCGGCCCTGGGAGGCGACGATTCCGCCGCCCACGCCGAGCGGTCCGATCGCGCACCGGCCGACCTACCGGCAGATGGTCCGCCACCTTCGCTCCGAGGCCAACGCGGGCCGGATGCTGCCCTTCGTCATCGAGTATCAGGGCCGTCTGGTCGGGCAGTTGACGGTTGCCGGAATCACCTGGGGCTCCATGTGCTCGGGGCATATCGGCTACTGGGTGGACGAGTCGGTGGCGGGCCGCGGAGTGATGCCGACGTCCGTGGCACTGGCCGTGGACCACTGTTTCCGCACCGTCGGACTGCACCGCATCGAGGTCTGCATTCGCCCCGAGAACGGGCCCAGCCGCCGGGTCGTGGAGAAACTCGGATTCCGCGAGGAGGGCCTGAGGCCGCGTTATCTCCACATCGACGGCGCCTGGCGTGACCACCTCGTCTTCGCGCTCACCGCGGAAGAGGTGCCCGACGGGTTGCTCAACCGCTGGCAGCGGGCACGTACACGGCAGAATCCCGCACAGGCCCGAGAAATTGAATAAATGTTCGAAATTGATCGGACGGCGACCACCTCGAGGCATTAAATTCACGGCCGCGGTGGCGTGCTGATCGCATCGGTCACAAAAAAAGTTCGAAATATCAGCCAGATCGTGCGACACACCGGCTCAATTGGCAGATGGCCTCACGCAAACCCCTCTACCGTGTGAGGCGTGAGCAGCAGCGGCCTCATCTACGCAGTCATTGTCGGGGCCTGGGCCGCCTACTTGGTGCCGATGTGGCTCCGTAGGCAGGACGAGCTGAACGAGGCCCGTCCGACGGAACGCTTCAGCACCGCCATCCGGCTGCTGTCCGGACGGGCGGGTATGGAGCGCCGGTACGCCAAGGACCTGCGGGCGCGCTCCACCGAGGAGGGGGAGCCCAGCGCCGAAGCTCCGGGCGCGGTCACCGACTCGGTGGACGTCCGGGCCTTCGCCATGCCTCCGGCCCGTCAGCAGGTGCGCGCCGAAGTGCCCGCGCCCGCACCGAGCCCGGCCCCGGCCAAGGCCCCCGCCAAGGCCAAGGCCCCCGCCAAGGCCAAGGCCCCCGCCAAGGGCCCGGCCACCGCCAAGCCCCCGGCCCGGACGCGCAAAGGCGCCCCTCCGGCCCGGCGTACGCCCTCGGAGGAGGCGGCCGCGGCGCGCGCCCGGCGTTCGAAGGTGCTCGCGCGCCGGCGTCGCACCACCGTGATGCTCTTCGTCGCGTTCACGCTCGGCGCGGTCGTCGCGGCGGTCGGCGGGCTCGCGTTCCTCTGGGCGCCCGGCGTGCCGGCCGTGCTGCTCAGCGCCTACATCGCCTACCTGCGCTCGCAGGAACGGCGGCGCTTCGCCTACCAGATGGACCGGCGCCGCGCCGAGGTCGCGGCCCAGCGGCTCCATGAGCGCGCCCGGCAGCCGCGCCGCCGCCCGGCCGGCACCGAGACCGACTCCGATGAACCCGAGGACGGACCGGAGCACGAGGCCGACCCCGGGCTGTCCGCGCTCGCCGCCGACCGGCGGGCCCTGGTCGAGCAGACCGACCACGCCGAGTGGGTGGACCAGCAGCGTGAGCGGCAGCGGCGGCCCGGTCACGGCGACAGCTGGGACCCGGTGCCGGTGCCGCTGCCGACGTACGTGACCGCGCCGGTCGCGCCGCGGGCCACCTCGGACGTGGACCTCGGGGCGCCGGACGCCTGGAGCTCGGCGCGGTCGGGCCCGGTCGCCCGGGACCAGGAGGCGCGGGCCGACGCCGCAGCCGGACGCGAGGCCGCCGCGGAGCCGGCCGCCGCGGAGGAGAGGGCCGACGACGACGGGCGCAGTGACGCCCGCCGCGCGGCTTCCGCGCGGCGGGCACGCGAGCGGGGGCGCACGCCGCTGTTCGACCAGTACGAGGACGGCGAGCGGCCGAAGGCAGCCAACGAGTAGACCACCCGCCCGACCTGTGCCGCAGCCGCCGGGCGGCCGGGAACGGATTTTCAAGCACCCGGATCGGGATGCTAGAGTTTCACTCGTTGCAAGGGCCTGTGGCGCAGTCCGGTAGCGCACCTCGTTCGCATCGAGGGGGCCAGGGGTTCAAATCCCCTCAGGTCCACCGCAACAACTCCTCAGGGAAACCTGGGGCAGTTGATGAGATCCCGTCCGATCGGAAGATCGGGCGGGATCTTTGTTGTGCTGATGCCCCGTCAGTGACCGGCGGGCCTCGGGAGCCGGCTACGGCGTTCCGAGCGGCTTGGCGAAGCAGCGGCTCTCCTGGTGGAAGCGGTAGTAGCCGAACTTCCCGCAGGGCTCGTAGCCGCTGGAGGTGTACAGGGCGATGGCCTCCGGTTGCCTGGTGCCCGTCTCCAGGACCATGCGCAGGCGGCCGGCCGCGCGGGCGTCGTCCTCCAGGGCGGTCAGGACGCGCCGGGCGAGGCCGCGGCCGCGCGCCCTTTCCACCACGAACATCCGCTTGAGTTCGGCGTCGCCGTCGAGATTGCCCTCGCCGTTGGAGTCCTGGGCGCGCCAGCCGCCGGTGGCGACCGGGCCGTCGTTCTCGTCGTAGACGATGAGGTACACGCCGTTCGGCGGGTCGAAGTCCGCCGGGTCCAGGGGGGTGGCGTCTCCGCCGTCGCCGTAGCGGACGTGGTACTCGGCCTGTACCTCGTCGTTCAGTTTCACGGCGTCGGGGTGGTCGAAGGCGACGCGACGTATGTTCATTCGGCTTACCGTACACCTATGCATTCTCGGTATCTGGACCCCGTCCAGTGTGCCGGTATCGTTCCCGGGTGCTCACTGTGACCTCCGTCAACGTCAATGGCCTGCGCGCCGCCGCGAAGAAGGGCTTCGTGGAGTGGCTCGCCGGCACCTCCGCCGATGTGCTCTGCCTGCAGGAGGTGCGCGCCGAGCCGCAGCAGCTGCCCGAGCACGTGCGCACGCCCGACGGCTGGCACGTGGTGCACGCGCCGGCCGCCGCCAAGGGCCGCGCCGGCGTCTCCCTCTACACCCGCCGCGAGCCCGAACGCATCCAGGTCGGCTTCGCCTCCGAGGAGTTCGACACCAGCGGCCGCTACGTGGAGGTCGACCTGCCGGGCGTCACGGTCGCCTCCCTCTACCTCCCCTCCGGCGAGGTCGGCACCGAGCGCCAGGACGAGAAGCTGCGCTTCATGGACGAGTTCCTCGCCCACCTGAAGTCCCTGCGCGTGCGCGCCGCCGCCGACGGCCGTGAGGTCGTCGTCTGCGGCGACTGGAACATCGCCCACCAGCGCGCCGACCTCAAGAACTGGCGCGGCAACACCAAGAACTCCGGCTTCCTGCCGGAGGAACGGGACTGGCTGGGGCGGGTCTTCGACGCGGCGGACGGCGGCTACGTCGACGTCGTGCGGTCGCTGCATCCCGATGCCGAGGGGCCGTACACATGGTGGTCGTACCGGGGGCGGGCCTTCGACAACGACACCGGATGGCGCATCGACCTCGCCGTCGCGACCCCCGGCCTGGCCGCCCGTGCCGTCAAGGCGGTCGTGGAGCGGGCGGCCAGTCACGAGGAGCGCTGGTCGGACCACGCGCCGGTGACCGTGGTCTACGACCTCTGAGGGTTCCCGGGGGCGGTCGCGGCGGTCCTCACGGCTCCCGGGCCCGGTCCGCCTGTCCGGCCCGCTTCCGCAGCTGCCGGTCCAGCGCCAGGGACATCTCCGCCTCCACCACGCTCCGGGCCAGGGGGCGCAGGCGCTGGAGGTCCTTCTCCTCGGCGTGGCGCAGGACCAGGTCGGCGAACATCTCCGCCAGTTCGTCCACGTGCTCCCGTACGCGGGCGCCGGCCGCCAGGACCTCCGCCAGGGGGATGCCCTCGCGGACCAGGGCCGAGGAGACGTCCAGGAGACGGCGGCTGATGTGGACGATCTCCTCGCCGTCGGTGCCGAGGTAGCCGAGGTCCAGGGCGGCGGCGAGGTTGTCCGGGGTGACCTCGCCCTCGAAGCGGGCGGCGAGTTCCTCGGGGGTGAGGCGGACCGGCTCCTCCTCGGTGGGGGTGATGCCCACCAGGTCGGCCACGTCCCGGCCGTGGTCGAGGGCCTCCGCGAGCTCCGCGATGCCGGTGAGGGTGTGACCGCGTTCCAGCAGGGCCGCGATCGTGCGCAGGCGGGCCAGGTGGTGCTCGTCGTACCAGGCGATGCGGCCCTCGCGGCGGGGCGGCGGGATCAGCTTGCGTTCGCGGTAGAAGCGCAGGGTGCGCACCGTGATGCCGGCCTCCCTGGCCAGTTCCTCCATGCGGTACTCACGCTTCTCGGTCACGACCGCACCCTATGTTGTACCGCCGGTAACTTTCCCGGCTCACCCCCTACCCATGAGTACGCCGCTGTTCTACTCTCCCCATTGCGCCAGTGTTCACTGGCAGAGTCGCGCGGGAAAGGGCATCGGCATGGCCGAACACGAGCATGTGCGGGTGGCGGTGATCGGGTCCGGGTTCGGAGGGCTGGGGGCCGCGGTGCGGCTGCGGCGCGAAGGGATCACCGACTTCGTCGTGCTGGAGCGGGCCGGCAGTGTGGGCGGCACCTGGCGCGACAACAGCTATCCCGGGTGCGCCTGCGACGTGCCCTCGCATCTCTACTCGTTCTCCTTCGCACCCAACCCCGACTGGCCGCGCACCTTCTCCGGGCAGGAGCACATTCGCGCCTACCTGGAGCACGTCACGGACGTCTTCCACCTGCGCCCGCACATCCGCTTCGACTCCGAGGTGAAGCGGATGACCTGGGACGCGGAGCAGCTGCGGTGGGACATCGAGACCAGCGGCGGGCGGCTGTCCGCGGACGTCGTCGTCTCCGCCACCGGCCCGCTGTCCGACCCGAAGATCCCCGGCATCCCGGGCCTGGACTCCTTCCCCGGCAAGGTCTTCCACTCCGCCCGCTGGGACCACGACTACGACCTGCGCGGCAAGCGCGTGGCGATGATCGGGACCGGCGCGTCGGCGATCCAGATCGTGCCCGCCATCCAGCCCGAGGTCGCGAGCCTCACCCTCTTCCAGCGCACCCCGGCCTGGGTCATGCCCCGCGTCGACCGCGCCATCAGCGGCGCCGAGCGGGCCCTGCACCGGGCGCTGCCCTTCACCACGCAGGCCCGGCGCGGACTGCTGTGGGGCATCCGGGAGCTGCAGGTCCAGGCGTTCACCAAGCACCCCGACGAGCTCGGTTTCGTGGAGAGGCTGGCGAAGGCGAACATCGCGCGGTCGATCAAGGACCCGGCCCTGCGCGCCAAGCTCACCCCCGACTACCGCATCGGCTGCAAGCGGATCCTGCTGAGCAGCACGTACTACCCGGCGCTCGCCCGGCCCAACGTCGACGTCGTGGCCGGCGGGCTGAGCGAGGTCCGCGGGTCGACCGTGGTCGCCGCCGACGGCACCGAGACCGAGGTCGACGCGATCGTCTTCGGCACCGGCTTCCACGTCACGGACATGCCGATCGCCGAGCGGGTGGTGGGCGCCGAGGGCAGGACGCTCACCGAGGTCTGGAAGGGCGGCATGGAGGCCCTGCGCGGCGCCTCCGCGGCCGGCTTCCCCAACTGGATGACGATCATCGGGCCCAACACCGGCCTCGGGAACTCGTCGATGATCCTGATGATCGAGTCCCAGCTCAACTACATGGCCGACTACCTGCGGCAGTTGGACGTCCTCGGCGGCCGTGCCGCGCTGGACGCCCGCCCGAGCGCGGTCTCCGCGTGGAACCGCCGGGTGCAGGAGCGGATGAGGCGCACCGTGTGGAACACGGGCGGCTGCACCAGCTGGTACCTCGACGCGAGCGGCCGCAACACCACCATCTGGCCCGGTACGACGACCGAGTTCAGGCGGGCCACGCGGAAGGTGGACCTCGCGGAGTACGAACTCCTGCGCGCGCCCGCACCGCCGGCCGGGGACGCGCCCGACGAGGACGCGCCCGCGAAGAAGACGGCGGCCAAGGGCGCCAAGGGCGCCAAGAAGGCCGCGGGGGTGGACGCGTGAACCGTCTGATGCACGTCGCCTCCGGCCCGTACGCCCCGCCCGTCCCCGCCCGCGAACTGACGGTGGACTCCGCCGACGGGTCCCGGATCCACGTCGAGGTGCACGGACCCGAGGGCGCACCCGCCGTCGTCCTCGCCCACGGCTGGACCTGCTCCACCGCCTTCTGGGCGGCTCAGATCCGGGACCTCGCCACCGACCACCGCGTCATCGCCTACGACCAGCGCGGCCACGGGCGCAGCCCGGCGGCCCGGACCTGCAGCACCGACGCGCTCGCGGACGACCTCGAAGCCGTCCTGAAGGCCACCCTGGCGCCGGGCGAGCGGGTCGTGATCGCCGGCCACTCGATGGGCGGCATGACGGTGATGGCGGCGGCCGAACGGGCCGTCTTCCGCGAGCACGCGGCGGCCGTCCTGCTGTGCAGCACCGGATCGTCGCGGCTGGTCGCGGAGTCGACCGTCGTACCGATCAGGGCGGGCCGGCTGCGGACCTGGCTGACCAAGCACATCCTCGGCGTCCGGGCGCCGCTCGGGCCGGTCACGCCCGTCGCGCGCCGCGTCCTCAAGTACGGGACGATGGGGCCGGGTTCGGCGCCGCACATGGTGGAGGCGTGCGCGCGGATCGTGCACGCGTGCCCGGCCGGGGTGCGGCACGCCTGGTCGCAGGTGCTGGACCTGCTCGATCTGGACCACGGAGTAAGGGAGTTGAGGGTGCCGACGGCCGTCGTCGTCGGGACCGCCGACCGGCTCACCCCGCCCGTGCAGGCGCGGGCCCTGGTGGCGGCGCTGCCGAACTGCGTGGACAGCACCGAGCTGCCGGGGCTCGGCCACATGACGCCCGTCGAGGCGCCGGAGCTGGTCACGGGCCGGATCCGGGAGCTCGTGGTGACGTACGCAACGATCAAGGAGGGCGCATGAGCAAGGTCAGCCTGGAGGGGCAGGTCGCCGTCGTCACCGGGGCGGCCCGCGGGGTGGGGGAGCTGCTCGCCCGCAAGCTGTCCGCGCGCGGCGCCAAGGTGGCACTGGTCGGACTGGAGCCGGACGCCCTCAAGCAGGTCTCCGAACGGCTGCACAGCGAGAGCGATCACTGGCACGCCGACGTGACGGACCATGTGGCGATGGCCCGGGTGGCGCGGGAGGTCAAGGACCGGTTCGGGAAGGTGGACATCGTCGTCGCCAACGCCGGTGTCGCGACCGGTGGGCCCTTCGTGGACTCCGACCCGGAGTCCTGGCGCCGGGTGATCGAGGTGAACCTCGTCGGCTCGGCGGTGACGGCCCGTGCCTTCCTGCCGGTGCTGATGGAGAGCCGGGGGTATCTGCTGCAGATCGCGTCGCTGGCGGCCATCACGCCGGCGCCCATGATGACCGCGTACTGCGCCTCCAAGTCCGGTGTGGAGGCGTACGCGCACAGCCTCAGGGCCGAGGTCGGCTTCAAGGGCGTGCGGGTCGGGGTCGGCTACCTGTCCTGGACCGACACCGACATGGTGCGCGGCGCCGACCAGGACGAGGTCATGCGGGAGCTGCGGCAGCGGCTGCCGTGGCCGTCGAACAAGACGTATCCGCTGGGCCCGGCCGTCGACCGGATCGTGGCCGGCATCGAGCGGCGCTCCAGCCATGTGTACGGGCAGTGGTGGCTGCGCGGCATGCAGGGGGTGCGCGGATATCTGCCCGGGCTCATCGGAACGGTCGGCCGGCGGGAGATGAAGCGCTTCGCGGACCGGCTGACGGGGATGCGCACAGGACTCGTCGGCGCAGGCGGGGAGGCGGACGAGGAGTCCCGCGCTACGCACCGTAGTTGATCGAAATGCGGAGTGTGTCCGCCCGTGTGAATCTGGTCGGGGCCCGATCAAGGGCCTGACCCCCCACCCACCACGGGAGTGAACCCACATGGGTATGAAGGACCAGTTCCAGGACAAGGCGGAGCGGATGCAGGAGCAGGCCAAGCAGCGTGCCCAGCAGGGCCGCGAGCACGGTCGCGAGCAGGGCCGCGAGCAGGGCCGCGAGCACGGCCACGGCCGGCCGGACCAGCAGCGCGGTCAGCAGGGCCGCGAGCGCATGCGTGACGAGCAGCCGGAGCGCCCGCGCCACGAGGAGCAGGAACGCCTCGACCAGGACTACGACATGTAGCTCCGCTCGGCCTCGGCCGACGGTGACGGGGCGCCCCGTGTTTCCCGGGGCGCCCCGTTCCCGCGTTCCGTGCGCGGTTCCCCGCGCCCCGTCAGGAACCGTTCCGCGGCGGCAGTTTGGGGCGGGACCGGTCCGGTACGTCGCTGTGGTCCGGGGGCGTGGCCGGGGGGATCGACTCCAGCAGGTCGACGGCGAGCTGGACGGCGTGGTCCATCTCCACGTGACGGCCCTCCGCCCAGTCCAGCGGGTCACGCAGGACCTCCACGTCCGGCGTGACGCCCTTGTTCTCCACGCCCCAGCCGTAGGCGTCGAACCAGGCCGCGTTCATCGGGACGGTGATCACCGTGCCGTCGCCCAGGGTGTGGCGGCCGGTCATGCCGACGACACCGCCCCAGGTGCGCTGGCCGATCACCGGTCCCAGGCCGAGGAGTTTGAAGGCGGCGGTGATCATGTCGCCGTCGGAGGACGTCGCCTCGTCGGCGAGCGCGACCACCGGGCCGCGTGGCGCGTCGGAGGCGTACGACACCGGCTGGGCGTTGCGCGTCAGGTCCCAGCCCAGGATCCTGCGGGTCAGCTTCTCGACCACCAACTCGCTGATGTGGCCGCCCGCGTTGCCGCGCACGTCGACGATCAGGGCGGCCCGCGACATCTCCATCCGCAGGTCCCGGTTGAACTGGGCCCAGCCGGAGCCGCCCATGTCCGGGATGTGCAGATAGCCGCACCGGCCGCCGCTCAACTCGCGTACCACCGCACGGCGTTTGGCCACCCAGTCCTGATAGCGCAGCGGCCGTTCGTCGACGAGCGGGACGACGGCCACGCGGCGCGCACGGCCCGAGGCGTCCTCCGCGGGCCGGAACGTGAGCTCCACCGTCGTGCCGCCCGAGCCGGCCAGCAGCGGGTAGGGGCCCGCCACCGGGTCCACCGGGCGGCCGTCGACGTGGGTGAGCACGGAGCCCTCCCGGATGCCCGTGCCCGCCAGCGGCGAGCGCGCCTTGGAGTCGGACGAGTCGCCCGGCAGGATCCGCCTGACCACCCAGCCTCCGTCCCGCCGCACGAGGTTGGCGCCGAGCAGGCCCTGCCGGCGCTGGTAGTGCGGCGGTCCCTCGTTGCGGCGCGCGGCGGAGACGTAGGCGTGCGAGGTGCCCAGTTCGCCGAGCACCTCGCGCAGGAGGTCGGCGAAGTCGTCGGGGGAGGCGACCCGTTCGACCAGCGGCCGGTACTGGGCGAGGATCGCGTCCCAGTCGACGCCGCCCATTCCCGGCTCCCAGAAGTAGGCGCGGATGAGGCGGCCCGCCTCCTCGTACGACTGGCGCCACTCGGCGGGCGGGTCGACCTCGTGCAGGATGCGGCGCAGGTCGATCCAGACCGTCGTGTCGCCGTCGCCGGACTCGGTGGAGGGGGTGGCGCGCAGGTCGCCCTCGTCGACCACGACCAGCCGGCTGCCGTCGCCGCTGACCGCGAACCAGTCCAGGTGGTCGACGAGTTCGGCCTTCTTCGCCTTGCTGATGCCGAAGTGTTCGAGGGTCGGCCGCCCGGTGGTGTCGTCCGGGTTGGCGAAGGTCTCGCCGAGCGCGCCCGAGATCGGCCAGCGCAGCCAGACCAGGCCGCCGCCCGCCACCGGGTGCAGGGCCGAGTACTTGGAGGCGGTGACCGGGAAGGGGGTGACCCGGCTCTCCAGGCCCTCGACCTCGACGGTCACCGCGCCGTCGCCGCCCGACTCGTTCTCCACCGGGTCCAGGCCGCCGGCGGCCGGGCGGCCCTCCGGGTTCAGCGCGAAGGGGGAGGGGGTGGCCGAGTTCAGCGGCACCAGGTAGGGGCGGCAGCCGAGCGGGAAGGAGAGGTCGCCGGTGTGGACGTCGTAGACGGGGTCGAAGCCGCGCCAGGACAGGAAGGCGAGATAGCGGCCGTCCCGGGTGAACACCGGGTTCTCGTCCTCGAAGCGGCCGTCGGTGACGTCGACGACCAGCCGCTCGCCGGCGTTCGGGATCCGGGCCATCTTGATCTGCCGGAGCGAGCGGCCGATCCCCGGGTGCGACCAGGTCAGCCAGGCGCCGTCCGGCGAGAACGCGAGGTCGCGCACCGGACCGTTGGCCGAGCGGATCAGCTCGGTCACCTCGCCGTCCGGGTCCGGGGCCCCTTCGCCGGACGCCGCGTGGGCCTGCTGCCTTCCCTCGGCGGCGTCCGTGTGGGCCTGGCGTGTTCCTTCGGCGGACGCCGTGTGGGCCTGGTGTGTTCGTTCGGTGGTGTCCGCGCCGGTCGCTCGTGACCCCTCGGCGGCGGTCGTGTCGGCCTGCCCGGTGCCTTCGTGGGCGTCCGTGTCGGTCTCCCGCGTTCCCTCGGCGGCGGTCGCGTCCGCGTCGGCGGACACGGAGAGCAGCAGCAGCCGTCCGTCGTGGGAGGCGATCGCGAGGCGCTCGCCCTGGGGGTCGGAGACCAGCTCCAGGACCCGGCCCAGCTTGCCGGAGGCCAGCCGGCGCGGCTCGCGGTGACCCGTCGCCCGCGGCAGCTGGGCGATCTCGATCGCGTCCTCGCCCTCCGCGTCCGTCACGTACGCCACCCGCCCCGACGCGCCCAGCGTCTCCGGCAGCCGGACCCGTACGCCCGGGGTGTCGGTGAGGGTGCGGGCCGGTCCGTCGCGGTGGGTCAGCCAGTACAGGCTGCCGCGGACCACGACGGCGCTCGCCCGGCCCGTCTCGTCCACCGAGATGCCGTCCACGTGCTCGGCGGCCGGTACCTGGTACCTGCGCCGTCCCGCGCGCGGCCCGCCGAGCCGGACGTCCAGGCGGCGCGGTGCGGAGTCGGCCGCGAGGTCGTCCACGATCCACAGGTCGCCGGCGCACTGGTACACCACCCGGGTGCCGTCGCTGGAGGCGTGCCGGGCGTAGAAGGCGTCGTGGTCGGTGTGCCGGCGCAGGCCGGAGCCGTCGTGGGCGCAGGAGTAGAGGTTGCCGACGCCCTCGTGGTCGGAGAGGAAGGCGATCCGGCCGCCGGCGAACACGGGGGAGGACAGATGGCCCTCCAGGTCGGCCAGCAGACGCTCGCCGTGCAGCCACAGGCGGCCCATGGCGCCGCCCCGGTAGCGCTTCCAGGAGGCCGGCTCGTGCGGCGGGGTGCCGGTGAGCAGCAGCGTCCTGCGCTCCCCTTCGAGGCCGGCGACCTGGATGTCGGAGACCGGGCCCCAGGGCAGCTTGCGGCCGGGAGTGCCGTCGGGGGAGACCTTGTAGGCCCAGGTGAAGTAGGAGAAGGGCTCGCCGTGGGAGGCGACGGCGAGGATGGTGCCGCCGCGGTCCGCGCCGCCGGGACTCCAGCCGCACACCTGCGTGTCGGGCGATCCCCAGTAGGTGAGCTGCCGGCCCGGTCCGCCCTCGACGGGCACCAGGTGGATCTCGGGGACCAGGCTCCGCCAGCTCGTGTACGCGATGTGGCGGCCGTCCGGCGAGAAGCGCGGATGACCGATCTTCGTCCGGTCGACGGTGAGGCGCCAGGCACGGCCCTCACCGTCGAGGGGGGCCAGCCAGAGGTCGTCCTCGGCCACGAAGCACAACAGGTCGCCGCTCAGGTGCGGCAGGCGCAGATAGCTCACCTCCCCATGCTTTTCCGCCGGATGGGGCCGGGCAACTCGTGCGACGGGTCTTGCGGGGTCTTTCTTGCGGCCGTTCTTTACGGGCCCTTCACCTACGTGACCCACCGCACGTACGAAACGGTTTCGTTTCGCTATCTTTGGGGGTATCTTCGATGCAGTACGAACACGACGCACCCCGAGCCGGAAGGTGAGTGGCATGACTGAGGTCGCGACGACGCGTCGCAGTCGCATCACGCCCGAGCGAGAGGCCGAGCTGTACGAGGCCGTGCTCGACCTGCTCAGGGAAGTCGGCTACGACGCCCTCACCATGGACGCCGTGGCGGCCCGTACGCGGTCCAGCAAGGCGACGCTCTACCGCCAGTGGGGCGGCAAGGCCGAGCTGGTCGCGAAGGCGGTGCGGCACAACAAGCCCGGCGGCTTCGCCGACATCGACACCGGCTCGCTCAAGGGCGACCTGCACGCCCTCACGCTGCGCTCGGACGACTGCCAGATGGAGCAGAACTCCGCGCTGATGCGGGGCCTGGCCATGGCGGTGCACGGCAGCCCTGATCTCCTGAAGGCGTTCAAGGAGCATCTGATCGAGCCGGAGATGGCGGAGTTCCGCCGTGTGCTGCAGCGGGCGATCGACCGGGGCGAGGTGCGCGCCGACAACCCCGCGATCGACTACGTGATGCACATGATGATCGGCGGGTTCGCCGCGCGCAGCCTCATCGACGAGCAGCCGCCGACGCAGGAGTTCCTGCTCTCGTACATCGACGCCGTGGTGCTCCCCGCCCTCGGCGCCTGACAACTCCCCGCACCCTCACCACCTTTCCGAGTACCTGACGTCACCGCTCAAGTCGTCGGGTCGGTCATCCCTGCCTCCCCGCCGGGCTGATCACCCCTGCCCTGATCGACCCCACGACCTGACCGGGAGTACGCCCACGTGGCCACGTTCCTCCAGAAACTCGGCCGGTTCGCCTTCAGGCGACGGCACTTCGTCGTCCTGTTCTGGGTGGCGCTGCTGACGCTCGCCGGCGTCGGCGCGGCCAGCGCCCCCGCCGCCGGCTCCTCCTCCTTCTCCATTCCGGGCACGGAGGCCCAGAAGGCCTTCGACCTGCTGGAACAGCGCTTCCCCGGGATGAGCGCCGACGGCGCGACCGGACGCGTCGTCTTCAAGGCGCCCGCGGGCGAGAAGATGACCGACGCCGGCAACAAGGCCACCGTCGAGAAGACGGTGAAGGAGCTGTCCGACGGCTCCGAGGTGGTCTCCGTCAGCGACCCCTACCGGGCGCACGCCGTCAGCAAGGACGGCACGATCGCCTACACGTCGGTGAAGTACAAGGTCTCCGGCATGGAGCTGAAGGACGCCTCACGGGACGCCCTCGAACAGGCCGGAAAGGACGCGCGGTCCACCGGGCTGACCGTCGAGATCGGCGGCGACGCGCTCCAGACCACCCCCGAGACCGGCGCCACCGAGGTCATCGGCATCGCGATCGCCGCCGTCGTCCTCGTCATCACCTTCGGCTCGCTGATCGCGGCCGGACTGCCGCTGCTGACGGCGCTCATCGGCGTGGGCATCGGCGTCTCGACGATCACGGCGCTGGCGAACGCGCTGGACCTCGGCTCGACGACCTCCACCCTGGCCATGATGATCGGCCTCGCGGTCGGCATCGACTACGCCCTGTTCATCGTCTCCCGCTACCGCGCCGAACTGGCCGAGGGCCGCGCGCGGGAGGAGGCGGCCGGCCGGGCCGCCGGCACGGCGGGCTCCGCGGTGGTCTTCGCGGGCCTGACGGTCGTGATCGCGCTGGTCGGACTCTCCGTCGTCGACATCCCGATGCTGACCAAGATGGGCGTGGCGGCCGCCGGCACGGTGGCGATCGCGGTGCTGATCGCGCTGACCATGATCCCGGCGCTGCTCGGGTACGCGGGCCGCAAGGTGAAGCCGGCCGGCCAGAAGAGCAGGCTGCTCGGCGGCGGGCGCGCGGCGCGCAAGGCGGCCGAGGGCAGGCCGAACATGGGCACCCGCTGGGCCGGCTTCGTCGTACGCCGCCCCGTGGCGGTCCTGCTGCTGGGCGTGCTCGGCCTGGGCACCGCGGCGGTCCCGGCGGCCTCGCTGGAGCTGGGCCTGGGCGACGACGGCTCGCAGCCCACGTCGACGACGCAGCGCCGGGCCTACGACCTGCTGTCCGAGGGCTTCGGCCCCGGCTTCAACGGCCCGCTGATGGTCGTGGTCGACGCACAGGACAGCGACAGCCCCAAGGCCGCGGTGGCCCGGGTCACCGACGGCATCAAGGGCCTGAAGGACGTCGCGACGGTCACGCCGGCGACGTACAACAAGGCCGGCGACACCGCGACGATCACCGTGATCCCCGACTCCAAGCCGTCGTCGGCGACGACCGAGGACCTGGTCCACTCCATCCGTGGCGCGGGCGCGGGGATCAAGGCCGACACGGACGCGACGGTGCTGGTCACCGGCTCGACGGCGATGAACATCGACGTCTCGCAGAAGCTGAACGACGCCCTCATCCCGTACCTGGTGCTGGTGGTCGGCCTGGCCTTCCTGCTGCTGATCGTCGTCTTCCGCTCGATCCTGGTCCCGCTGAAGGCGGCCCTCGGCTTCCTGCTGTCGGTGACGGCGGCGCTGGGCGCGGTCGTGGCCGTCTTCCAGTGGGGCTGGCTGTCCGGCCTGCTGGGTGTGGAGGAGACCGGCCCGGTCATGTCGATGATGCCGATCTTCATGGTCGGCGTGGTCTTCGGTCTCGCGATGGACTACGAGGTCTTCCTCGTGACCCGGATGCGGGAGGCGTACGTGCACGGCGAGCGGCCGAGCCAGGCCGTCGTGACCGGCTTCAGGCACGGTGCGCGGGTGGTCACGGCCGCGGCGGTGATCATGATGGCGGTCTTCGCCGGCTTCATCGGCTCCAGCGAGTCCATGATCAAGATGATCGGCTTCGGCCTCGCGATCGCCGTCTTCTTCGACGCCTTCGTCGTCCGTATGGCCGTCGTCCCGGCGGTCCTGGCCCTGCTCGGCAGGCGGGCCTGGTGGCTGCCGAAGTGGCTGGACCGCGCGCTGCCCAACGTGGACGTGGAGGGCGAGGGCCTGCGCGACCAGGAGCCGCACACGGACGCGGACCCGGACCCGGACGAGGACCGGGAGCTGGTCGGGGCCTGAGACCCCACCGGTGCACGGGGCGGCCGAAACCCGGTCGCCCGCCCCGTGCACCGACCGCTAGCGTGCCGTGCATGACGAGCGTCGATGCCTTGGACAGTTCCGGAGCCCATCCGCGTTTCACCGCCGCCCTGCACGAGCTGGGGCTCGACGAGCTGCACAGCAGGATCCGGCGCTTCCCGGACGCGACCCGCACCGCCGTGGAGGCGGCCGCCGCCGTCGGGTGCGAGCTGAGCGAGATCTGCAAGTCGCTGATCTTCGCGGCGGACGGGGTCCCGGTGCTGGTGCTGATGGACGGGGCCTCGCGGGTGGACGTCGAGCGGGTGCGCGAGGAACTCGGCGCGGAGAAGGTCACGCGGGCCAAGGCGGAGGTCGTCCGGGAGGCGACCGGGTACGCCATCGGCGGCGTACCGCCCTTCGGGCACCGAACGAGGACGCGGGTCCTCGCGGACCGTTCGCTGCTGGAGCACGACGTCGTGTGGGCCGCCGCCGGGAACCCGCACGCCGTGTTCCCCATGGAGCCCAAGGACCTGGTCGCCCACGCCGGCGCCACCCTCGTGGACGTGCGTGAGCGCACCTCGTGACGCCGCTGGTGGCCACGGCCGTCCTGGTCGCCGCGGTCACGCACGCCGGCTGGAACGCGATCGCCCATCGGATCACCGACAAGCTGGTCGGGTTCACGCTGATCGCCGGCGGCGGCATGCTCATCGGGCTGCTGCTGGTGCCGTTCACGGCGTTCCCCGCGTCCGGCGCCTGGCCGTATCTCGGCGCCTCCGCCGTCATCCACCTCGCCTACTACGTCCTGCTCATGCGGTCCTTCCGGCTCGGTGACTTCGGGCAGGCGTACCCGATCGCGCGCGGCACCGCGCCGCTCGTGGTCACGCTCCTGGCCGCCCTGTTCGCCCACGAGGTGCCGGACGGCTGGGCGGCCGCGGGGATCGCCGTGTCCTGCACCGGGCTGACGGGCGTGGCCCTGTGGGGACTGCGCGGGCGCCGGCCGGACTGGGCCGCGGTCGGCGCGGCCCTCGCCACCGGCCTGACCATCGCCGGCTACACGGTCGTGGACGGCCTCGGCGTCCGCGCCTCCGGCTCCTCGCTCGGCTACATCGCCTGGCTGATGGCGCTGGAGGGGATCGCGCTCCCCGCGTACGCGCTGCACCGGTGGCGGGGCGACGCCGCCGCGGTGCTCAGGCCGTTCGCGCCGCTCGGCCTGCTCGGCGCCGCCCTGTCCGTACTCGCCTACGGCCTCGTCCTGTGGGCCCAGACCAGGGCCGAACTGGCACCGGTCGCGGCCCTGCGCGAGTCCTCGATCATCGTCGGCGCGGCGATCGGCGCCGTCTTCTTCAAGGAGCGGTTCGGGGCGCCGAGGGTCGCGGCGGCCGGGCTGCTGGTCGCCGGGATCGGGCTGATGCTGCACGCCGGGTAGGCGCCGCGGGCCGCCGAGGAGCACCCTGGAAGCAGGTCTTCCGGAGGTGATCGTCATGATGCACACCGCAGTGGGATGGCATGTCGAGCTGGAATTCCAGGAGGACGACCAGCACACCCGTGCGGTCGCGATGGTGCGCCTGTCCGACGGCAGCGAGATCCGGGCCCACGGCCGCGCGAGCCGGCACGACTCCGATGCCAATCAGCCGCGGGTGGGCGAGGAGATCGCGGGCGCGCGGGCGCTCAACGAACTCGCCATGCAGCTGCTGACCAAGGCGCACGGGGAGATCGACTCGGCGTCGGGGCGGACCTCGCACTCGATCAACGTCTGAGCCGCGCCTGCACCGGTCCGCTCACGCGGATATCGCGGCGTGCACGGCGCGGACCAGCGCCTGCGCCCGCGGGTCCGCCGTCACGCTCTTGCGGAATCCGTTGGTGACGTAGCCGAAGGCGATGCCCGAGGCGGGGTCGGCGAAGCCCAGGGCGCCGCCGCGGCCCGGGTGGCCGAAGGAGGTGGGGGAGAGCAGGGGGGACGCCGCCCCGTGCAGCATGTAGCCGAGGCCGAACCGGGTGGGGACGACGAGCACGCGGTCCGCTCCCGTGCTGCGCTCGCCGCGCGCCAGCTCGGCCGTCTCCGGGGTGAACAGCCGCCTGCCGCCGTCCACCTCGCCGATCAGGGAGGCGTAGAAGCGGGCCAGGCCCTGCGCCGTGGCGATGCCGTTGGAGGCCGGCAGGGCGGCGGCGCGGTAGGCGGGGTCGTTCTCGTCCGGCAGGGGGGTGATCGCGGCGAAGGCCCGGCAGGTCAGGGAGTCCGGGTCCGCGTAGGCCTCGGCGACGGCGCGCCTGGGGCGGGTCCTGAGGCCGTGCGGGTCCGCGGGCGGCTCGACCTTGCCCACCCGGCCCGCCCGCGCCGCCTCGGACGCGGGCAGCCCCAGCCACAGGTCCGCGCCGGCCGGTGCGGCGATCTCGTCCGCGATCCACTCGCCGATCCCGCGGCCGGTGACCCGCCGCACCAGCTCACCCGTCAGCCAGCTGTACGTCTGCGCGTGGTACCCGTGGTCCGTGCCGGGCTCCCACGCCGGTGCCTGCGCCGCGACGGCCTCGGCGCCGAGGACGGGGTCGAGGGCCTCGGCGGGCGTCAGCGGACGGTCGAGCGCGGGGACGCCGGCGCGGTGCGCGAGGAGGTGCCACACCCGCGTGCGCTCCTTGCCCGCCGCCTTGAACTCCGGCCAGTAGGTGCCGACCGGCGCGTCCAGGTCCAGTTCGCCGCGCTGCTGCAGCAGGAGGAGCGCGGCGGCGGCGACGCCCTTGGTCGCCGAGCGCACGATCTGGGCGGTGCCGTGCTCCCAGGCCTGCGCACCACCCGTGCCGTCGACGTGCTTGGTGCCGCCCCACAGGTCGACGACCTTGTGCCCGTCGCGGTAGACGGCCACGGCCGCGCCGCGGTCGCCCAGTGTCTCGAAGTTGCGGGCGAACGCTTCCCGGACCGGCTCGAAGCCCTCGGCCACCGCACCCTTGACGTCCACGCGTACATCCCTCCGGTTCACCTGTGACTGTGGGGGCAACGCCCGCACACGGCCTGCGATTCCCCGGCGCCGACGGCCCGGCAGGGGCGTCATGACGGTGTTGTGCGTCACGCACCCATGGTCACGGAGCGTGGGTCGAAGCCGAACGGCAGCTCCAGGCGGTGGGCGCGCATCAGCTCCTCGTCGCAGAGGAGTTCGCCCGTCTTCCCGTCCGCCGCGATCACGCCGTCGCTCAGGATCAGGGAGCGGGGGCACAGTTCCAGGGCGTAGGGCAGGTCGTGCGTGACCATGAGGACCGTGACGTCCAGCGAGCGCAGGATGTCGGCCAGTTCGCGGCGGGAGGCCGGGTCGAGGTTGGAGGAGGGCTCGTCCAGGACGAGGATCTCCGGCTCCATGGCGAGCACGGTCGCCACCGCCACCCGGCGCCGCTGCCCGAAGGAGAGGTGGTGCGGGGGCCGGTCCTTGAACCCGGCCATGCCGACCCGCGCGAGCGCCCGGTCGACGCGCTCCTCCAGCTCGGGCCCCTTCAGCCCGGCCGCCGCCGGGCCGAACGCCACGTCCTCGCGGACGGTCGGCATGAACAGCTGGTCGTCCGGGTCCTGGAAGACGATGCCGACCTGGCGCCGGATGCGGGCCATGTGCCGCTTGTCCACGGGCAGTCCGGCCACCCGCACCGTGCCCGCGCCGCCCGTGAGGATGCCGTTGAGATGCAGCACCAGGGTCGTCTTGCCGGCGCCGTTCGGGCCGAGCAGCGCGACCCGCTCACCGCGGCCGACGGCGAAGTCCACGCCGAACAGCGCCTGATGACCGTCGGGGTAGGCGAAGGCGAGGCCGGAGACCTCGAGCGAAGGAGTACTCACAGGGTCCATCCCAGCAGGCAGACGACGAGGGCGGCGAAGGGGAGGGCGAGCGCGTACGACCACTGCGCCCGGGAGGCGGTCACCTCGTCGATCACCGGCATCGATCCGGCGTATCCGCGGCTGACCATGGCGAGGTGGACGCGCTCCCCGCGTTCGTAGGAGCGGATGAACAGGGCGCCGGCCGACTTCGCGAGCACGCCCCAGTGGCGGACGCCGCGCGCCTCGAACCCGCGCGATTCCCGCGCGATCCGCATCCGCCGCATCTCGTCGGTGATGACGTCGCCGTAGCGGATCATGAAGGACGCGATCTGCACCAGCAGCGGCGGGAGCTTCAGCCGCTGCAGCCCCAGCAGGAGTTCGCGCAGCTCCGTGGTGGCGGCCAGCAGCACCGACGCGGCGACGCCCAGGGTGCCCTTGGCCAGCACGTTCCACGCGCCCCACAGGCCGTTCACACTCAGCGACAGACCCAGGACGTCGACGTGCTCGCCCTCGGCCACGAACGGCATCAGGACGGCGAACGCGACGAACGGCACCTCGATCAGCAGCCGCTTGAGCAGGAATCCGGCGGGCACGCGGGCGAGGTGTGCGACGGTGCCCAGCAGGACGGCGTACAGCGCGAACGCCCACATCGCCTCGCGCGGCGTCGAGACCACGACCACCACGAAGGCGAAGGCCGCGGCCAGCTTGGTGTGCGGCGGCAGGGCGTGCACGGGCGAGTGCCCGTGCCGGTAGAGCCGGTGCGCGTGCCCCGCGCCCATGTCAGACCTTCTCCACGGCCGTGGGCGAGGCGTCCGTGCTCCGTCGCCTGCGCACCGCCCAGAACACGCCGCTGCCCGCGACGACGGTCACGCCGACGCCGATCACGCCCGCCAGCCCCCCGGACAGGCGGGCGTCAGCGACGTCCTTGACCCCGTAGCCGGCGAGCGGGGAGTCCGACGACGCGTGCTTGCCCGCCTTCTTGTCGATGCCCTGGTCGTGGGCGACCTTCTCCAGGCCGTCGGGGCTGGCGGAGGCGTAGAAGCTGACGAACCCGGCGAGGACCAGCGAGGCCACCAGGCCGGTGACCCACAGTCCGCGGCGGGAGGCGCGGGCCGCCACGGGCGCCGCCGCGGTGGGCGCGTCGACCAGCTCGCCGTTCACCCGCAGCTTGAGCCGTCGCTGCAGTCCGCGCGCGCCGTACACCAGGTCGGGGCGTACGGCGACGACGGCGCCCACGGTGAGGGCGGTGATGGCCGCCTCGCCGATGCCGATCAGGACGTGCACCCCGATCATCGCGGTGGCGACCTTGCCGACGGCGATGTCGGTGGTGCCGCCGATCGCGTAGAGGAAGGTGAACATCACGGCGGCGGCGGGCACGGAGAGCAGCGCGGCGGCGAAGGACGCCACGGTCACCGAGCGGCGCGTACGGGGGAGCACCTTGACCAGGCCGCGGAAGACGGCGTACCCGACGACCGTGGTGACGAGCGCCATGTCCGTGATGTTCACGCCGAGTGCGGTCAGGCCGCCGTCCGCGAAGAGGATGCCCTGCATCAGCAGGACCACGGACACGCACAGCACGCCCGTGTACGGGCCGACGAGGATCGCCGCGAGCGCGCCGCCGAGCAGATGGCCGCTGGTTCCCGCCGCGACGGGGAAGTTCAGCATCTGGACGGCGAAGATGAACGCGGCCACGAGCCCGGCCAACGGCGCCGTCCGCTCGTCGAGTTCACGGCGCGCGCCGCGCAGGCTCACGGCGATCGCGCCCGCGGCGGCGACGCCGGTCACGGCGGAGATGGGAGCGTTGATGAATCCGTCAGGCACATGCACCGTTCGATGATAGATGCTTATTGCGAACCAATTGCAAGAGCGAGGGGGTCGTGCATGGTGTGCGTGTGCGTGTGAGATGCACCGCCGCCAGGGAGCGTGATCGGGAAAATATGGGACATTGGGAAGGGGTGGACGGACAGCTTCCATACAGGTCACGCAGCGTGAGAGGGCTCACGATGTCTGTAGTCGAACAGTACGCACGCGCCCACATCGTCACGGACGCGGTCATACCGGATGACCAGTCCGTCCCCGTCGTCCTGCGCTACGACCCGGAAGCGGACCCCCGCTCGGTACGGGTCGGCCTGCCCGGGACACACGAGTGGACGTTCTCGCGCTCGCTGCTGGAGCAGGGCCTGCGCGCCCCGGCCGGCGCCGGGGACGTCCGCGTCTGGCCGTGCGGACGGGTGCAGGCGGTGGTCGAACTCCACTCGCCGCAGGGCGTGTCGGTGGTGCAGTTCGAGAGCAAGGCCCTGCTGCGGTTCCTGCGCCGCACCTACATGGCCGCGGCGCCGGTCACCCGCTGACGGCCGCTGGTCAGCCGCCCATCCGCAGCAGCGCCGCCACGATCGGCCCCGCCGTGTCGCCGCCGTGGCCGCCCGCCTGGACGACGCCCGACGCCGCGAGGTCGCCGCAGTAGGCGGTGAACCAGCCGTTCGGCTTCTCCTGGCCGTCGACCTCGGCCGACCCCGTCTTGGCGCCGCAGCCCGACCCCAGGCCCGCCATCGCCTTGGCCGCCGTGCCGTACCGGGCCGTGTAGGACATGACGTCCTTCAGCTCGGCCTGCGTCGTCGACGACATCGTGCGCGCGGCCTTCGCCAGCGTGCGGTTGTCCACCGACGGGGAGACCAGGTACGGCTGGTGGAAGCTGCCGGCGGCCACCGTCGACGAGACCGACGCCATGTTCAGCGGGTTCATCCGCACCCCGCCCTGGCCGATCAGCGAGGCGCCCATCTGCGCGCCGCTCTGCACCGGGACCGAGCCGTCGAAGCTGGGGACGCCGATGGCCCAGTTGTTCAGGCCGAGGCCGTAGACCTGCTGGGCCTCCCGGGTGAGGTCGCTGTTGGACAGCTTCGGCGAGAAGTCGATGAAGGCGTTGTTGCAGGAGGCCCCGAAGGACAGCTTGAACGTGCCCTTCTTGATCTCCGACCCGGCGTCGTTGTGGAACGTCCAGCCCGCGAGCTTGTACGTCTTGGGGCAGGGGTGCGAGTCGTTCGGGTGGACGAGGTCCTTCTCGAAGAGCATCGTCGACGTCACGACCTTCATCGTGGAGCCGGGGGCGAGCGACCCCTGGAAGGCGACGTTGAAGCCGTGGCTGTTGTTCGCCACGGCCAGGATCTCGCCCGTCGAGGGGCGCATGACGACGACGGACGACCTCGGCTTGCCGGCGACCTGCTGTTCGGCCGCCGCCTCGAGCGTCGGGCTCAGCGTGGTTTTGACCTTGCCGGGCGTGCCCTCGCTCAGCGCCAGCAGCGTCTTGTCGGAGAGCTTGGCCTTGCCGGACTCCTTGCCGCGCACCACGCGCAGTTCGACCCCCGCCTTGCCGCCGGCGATCTTGCCGTACTTCTCGCGCAGTCCGTCCAGCACCGGGCCCAATGAGGGGTACTTGGCCGTCGTCAGCTCGCCGCCGTCACGGTCGTAGGCCTTGACCGGCGGGGTGCCCGACTCCCCGGTGACCAGGGTGTCCCCGTCCTTGAGGTCGGGGTGGACGACCGCGGAGTGCCAGTCGACCTGCGGCTTGCCGGTCGCCTTGTTCCGCACCACCGTCAGTGAACTCCGGTACGCCAGCGGCTTGCTGGTGCCCTTGTAGGAGACCGTGCCCTTGACCGAGAAGGGGACCTTGTCGCCGGTGCGGGTGCCCTCGGTGAGGGTGACACCGGTGATGTGGGCGTCCTTGGTGTAGCCGGTCAGCAGGGCGGTGGCCGCGTTCACGTCGCTCGTGACGGCCGCCGCCTGCGGCACCTTGCCCTGCTGCCAGGCCGTGAGGAATCCGTGAGCGGCCGTGTCGACCTCGGCCGCGGACAGCGGTCCGGTCTTGACGTGCTTGTGGTCGGCGGACGCGGACGTCGAGCCCGTCCCGTCGTCCGCCGCCGCACCGCCGCCGTAGAGGGCATAGGCGCCGAAGCCGGCGCCGACGACCACCACGGCGATCATCCCGCCGACCACGGCGGGTTTGGTCTTCCGTCGCTCGACGACGCGCCGTCTGTTGCCCACTGCCTTCGATCCTCCGCGAATTTCCCCAGGGTCCCCGTTGCCCTCGTCCACCCGTCCAACGACGGCAACAGCCTAGAGTCCCGTCCTGTACGGGTGACGTCAGCCGCCACTCCGTAGCACAGCTGCGACAATCGGGCCCGCCGCGTCGATGCCGTGACCGCCGTCCTGGGTCATGGCCGCGGCCGCGACGTCGCCCCGGTAACCCGTGAACCAGCTGTTGGACTTCGACTGCCCGTCGACCTCGGCGGAACCGGTCTTCGCGCCGATGCTGCCGCTCAGGCCCGCCATCACGCCGGCCGCGGTGCCGCTGGTCGCGGTGCGGTTCATCATGGCGCGCAGCTGGGCCACCGTCCCCGCGGACAGGCCCCGGGCGGTGGCGATCGCCCGGCCGTCGAGCTTCGGCGGGACCAGGACCGGCTGGCGGAAGCGGCCCGTCATCGCGGTCGCCGTGACCGACGCCATGTTCAGCGGGCTCATCTGGACCTGGCCCTGGCCGATCATGTTGGCCGCCGTGTCGGGGCCGCCGGAGGCCGGGACCGAGCCGTCGAAGGACGGAATGCCGGTCTTCCAGTTGTCCCGGCCCAGGCCGAAGCGGTTCTCGGCCTCCTGGGTGAGGGAGTCCACCTTGACCTCGTCCGCGTACTTCACGAAGGCCGTGTTGCAGGAGCGGGCGAAGCTGTCGGCGAGGGTGGCCTTCTCGTTCGGGGCCATGTTCTTGAGGTTGTGGAAGGTCTGGCTCTGCCACACGGCCTCGTTCGGGCACGGCGCCGGGCCGTTCATGCTGGTGATGCCGTTGTCGATGAGCGTGGCCGCGCTGAGGATCTTCATCGTGGAGCCGGGCGCGAGCTTGCCCAGGAAGGCCGCGTTGAAGCCGTCGTCACGGTGGTTGGCGACGGCCAGCACCTCGCCGGTGCTCGGCTTGACGGCCACCACGGACGACTCGGCGTACTTCTGCACCGCCTGCTCGGCCGCCGCCTGGGCGCTCGCGCTGAGCGTGGTGCGCAGCTTGCCCGGCCTGCCCGCGGCCAGCGTCAGCAGCGTGGTGTCGGCCGAGTCCGCGGCGTCGTGCCGGACGGCGAGCTCGACGCCGGGGGTGCCGCCCGCGTCGTCGCCGTACTTGGCGCGCAGTTCGTCGAGGATCGGGCCGAGCGAGGGGTACTCGTCCTTGGTCAGGACGGCGCCGCCGCGGTCCACCGCCTCGATCTCGGGGCTCGCCGACTCACCCGTGACCAGGGAGTCGCCCTTCTGGAGCCGGGGATGGACGACGGACGGCTGCCAGTCGACCAGGGCCCGCCCGGTGGTCCGCCCGCGCACCACCGTGAGCTCGCTGCCGTACGACAGGGGCTTGGACCTCCCGTCGTACGACACCGTTGCCCTGACCGTGAAAGGCACGGTCGCGCCCTGTGCGGTGCCGGGCGTGATCTTCACGCCCTTGATGTGCGCGTCCCGGCCGTAGGCGGTCAGCAGCGGTTCGGCCGCCGCGCCGTTGTTCGTGTACGTCGCCGCCTCGGCGGCCCGCCCCTTCTCCCAGGCGGCGAAGAACTTCCTGGACGTCTCCTTGACCTCGCCGCCGCTCGGCGGCCCGGTCTTCACGGACGTCCCGCTCGCCCCCGGCCCCGCGGAGTCGCCGTTCAGCGCGGAGACGATGTTGTAGGCGCCGTAACCGGCGCCTCCCACCATCACGGCGAAGACACTGCCGATGACCGCGGCTTTTACCCCCTTGCCCATGAAAGGGCCCCCTCCCCGTTCCCCAGTGATGTGCGGGATTCTTTCTGAACATGTTCAAGAAGAGTCCCGCACCGGGCACCCTACGCGGTGGAGGTGGCGCATGGGGCAGGTGTTCCCCGATCGTTAGCGCCTTCCCGCAAAGCCGTCGGTGCCCCCGCTAGACCCACGTGTCCAGCCACATGCGCGAGCGCCACTGGTCGATCGGGATCGCCGTGCCCGTGTAGATCGGCCAGAAGTAGATGAAGTTCCAGGCGATCAGCAGGACCAGGACGCCCGCGCCCGTCGCCCCCGCCACGCGGCGGGTGTCGCCGGAGCCGGGCGGGCCGATGATCGCGCCGAGGAGCATCGCCACCGCGAGGCACAGGAACGGGACGAAGACGACGGCGTAGAAGAAGAAGATCGTCCGCTCCTGGTAGTGGAACCAGGGCAGGTAGCCGGCCGCGATGCCGCAGGCGATCGCGCCCGCGCGCCAGTCACGGCGGAAGAACCAGCGCCACAGGACGTACAGCACCGCGAAGCAGGCCACCCACCACAGCAGCGGCGTGCCGATCGCCAGGACCTCGCGGGCGCACTTGTCGCCCGCGTCCGCCGGGCAGCCGTCCGTGCCGGGCGAGGGGGACTCGTAGAAGTACGAGACGGGGCGGCCGTCGATGAGCCAGCTCCACGGGTTGGACATGTACGTGTGCGGCGAGGAGAGGCCGACGTGGAACTTGTAGACCTCGTGCTCGTAGTGCCACAGGCTGCGCCACCAGTCCGGGAAGAGCCAGGTCCACATGCCGCCCTTGCCGTCGGTGGCGGCCCAGTTGCGGAAGTAGCCGCCGGAGCCGTCCGTGGGCGAGAGGATCCAGCCGATCCAGGACAGCAGGTAGGTGGCGATCGCGACCGGCACCATGGCCAGCGTCGTGAGGCCCGTGTCCCGCATGAGGACCGTGCTGTACGGGTGCCGCGCGCCGGCCACCCTGCGCGAGCCGACGTCCCACAGGACCGCCATCACGCAGAACGCGACCAGGATGTACAGCCCGTTCCACTTGGTGCCGATGGCGAGGCCGAGCAGCAGGCCGGCCGCCCAGCGCCAGGGGCGCAGGCCGAAGCGGGTCGTCCGCGCCGTGTGCGCGTCCGGGCGGACCCGGCCGTCCGCGTCGGCCGGCAGCGCGGCGGCGAGTTTCTCCCGGGTCCGGTCGCGGTCGATGACCAGGCAGCCGAACGCGGCCAGCACGAAGAACATCAGCACGCCGTCGAGCAGCGAGGTGCGGGCCATGACGAAGGCCAGCCCGTCGACCGCCATCAGCGCGCCCGCCACGCAGCCGAGGAAGGTCGAGCGGAAGATGCGGCGCCCGATGCGGCACAGCATCAGCACCGACAGCGTGCCGAGCAGCGCGGTCATGAACCGCCAGCCGAACGGGTCGAAGCCGAAGATCAGCTCGCCGAGTCCGATGACGTACTTGCCGACCGGCGGATGCACGACGTACGCCGCGTCGGTCGGGATCTTCACGTGCCCGTGCGTCTGGAGGATCAGGTCGTTGGCGTTCTTGTCCCAGTTGACCTCGAAGCCGCGGTGGACGAGCGCCCAGGAGTCCTTGGCGTAGTACGTCTCGTCGAATATCACCGCCTTCGGGCTGCCCAGGTGCCAGAACCGCATCACGCCCGCCATCAGCGTGACCAGCAGCGGCCCGCCCCAGCCCGACCAGCGCGTGATCCGCTCGGCGAGCGCCGGCGGCACCCCCAGGACCTGCCACAGCCGCGGGCTCGCCTCGACGTACGGCGGCACCAGACGCTCCCGTACGTCGCTTCTGGGCCCCGCCGTGTATCCGAAACGGCGCAGCCGCTGCTGCCACGACGGCCGCTGGTCTTGACGGGCCTGGCCTTGCCGGGTGTCCGGGGAGGACGCGGTACTGGTCACCGCGCCATCGTAGGGAACCGTGCTGTGTGAGTCCCGTGCATGGGCGGTAACGGGCCCGTACGCGTCCGGTTCGTGAAGGTCCGCGCGGGGGGCCGCGGGCGTCCGCCCCGCCCGCGCCCTGGGAGGATGGGGGCGTGACTGGAACCCTTGTCCTGGCAGGCACCCCCATCGGCGACGTCGCGGACGCCCCGCCCCGGCTGGCCGAGGAGCTGGCCGGGGCCGACGTGGTCGCGGCCGAGGACACCCGGCGGCTGAAGCGGCTGACGCAGGCCCTGGGGGTCGTGCCCGGGGGGCGGATCGTGTCGTACTTCGAGGGCAACGAGTCGGCCCGTACGCCCGAGCTGGTCGAGGAGCTGGTGAACGGCGCGCGCGTGCTGCTCGTCACCGACGCCGGGATGCCCTCGGTCTCCGACCCCGGCTACCGGCTGGTCGCCGCCGCCGTCGAGAAGGACGTCCGGGTCACCGCCGTCCCCGGCCCGTCCGCCGTGCTCACCGCGCTCGCCCTGTCCGGGCTGCCCGTCGACCGGTTCTGCTTCGAGGGCTTCCTGCCGCGCAAGGCCGGGGAGCGGCTGACCCGGCTGCGGGAGGCCGCCGGGGAGCGGCGCACCCTCGTCTACTTCGAGGCTCCGCACCGGCTCGACGACACCCTCGCCGCCATGGCCGAGGTGTTCGGCGCCGAGCGGCGGGCCGCCGTCTGCCGTGAGCTGACCAAGACGTACGAGGAGGTCAGACGGGGCGGTCTGGCCGAACTGGCGGCGTGGGCGGCCGAAGGCGTGCGCGGCGAGATCACCGTGGTCGTGGAGGGGGCGCCCGAGAAGGGACCGGAGGAGCTCGACGCCGCCGAGCTGGTGCGCCGGGTACGGGTGCGCGAGGAGGCCGGCGAGCGGCGCAAGGAGGCGATCGCGGCCGTCGCCACCGAGGCCGGGCTGCCCAAGCGGGTGGTGTTCGACGCGGTTGTGGCTGCGAAGAACGCGGCTGCCGGGAGTGGTGCGTGAGGTGGCGCGCAGGGCCCCTGAGCGGGGCGCACCTCGCTTGAGCGCGCGCCCCGCGGGCAGGCAAAGGACTATCGTGTAATGCAAAGCGCAGGCTTCGTGACCGAGGCCGGTATGGCAAGGAAAGTCCAAATCGGCTCCAACAGTCGACAGGTCTGATGCATTCGCGCCGGTAGAAGCGTCCACTGGTCGAAGGGACGCACCCGTCCCTGTGTCCAGCGGACAAGAGGAGCTGGCATGAGTGAGATGGCAGGGCCGTTCGGCCGCCGCGGTACGGCGACCGCAGTCGTGCACGAGTCGTATTCCTTCGCCTGCATGCGCTGTGGGCACGGCTGGGAGCAGTCGTACGAGATAGAACACCACACCGACACGGACGGCCACGAGTTCGTGATGTACGTGACCGGTGGCCAGGTCGTCCCCTCTCCGCTGTCCAAGCCGACCTGCCAGAACTGCGACGGTCACGCCGTACGCATCATGCGGCCGGGACGGGTCTCGGCGGCGCGCGACGCGGAGCAGCGGCAGTACCACCGCACGCCGCCGCAGACCGGCCCGGTCAAGATGCCGAAGACGGCCGAGACGCCGGAGCAGGCCGAGACGCCGCAGACGGAGGCCGGGCCCGCGCAGGCGCCCGAGGCCGAGCCGCAGCACCACCACTGGCACCTGTCCGATCTCCTGCACCCCTTCCAGCGCAAGGCGGGCTGACCGCTCCCGGCGCCGGGGCGGGCATGCCCCTTTCGTAGGATCGGGGCATGCCTTCGAACAGCTCCGGCCCCCGTGAGAAGAACGCGGCACCGCCCCTCCCGGACCCCCTCCGGGTGGCCGTCGCCGACTCCCACACCCACCTGGACATGCAGTCCGGCACCGTGGAGGAAGCGCTCGCGAAGGCCGCCTCGGTGGGCGTGACGACGGTCGTGCAGGTCGGCTGCGACGTGCGGGGCTCGCGGTGGGCCGCCGAGACGGCGGCCGCGCACGACGCCGTCCACGCGACCGTGGCCCTGCACCCGAACGAGGCGCCCCGCATCGTCCACGGCGAACCCGAGGGAGGCTGGTCCCGGCAGGGTGCGCGTGAGCCGGGTGGGACGGCGGCACTGGACGAGGCACTCGCCGAGATCGCGCGGCTGGCCGCGCTCCCGCAGGTCAAGGGCGTCGGCGAGACCGGCCTGGACCACTTCCGCACCGGGCCCGAGGGCAAGGAGGCGCAGGAGGCCTCCTTCCGCGCCCACATCGAGATCGCCAAGCGGCACGGCAAGGCCCTGGTCATCCACGACCGCGACGCCCACGCCGACGTGCTGCGCATCCTCAAGGAGGAGGGCGCGCCGGAGCGGACGGTGTTCCACTGCTACTCCGGCGACGCCGAGATGGCGGAGATCTGCGCCCGCGCCGGATACTTCATGTCCTTCGCCGGCAACGTCACCTTCAAGAACGCCCAGAACCTGCGGGACGCGCTGGCGGTGGCGCCGCTGGAGCTGGTCCTGGTGGAGACCGACGCGCCCTTCCTGACACCGGCCCCGTACCGCGGACGGCCCAACGCCCCGTATCTCATTCCGGTCACGGTGCGCGCCATGGCGGCCGTGCGCGGCATCGGCGAGGACGCGCTGGCGGCAGCCCTGGCGGCGAACACGGCCCGCGCCTTCGGCTACTGAGGGTGGATGGTTCATAACCTTCCGATCACACCGACGGCCGTGATTCCGGGCCCCGCCGTCACCCTGTGCGGTTGCGCCGCTTTGGAGAGTGACACCGGCTCCGCTAGGTTCTGGTGGCCCGATCCGGACCCCTCTGGACCCCTCGGCCCCTGGAGCGTGTCGGCGTGAGCAAGTCGCAGTACGAGACGTACGAGGCGTACGGGACGTTCGAGGCGCACGGGCCCGGCCCGGCGTACCGGCCGCCGCAGTACGCCGGATTCGACGTGCACAGCGCGCAGACGCTGGCCTACGGGATGCCCGGCGCGTACGGCGACACCGACCGGCCCGCCCACGAGGCGCCCGGATCCGCCCAGGCGCCCGCGGCGGCGCTTCCGCAGCAGCCGGGCAGCCGGGCGGGCGAGGACGCGCCCGGGACCGGCGGCACGCGGGCCGCGACGGGTCGCCGGGGTGCGCGCCGGCGCAGGCCGCGCTCCGGCGAGCGCGCGGACGGCACGGTGCGCCGGCTGCTGCCCCAGGCGCTGGTCGTCGCCTTCCTGGCGGGCGGCACCGCGGCGTTCGTCGCCAAGGACAAGGCGGTCGAGCTGACCGTCGACGGCAAGCCGCGCACCCTGCACACCTTCGCGGACGACGTCACCGAGCTGCTCGCGCAGGAGAGCGTCGCGCTGGGAGCGCACGACGTGGTCGAGCCCGCCCCCGGGACCAGGCTCGCCAGCGGCGACGAGGTCTCCGTGCACTACGGCCGGCCCCTACGGCTCACCCTCGACGGCCACCGGCACGAGGTGTGGACGACGGCCCACACGGTGCAGGAGGCGCTGCGGGAGTTCGGGGTGCGGGCCGAGGGCGCCTACCTGTCCACCTCGCGCTCCCTGCCCATCGGGCGGCACGGGCTCTCCCTCGACGTGCGCACCGAACGCACCGTGACGGTCATGGCCGACGGCCGTGCCCGCACGATCCGCACCAACGCGGCGACCGTGGGGGAGGCCGTCGAGGAGGCCGGGATCACCCTGCACGGCCAGGACACCACCTCCGTCCCCGGGGACAGCTTCCCGCGGGACGGGCAGACCGTCACCGTGCTGCGCATCAGGGGCAGCAAGGAGGTCCGCGAGGAGGCGATCCCGTACAAGGTGCAGCGGGTGGAGGACTCCTCGCTGTTTCGCGGCACGGAGGTCGTCGAGCGGGCCGGGCGGCCGGGCCTGCGGCGGGTCACGTACGCCCTGCGCACCGTCAACGGCGTGCGGCAGAAGCCCCGCCGGACCGACGCGCAGGTGGTGCGTGAGCCGCGGTCCGAGGTCGTGAAGGTGGGCACCAGGCCGCTGCCGACGTCCGTGCACGGCACCGACGGCCTGAACTGGCACGCGCTCGCGGCCTGCGAGTCCGGCGGGCGGACGAACGCCGTGGACCCCTCGGGCACCTACGGCGGGCTCTACCAGCTCGACTCCCCGACCTGGCGCGGCCTCGGCGGCAGCGGGCGGCCGCAGGACGCCTCCGAGCAGGAGCAGACGCTGCGCGCCAAGAAGCTGTACGTGCGCCGCGGGGCGAACCCCTGGCCGCACTGCGGGGCGCGGCTGCACGGGTGAGCGGCGCCCCGGCGCCGCCCCGTACCCTTGTCGCCGTGAGCACCAGCCCCGCCCCCGACGCCCTCCTGGGCCCCGCAGACGTCCGTGAACTCGCGGCGGCCCTCGGCGTCCGGCCGACCAAGCAGCGCGGCCAGAACTTCGTGATCGACGCCAACACGGTCCGGCGGATCGTGCGCACCGCGGATGTCGGGCCGGACGACGTGGTGGTGGAGGTCGGGCCGGGGCTCGGCTCCCTCACGCTCGCGCTGCTGGAGGCCGCCGACCGCGTCACCGCCGTCGAGATCGACGACGTGCTGGCCGGGGCGCTGCCCGCCACCGTCGCGGCCCGGATGCCGGAGCGGGCGGAGCGGTTCGCGCTGGTCCACTCCGACGCGATGCGGGTGACCGAGCTGCCCGGGCCCGCCCCGACCGCGCTGGTGGCGAACCTCCCGTACAACGTCGCCGTGCCCGTCCTGCTGCACATGCTCGAAACCTTCCCGAGCATCGAGCGCACCCTGGTCATGGTCCAGTCCGAGGTCGCCGACCGGCTCGCCGCGGCGCCCGGTTCGAAGGTGTACGGCGTCCCGTCCGTGAAGGCCGGCTGGTACGCCGAGGTCAAGCGGGCCGGCGCCATCGGGCGCACCGTCTTCTGGCCCGCGCCGAATGTGGACAGCGGCCTGGTCTCGCTCGTCCGCAGGGCCGAACCGGTCAAGACGACCGCGTCGCGGCGCGAGGTGTTCGCCGTCGTCGACGCCGCGTTCGCGCAGCGGCGCAAGACGCTGCGGGCCGCGCTCGCCGGCTGGGCCGGCTCGGCCGCGGCGGCGGAGGCGGCACTGGTCGCCGCCGGGGTGTCGCCGCAGGCTCGCGGAGAGGCCCTGACCGTCGAGGAGTTCGCCCGCATCGCCGAGGCTGCGTCATCGCGGGGGACGGCCCCCGAACCCCCGAAGAAGGAGTCCGGTCAGCAGTGAGCGTCACCGTCCGCGTCCCCGCGAAGGTCAACGTCCAGCTCGCGGTGGGCGCCGCCCGCTCCGACGGCTTCCACGACCTGGCCAACATCTTCCTCGCCGTCGGCCTCTACGACGAGGTCACCGTGACCCCCGCCGACGGGCTGCGCGTCACCTGCGAGGGACCCGACGCCGCCCAGGTGCCCCTGGACACCACCAACCTGGCGGCCCGCGCGGCTCTCGCGCTCGCCGAGCGGCGCGGCATCGAGCCCGACGTCCACCTGCACATCGCCAAGGACATCCCGGTCGCGGGCGGCATGGCCGGCGGCAGCGCGGACGGCGCGGGCGCGCTGCTGGCCTGCGACACGCTCTGGCGGACGGGCGCGTCCCGGGCCGAACTCCTCTCCATCTGCGCCGAGTTGGGCAGCGATGTGCCGTTCGGTCTGGTCGGCGGGGCGGCGCTGGGCACCGGGCGCGGCGAGAAGCTGCGCGCGCTCGAGGTCGGCGGCACCTTCCACTGGGTCTTCGCGATGGCCGGCCGCGGACTGTCCACCCCGGCCGTCTTCAGGGAGTTCGACCGGCTGGGGGAGGGAGCCCGCATCCCCGAGCCCGTCGCCTCCCAGGAGATCGCCGAGGCGCTCGCCAAGGGCGACGCGGACGCGCTCGCCGCGGCCGTCTCCAACGACCTGCAGCCCGCCGCCCTCTCCCTCTTCCCCGAGCTCGCCGACACCCTCGCGGCCGGCCGCGACGCCGGTGCGCTGGCCGCGCTGGTCTCGGGCTCCGGCCCGACCACGGCGTTCCTCGCCCGGGACAGGGAGGCGGCGGCGAAGGTGGCGCAGGCGCTGACCACGTCCGGCACCTGCCGGACGGTGCGTACGGCGGCGGGGCCGGCGCCGGGCGCGACCGTGCTGGGCGGCTGACGGCGGCGACCGGCCGCGCGTGCGGGACGGCGCCCCGTGCCGACTACCCTGGAAGGTCGATCGACCCCCGGGGCAGGAGAGAAATGGCCGTCAATCTGGTCAATGTCGAGAACGTCAGCAAGGTGTACGGCACGCGTGCCCTCCTCGACGGCGTCTCCCTCGGCGTCTCCGAAGGCGACCGGATCGGGGTCGTGGGGCGCAACGGAGACGGCAAGACGACCCTCATCCGGATGCTGGCCAAGCTGGAGGAGGCCGACACCGGGCGGGTCACCCACTCCGGCGGGCTGCGCGCGGGCGTCCTCACGCAGCACGACTCCCTCGACCCGCGGGCCACCGTCCGCCACGAGGTCATCCGGGACCTGGCCGACCACGAGTGGGCGGGCAACGCCAAGATCCGCGACGTGCTCACCGGCCTGTTCGGCGGCCTCGACCTGCCCGGCTTCCCGCAGGGCCTGGACACCGTCATCGGACCGCTGTCCGGCGGCGAGCGCCGCCGCATCGCCCTCGCCAAGCTGCTGATCGAGGAGCAGGACCTGCTCGTCCTCGACGAGCCCACCAACCACCTCGACGTCGAGGGCATCGCCTGGCTCGCCCGGCACCTGCGCGAGCGGCGCTCGGCCCTGGTGTGCGTCACCCACGACCGGTGGTTCCTGGACCAGGTGTGCACGCGCATGTGGGACGTGCAGCGCGGCGCCGTCTACGAGTACGAGGGCGGCTACTCCGACTACGTCTTCGCCCGCGCCGAGCGCGAGCGCATCGCCGCCACCGAGGAGACCAAGCGGCGCAACCTGGTGCGCAAGGAGCTCGCCTGGCTGCGGCGCGGCGCCCCCGCCCGTACGTCCAAGCCGCGCTTCCGGGTCGAGGCGGCCAACGAGCTGATCAAGGACGTACCGCCGCCCCGCGACAGCAGCGAGCTGATGCGGTTCGCCTCCTCGCGGCTCGGCAAGACCGTCTTCGACCTCGAGGACGTCACCGTCCAGGCGGGCCCCAAGGTGCTGCTCAAGCACGTCACCTGGCAGCTCGGGCCCGGCGACCGGATCGGCCTGGTCGGGGTCAACGGCGCCGGCAAGACCTCCCTGCTGCGGGCGATGGCGGAGGCCGCGCGCACCGAGGGCGAGGCGCAGCCCGCGGGCGGCCGGATCGCCGTCGGCAGGACGGTCAAGCTCGCCTACCTCTCCCAGGAGGTCGCCGAGCTCAGCCCGCAGCTGCGGGTCCTGGAGGCCGTCCAGCAGGTGCGCGAGCGCGTCGACCTCGGCAAGGGCCGGGAGATGACCGCCGGTCAGCTGTGCGAGACGTTCGGCTTCGACAAGGAGAAGCAGTGGACGCCCGTCGGGGACCTCTCCGGCGGTGAGCGGCGCAGGCTCCAGCTGCTGCGGCTGCTGATGGACGAGCCCAACGTCCTCTTCCTCGACGAGCCGACCAACGACCTCGACATCGAGACGCTGACCCAGCTCGAGGACGTCCTCGACGGCTGGCCCGGCTCGATGATCGTCATCTCCCACGACCGGTTCTTCGTCGAGCGCACCACCGACCGGGTGTTCGCGCTGCTCGGCGACGCCACCCTGCGGATGCTGCCGCGCGGCATCGACGAGTACCTGGAGCGGCGCCGGCGGATGGAGGAGGCGGTGGCCGCGGCCACCGCGCCGGCCGCGGAGAAGGCCGCCCCCGAGAGGAGCGCGGCCGGCCAGCGTGCCGCCAAGAAGGAGCTGCAGAAGATCGAGCGGCAGCTCGACAAGGTCTCCGAGCGGGAGGCGAAGCTGCACGCGCAGATCGCCGAGAACGCCACGGACTTCGCGAAGGTGGCCGAACTGGACGCGGAGCTGCGGGGGTTGACCGGCGAGCGGGAGGAACTGGAGCTGCGCTGGCTGGAACTGGCCGAGGACGCGTGAAGGGTGCGTGAAGGCGCATAACAGCGGCGTCACAGGCCGGTCCTCCCTTGGGAACAGGGGGTGGGACGGCCCGGTGCGGTGTCGGTTCCGAGTGATAGAAAGGGCCGTCTGAGAACTTTCTGAGTACGACTCTGGGTCATCGCGTACCTCAGGGCGTGGCTAAAAATCAGTGAACGAGGGGGAGACGCGCTGATGACTCAGCCGCCCAACCAGCCGCCGCAACCGCCGCAGCCGCAGGGCGGTTTCGGAGCTCCGCAGACCCCACCGCCGCCGCAGGGTCCGCCCCAGACGCCGCCGCCCCCGCAGTCCCCGCCGCCCGGTGCCCCCCAGCCCGGCTACGGCTACCCCCAGGCGCCTCAGGCGCCGCAGCAGCTGGGCCCGTACGGACAGCCCGCGGGCCCGTACGCCCAGCCCGGCCCCTACGGCTCGCCGGCCGGTCCCTACGGCTCGCCCCAGCAGCCCGGTCCGTACGGCCGGCAGCCCGGTTACGGCTATCCGCAGCCGCAGTTCCCGGGCGGGCCCGGCACCCCGCCGCCCGGCTCCGGCTCCAAGAACCCGTTCAAGGGCCGGCCCGGCCTCGCCGTCGGTGCGGCCGTCGCCGCGCTGGCCGTCATCGGCGGCACCGTCTTCGCCGTGACCAGCGGCGGCGGGGACGACGACAAGAAGCCGGTCGCCCACAAGAGCGACGACCCGAAGCCCACCGCCGGCGCCCCGGTCAACCCCGGTGACGGCAGCGGCGACGGCGGTTCGGACTCCGAGGACCTCAACTCCGGCCGCCGGCCCGGAGAGGCGAAGGTGCTCTGGTACAAGACGGCTCCGGACGCGCCCGGTTCGGGCGCCGACGCCCCCGGCATGTGGATCACCGACAAGGCGGCGGTGAAGGCGGCGTACAAGGAGCTCGTCGCCTACAACGTCGGCAACGGCAACCCCACATGGGACCCGATCACCTTCCCGCAGAAGATCTGCGCGGTCACCCCGCAGCAGTCGTCCGACGACAAGATCGTGGTGGCCTACGAGAGCGGCACCAGCGACCGCGCGAAGTGCAACCAGCTCCAGCAGGTCGACCTGAACACCGGCGCGAAGGGCTGGAAGACCCAGCTCACCGACGGCGCGCTGTTCGACACCACCATCACCGTCTCGCTGTCCGTCACCGGCAGGACGCTGATGGTGGGCCGCTCGCAGTCCGGTGTCGCCTACGACATCGACTCCGGCAAGAAGCTCTTCGACAAGCAGAAGTACGGCGACGCCTGCTTCCCGACCGCCTTCGCGGGCGGCAGCAAGCTGATCGCCGTGTCCTCCTGCGACGCCACCGGGTCGAAGGAGCACGACGAGATGCAGGAGCTCGACCCGAGGACCGGCAAGGCCACCTGGACACGGAAGTTCGACAAGGGCTGGACGGTCGCGCGGACGTACTCCGTCGACCCGCTGGTGGTCTACAGCACCAACCAGGACAAGAAGGCGTGGAACATCTCCACCTTCAACTCCGACGGCACCTTCAAGTCGCAGGTCGGCTTCGACGAGAAGTTCGCCCCCGAGTGCGGCTGGGCGATCCTCCAGCGTGATCTCCAGGGCTGCAAGGGCGTCGCCTCCGACGCGACCACCCTCTACCTGCCGACCGACGCGACCACCGGCGCGAACGAGATCGTCGCGATCAACCTCGCCACCGGCAAGGAGAAGTGGCGGGTGAAGTCCCCGGCGGACGCATCGATGCTGCCGGTCAAGACCGAGGGCGGCAAGCTCATCGCCTACGTGGAGCCCTCGTACGACGCGGGTGGCCAGATCGTGTCGATCGCGACCACCGGTTCGGGCCACAAGCCGGTGAAGCTGCTGCAGAACCCTTCCGGCGCCGCGCGGGTCGAGAACGGCTTCTTCTCCAAGGACTTCGACTGGGTCGACGGGCGCTTCTACCTCTCGACCACCCGGCTGAACGGCAATGACGACACGAAGGAGAAGTTGATGCTCGCCTACGGCAAGTGACTCCTCCTCCGCCCGCAGCGTCCCCGCCGTCCCTCCCCGAGGTACCCACGTCATGACCCAGCCCCCGCCCCCGCCGCCCAACCAGCCTCCCCAGCAGGGTGGTTTCGGCCCGCCGCAGGACCCGCCGCCCTCCCTGGACAAGCCTCAGCAGCCGGCCCAGCAGCCGCCCACGCCGCCGCAGCAGCCCGGCTTCGGGGCCCCGCAGCAGCCGGGCTTCGGCGCCCCGCAGCCGCCCCAGGCCCCGCAGCCGCCCCCGCCGCCCGGTCAGCAGCCCGGCTACGGCTATCCGCAGGCGCCGCAGGGCCAGCAGCCGCCCCAGCCCCCGCAGACGCCGCCGGGCTACGGCTACCCCGGCCAGCAGCCCAACCCCTACGGCCAGAGCCCCAACCCCTATGGCCGGCAGCCCGGTTACGGCTACCCGCAGCCGACCGTGCCGCTCCAGCCGCAGGCCGGGCAGCCCGGCGGCCGCAAGGGGATCAACGCGCAACTGGCCATCATCGTCGCCGCGGTCGTCGCGATCGCGCTGATCGTGGGCGGCGGCGTCTGGTACGCGAAGTCCGGCAAGAGCGACGGCAAGAAGGACGACACCGCCGGCTCCAGCGGCGGCACCGGCGGCAAGGACGCCAAGGGCGGCACCGGCGGCGCGTCCGGCACGGGCGACGAGAAGGTGCCGTCCGACCCCGCCTCCCACGTCCTGTTCCAGGTCCCCGAGCCCAAGGTGGACGACAGCACCGTCGTCTCCGGCTCGTGGCTCACCGGCAAGGCGTACGTGAAGGCCGGCGTCGCCGAGATCAACGGCTACGACCCCGACAAGGGCACCAAGCTGTGGACGATCCCGCTGCCCGGCCCGGTGTGCGAGGCCAGCACGCACACCACGGCGGACGGCAAGACGGCCGTCGTCTACCAGCCCAAGATGCCCGCGAAGAACAGTTCGGCCGGGTGCAGCAAGGTCTCCGCGATCGACCTGGACGCCGGCAAGATGCTGTGGACCAAGACCGTCAACTCCGGTGACCGGCCCATCAGTCTGGACAACGTCACGGTCAGCGCGAACACCGTCGCGGCCGGCAGCACCAGCGGCGGCGCCGCCTGGGACATCACCTCCGGCAAGTCGCTGTGGGCGCCCAAGCCCACGGACAGCTGCTACGACGCCGGGTACGGCGGCGGCGCGAAGCTGGTGGCGGTGCGCAAGTGCGGTTCCTACGACCAGCGTCAGCTGCACATCCAGACCATCGACCCGAAGTCCGGGAAGGTGATCTCGGAGTACAAGATGACCTCGGGCATCGAGTACGCCTCCGTGGTGTCGACCGACCCGCTGGTGGTCGCCGCGGACGTGGGCGACACCGCGGGCGACGGCAGCGGCATCTCGGACTTCTTCTCCGTCGACAACAAGACCGGCAAGCTGATCACCCGGATCTCCGCGCCGGGCGACCAGTTCGCGGCCAAGTGCGACGGCATCACCAAGATCGAGGCGTGCACCGGCATCGCGGTGGGCAAGGACAGGCTGTACATCCCGACCGAGGAGCACGACGGCACCGGAGACTACAGCAAGACCAACGAGATCGTCGCCTTCGACCTGTCCACCGGCAAGCAGACCGGACAGCGCGCGGACGCCGGTGACGGTTACACGATCACGCCACTGCGCATGGACGGCGCCAACGTGATCGCCTACAAGCGCCCGCCGTACGACAAGGGCGGCCAGATCGTCAGCATCGACGGCGGCTCCTTCAAGGAGACCAAGCTGCTGGAGAACCCCTCGACGGAGCAGGTGCGGGACGCGGAGACGCGTATGTCACCGGAGTACTCCGAACTTCTCTACCGCCAGGGCCACCTGTACATGGCCGGGGTCTACGCGGACAAGCCGTCCGGCACGGGCGACAAGGAGTACCTGGCGATCGCCTTCGGCACCTCCGGCTGACGCCTCGCGCCACCCGGCCGCGACGGCCCCGTCCCTGCTCAGGGGCGGGGCCGTGCGCGTACCGCGCATCGTCCTCGAATGCCAGAATTTCCGTCGATCCGGGGCACTTCTCTCCAGTAGGGGGAGCGCTTCGTCGAACAAGCGTGTAGCTTCCGGGGGCATGAAGAGCGGGGGAGCCGGGAGGGGGCTTCTCTCCGCGCGGACCGGTGGGAATCCACAGTGGCGCATTCCGTGGGGATCCATTGGGGGGACTGGGGGGTTGCTCGATGGGAGTGCGGCTCATGGTGGTCGACGACCACCGACTGCTCGCCGAGGCGCTGGCCTCGGCGCTGAAGCTACGGGGGCACCGGGTACTGGCCGCGGCCGCGCCCGCAGCGGGGGCGGCGGAGCTGGTGATCACGCGCGCGCCGGAGGTGTGCCTGCTGGGTACGGCGACACCGGCCGAGCCGGGCATCTTCGACCCGGTGGTGAAGATCAAACGGGAGCGGCCGCAGGTGGCGGTGCTGGTACTGGGCCCGGTACCGAGCCCGCGCGGCATCGCGGCCGCCTTCGCCTCGGGCGCCTCGGGCTACGTACGCCACGACGAGCGCATAGAGGGGGTCGAACGGGCCATCATGAAGGCGCGGGCGGGGGAGGCGGCCGTGGCTCCGCAGCTGCTGCAGGGGGCCTTCAGCGAACTCCTCAACCCCGCGGCGCAGCCCGACGACGAGGGCCAGCGCCTGCTCCAGATGCTCACCCCGCGTGAGGTGGAGGTCCTGGTCCGGGTCGCCGACGGCGAGGACACCCGGCTGATCGCGGCCGGCATGGGCATCGCCCCCTCCACCGCCCGCACCCATGTCCAGCGCGTGCTGATGAAGCTGGGCGTCGGCTCCCGTCTGGAGGCGGCGGCCCTGGCGGCCCGGACGGGCCTGCTGGACAGAGCCGGCCCGGTGCCGCACTCGCCGCCGGCGGAGCCGGAACCGGGGCCGCACGCGTCGTAGCGCCGCGGCACCGGTCTCCGGCCCCGGTGGCCGTCACTTCACCGGCGCGGCCGGCTCGTCGTCCGGTCCCGGCGCGATGTCGGGCGTCGGGGGCGGCGTCGGCCGCAGCTTCAGCCAGACGAGGAAGAAGACGCCGAGGACCAGCATGGCGATGCCGGTCCACAGGTTGATGTTGACGCCCTGGGCCTTGTCGATGGCGGCCTGGTCGTCGGTGATGCCGGTGATGGTGACGATGACCCCGTACAGCACGAACAGGCCGCCGATGATGCGGCGGAGGTCGAAGATGCGGGCCGCGGTCGCGGACTTCTCCTGCAGTTCGCCGACCTCGCGCTGGACGTCCTTGTCGGAGTAGCCGGAGGATCCGGGGTTTCCGGACTGATCGGTCATGGTGGTTCGCACTCCTCAGTCGGATGCCGTCAGATCGAGAACGGGATGTAGCAGGCGGCGGCGATGACGATCGCACCCCAGCCCAGCAGGGCCGGCTTGCGGTACCAGGCGTCGTCGCCCTCGGCGGGCGCCTCGTCCATGCCGGGGGAGCGGGTGCCGTAGACCAGGCCCTGGAGCTCCTCGGCCGGCTTCGGCGCGGTGAACAGGGAGACGGCGAACATCACGACCGCGCCGGCGACGAAGCCGACGATCGCGGAGACGAAGTTGGCGCCCTGGTCGGTGGGGATGTCGATGATGCCCTGCTTGTAGATCACGAAGTAGTTCACCATCGCGGCCACCGTGCCGGCCAGCAGACCCCAGAAGCCGGACTTCACCGACGCGCGCTTCCAGAACATGCCGACGATGAAGACCACGAACATCGGCACGTTGAAGAAGGAGAACAGCGTCTGGAGGTAGCTCATGATGTTCGAGAACGACGACGCCAGGAAGGCCGTGCCGACCGAGGCGCAGACGCCGATCACCGTGATCAGGCGGCCGAAGCGGACGTAGTACCCGTCCTCGCGGCCCTTGACGATGTAGCGGCCCCAGATGTCGTTGGTGAACACCGTGTTGAAGGACGACACGTTGGCGGCCATGCCCGCCATGAACGCGGCCAGCAGACCGGTCACGGCGATGCCGAGGACGCCGTTGGGCAGCAGTTCCTGCATCAGGTAGGGGATGGCGTCGTTGTACTGGTAGCCGGAGCCGGAGGTGCCGAACTTGGGCACGAGCGCGGCGGCGACCAGGCCCGGGATCATCACCAGGAAGACGATGAAGATCTTCGGGTACGCGGCGATCAGCGGCGTGCGCCGGCCGGCGGAGAGGTTCTTCGCGGACAGGGCGCGCTGGACCTCGGCGAAGTTGGTGGTCCAGTAGCCGAAGGACAGCACGAAGCCCAGGCCGAGCACGATCGTCAGCCAGTTGGCGCCGAGCGGGTTGGTGCTGCCGATGCCGGTGCCGCCCCAGGCGGTGGTGAAGTTCGCCCCGTGCGCGGTGGTGAGCTTGTCGGTCAGACCGCCCCAGCCGCCGACCTTCTTCAGGCCCAGCACCACGATCGGGATGAGCGCCGCGAGGATCACGAAGAACTGCAGGACCTCGTTGTAGATCGCGGAGGAGAGGCCGCCGAGCGTGATGTACGCCAGCACGAACGCGCCGGCGACCACGATCGCCACCCACTGCGGCCAGCCCAGCAGGGCCTCGACCACGATGGCGAGGGCGTACAGGTTCACACCGGCGATCAGGATCGCGGCGAAGGCGAACAGGATCGAACTCAGCAGGTGTGCCCACTTGTCGAAGCGCAGCAGCAGCATCTCGGGGACCGAGCGCACCTTGCTTCCGTAGTAGAAGGGCATCATGACCAGGCCCAGGAAGACCATGGCCGGGATGGCGCCGATCCAGTACCAGTGCACGGTGTAGGCGCCGTACTGCGCGCTGTTCGCGGCCATGCCCAGGATCTCGGTCGCGGCCAGGTTGGCCGAGATGAAGGCGAGACCAGTGATCCACGCGGGCAGGGAGCGCCCCGAGAGGAAGAAGTCGAGGCTCGTCCGCACGGACCGGCGGGCCGCGAAGCCGATGCCCAGGACCACGGCGAAGTAGATGCCGAGGATCGTGTAGTCGAGCCCGTTGGTGGGGAGTCGTAGCTCGGCGGCCAGCTGCACGGCTGGATTTGTGGGGGTTTGCATAAAGACTCGCTTCGTTGCGTGAACTGATCCAGGGCGGAACCTACGCCCCTGTGTTCAGAAATTGAACACTTCTGTTGATGCTCTTTGTTGGATTGTGATGTTGACTGGTGGGGGTGCCCGTGTTCCAATGTGTTCGCTTATGTTTGATGAGTGGGTGGCTCGGATAGGGAGTCCGCAGTGAAGAAGACCTCGACCCGCCTGGCCGACGGTCGCGAGTTGATCTACTACGACCTGCGCGACGACCAGGTGCGCGAGGCGGTGGACCGGCGCCCGCTGGAGCGGACCGTGACCACCTCCGAGATCCGCCGCGACCCCCTGCTCGGCGACTCGGTCGCCGTGGCCTCGCACCGGCAGGGCCGCACGTACCATCCGCCGGCCGACGAGTGCCCCCTGTGCCCGTCCCGGAACGGCAGGCTCAGCGAGATCCCGGACTCCTCCTACGACGTGGTGGTCTTCGAGAACCGCTTCCCCTCCCTGGCCGGCGACTCGGGCCGCTGCGAGGTGGTCTGCTTCACCTCCGACCACGACGCCTCCTTCGCCGACCTGACCGAGGAGCAGGCGGCCCTGGTGCTGGAGGCGTGGACGGACCGGACGTCCGAGCTGTCGCATCTCCCCTCCGTGGAGCAGGTGTTCTGTTTCGAGAACCGGGGCGCGGAGATCGGCGTGACGCTGGGTCATCCGCACGGCCAGATCTACGCGTACCCCTTCACCACGCCCCGCACCGCCCTGATGCTGCGTTCGCTCGCCGCGCACAAGGAGGCGACCGGCGGCGAGAACCTCTTCGACGCCGTCGTGGAGCGTGAGGGCGCCGGTGAGCGGGTCGTCCTGGAGGGTGAACACTGGGTGGCCTTCGTGCCGTACGCCGCGCACTGGCCGTACGAGGTGCACCTGTACCCCCGGCGCCGGGTGCCCGACCTGCTCGCGCTGGACGAGGCGGCGCGCACAGAGTTCCCCAAGGTCTATCTGGAACTCTTGAGGCGCTTCGACCGGATCTTCGACGGGCGGGACGGAAAGGAAGGGGGCGGTGAACCGCCCACGCCCTACATCTCGGCCTGGCACCAGGCCCCGTTCGGCGGGCTGGAGGAGTTCGACGGCGTCAACCGCGACGACTTCGCCCTCCACCTAGAGCTTTTCACCATCCGCCGAACCTCCGGCAAGCTGAAGTTCCTCGCGGGTTCCGAGTCCGGCATGAGTGTGTTCATCAACGACGTGCCGCCGGAGCGCGCGGCCGAGCGACTGCGAGAGGTAGCGAGTTGATGAGCGGTAAGTACCTGGTGACGGGCGGAGCGGGCTACGTCGGCGGTGTGGTCGCGCAGCATCTGCTGGAGGCGGGCCACGAGGTCGTCGTGCTCGACAACCTCTCCACGGGCTTCCGGGAGGGCGTCCCGGCCGGTGCCGCCTTCATCGAGGGGGACATCCGCGACGCCGCCAAGTGGCTGGACCCCTCCTTCGACGCGGTCCTGCACTTCGCCGCCTTCTCCCAGGTCGGCGAGTCGGTCGCGCAGCCCGAGAAGTACTGGGACAACAACGTCGCCGGCACCCTGGCGCTGCTCGGCGCGATGCGGGACGCGGGCGTGCGCACCCTCGTCTTCTCCTCCACGGCGGCCACCTACGGCGAGCCGGAGGAGGTCCCGATCACCGAGTCGGCGCCCACCGCGCCGACCAACCCCTACGGCGCCTCGAAGCTCGCCGTGGACCACATGATCACCGGCGAGGCGGCGGCCCACGGCCTGGGCGCGGTCTCGCTGCGCTACTTCAACGTGGCGGGCGCGTACGGCAGGCAGGGCGAGCGGCACGACCCCGAGTCGCACCTGATCCCGCTGGTGCTCCAGGTGGCCCAGGGCCGACGCGAGGCGATCTCCGTCTTCGGCGACGACTACCCGACCCCGGACGGCACCTGTGTGCGCGACTACATCCACGTCGCGGACCTCGCCGAGGCGCATCTGCTCGCGCTGCGGGCCGCCACCCCGGGCGAGCACCTCATCTGCAACCTGGGCAACGGCAACGGCTTCTCGGTCCGCGAGGTCGTCGAGACCGTCCGCCGGGTCACCGGCCACCCGATCCCGGAGGTCGTCGCACCGCGCCGGGGCGGCGACCCGGCGGTCCTGGTGGCGTCGGCCGCCACCGCCCGCGAGAGGCTGGGCTGGACCCCCTCCCGTGCGGATCTCGCCGAAATCGTCGCGGACGCGTGGGAGTTCGCGCAGAGCATCGCAAGGGAGCGCTAGTGGGGGCACAGCAGGTGCGGGACGGTTTCGAGGAGCTGTACGGGACTGCCCCCGAGGGCGTCTGGGCGGCACCGGGCCGGGTCAACCTCATCGGTGAGCACACCGACTACAACGACGGCTTCGTGATGCCCTTCGCGCTGCCGCACACCGCGGTCGCGGCCGTCTCGCGGCGCGAGGACGGCGTGCTGCGCCTGCACTCGGCGGATGTCGAGGGCGGGGTCGTCCGACTGCGCCTGGACGACCTCGCGCCGGGGAGCGACCGGAACTGGACGGCGTACCCGGCGGGTGTCGTCTGGGCCCTGCGCGAGGCCGGTCACCCGGTCACCGGCGCCGACGTCCACCTCGCCTCGACGGTCCCCTCCGGCGCGGGCCTGTCGTCCTCGGCGGCCCTGGAGGTCGTGATCGCGCTGGCGCTGGGCGACCTGTTCGGCCTGGAGCTGCCGCGCGGGCAGCTGGCCCGCCTGTGCCAGCGCGCCGAGAACGTCTACGTCGGCGCGCCCACCGGGATCATGGACCAGACGGCCTCCGCCTGCTGCGAGCAGGGCCACGCCCTCTTCCTCGACACCCGGGACCTGACGCAGCGGCAGATCCCGTTCGACCTGGCCGCCGAGGGCCTGCGGCTGCTGGTGGTGGACACCCGGGTCAAGCACGCGCACAGCGACGGCGAGTACGGCAGGCGCCGGGCGGGCTGCGAGCGGGGCGCGGCGCTGCTGGGCGTCGACGCGCTGCGGGACGTCCCCTACGACGGGCTGGACGCGGCGCTCGCGCGGCTGGGCGACGACGAGGAGGCGGTCCGCCTGGTCCGGCACATCGTCACCGAGGACCAGCGGGTGGAGAGGACCGTCGCCCTGCTCCAGGCGGGCGAGACCCGGGCGATCGGGCCGGTCCTGGTGGCCGGCCACGCCTCCCTGCGCGACGACTTCCGCATCTCCTGCCCGGAGCTGGACCTGGTCGTCGACACCGCCCTGGCCTCCGGCGCCCTCGGCGCCCGGATGACCGGCGGCGGCTTCGGCGGCTCGGCCGTCGTCCTGGCGGAGGTGCCCGACGTGGACACGATCACCAAGGCCGTCGAAGAGGCCTTCGCCGCGGCCGGGTTCAAGACCCCGCGGGTCTTCGAGGCGGTGCCGTCGGCGGGTGCGCGCAGGCTCAGCTGAGCCGCTTGGTCAGGGTGTACTCGGTGATCCCCGGCGGATAGTCGGGGATCACGCAGACCACGTCGTAGCCCTGTTTGCGGTAGAAGTCCGGCGCCTGGAAGTCCCAGGTCTCCAGCCGGGCCGAGGTGCAGCCCCGCTCCTTGAGGGCGCGCTGCTCCGCCTCCGCGAGCAGCCGCGCACCGAGCCCGGCGCCCCGGTGGCGCTCGTCCACCCACAGATAGGCCACGTGCAGCCACGTCGTCCAGGTGTGGCCGACGAGCCCGGCCGCGAGACCGCCGTCCTCGTCCAGCACCCAGAGGTGGAGCGGAACTTCGCGTTCACCTGGGGTTCCGCGCAGGGCGCGCAGGACGGGCGAGGCCGCCGTGTTCGTGTCCCGCAGCCTCCTTCGGAGGAGATCGCACCGGGTCTTGTCGACTTCTGTCTCCAGACGAAACATGTGGCTCACGATAAACGCGGCGGTCAGCCAGTTCTGTAAATTACCTTCCGCTCCTGGCCCCCGGCCGTACCCTGATGAACAGCACCGGTGGGGGCCGGTGCCGATCAGGGGGCGAGACAGTCGGGTACGACGCCCGAAGTGGGGGTAGCAGATTCCGCACGGCGGCGGCCGTGCGGTGTGCCGATCCGGTCCCAGGCGGTCGCAGACGGCCTGGGATCACTTCGGGCGCCGTACCTGCGCCCGCGTGGTCTCCCGCCGATGGGGTATCCCCTGCTCTTCGAGAGCTTGGGGAAGGGGGTTTCGTGGTTCGCATCCGAGTCCTGGTCGTGGACGACCATCGCATCTTCGCCGAGTCGCTCGCGGCGGCCCTTGCGGCCGAGCCCGACGTCGACGTGTCCGCGGCCGGAAGTGGTCCCGCCGCCCTGCGCAGCCTGGAGCGCGCGGCGGCCGAGGGACGCCGGTTCGACGTCCTGCTCGTCGACTCCGACCTGGGCGGCAACGTGCCGGGCATCCGGCCGGCCGTACCCGTGCAGGACAACGACGAGGACGGACTCGTCGACGGGATCTCGCTGGTGGCCGGCGTGCGCGCCGCGCAGCAGGGTGTCCGCATCGTCGTGCTGGCCGAGAAGGACGATCCGCGCCGTGCCGCCCTGGCCCTGCAGGCCGGGGCCTCCGGCTGGGTGGCCAAGGACTGCTCGCTGTCGCGGCTGCTCAACGTCATCCGGGGCGTGCTGCGCGACGAGACGCATCTGCCGCCCGCCCTGCTCACCGGTGTCCTGCGGGAGCTGACCGCCGCCCGCAAGCACCGCACCGAGAGCGAGCGGCTGGTGGAGTCGCTCACCCCGCGAGAGCGCGAGGTGCTGCGCTGCATGGTCGCGGGACTCGGCAGGAAGGCCGTCGCCGAGCGGCTGTTCCTCTCGCCCCACACCGTGCGCACGCACATGCAGAACGTCCTCGGGAAGCTGGGGGTCCACTCGACCCTCGCCGCCGTCGCGCTCGCCCGCCGGGCCGGCGTCGGCCCCGTCGACCTGGGACCCGCCGGGCGGATCATGCCCGAGGAGAGCAGCAGCGCCTGATCACCGCCGCCGGCCCTGGCCCCGGGCCGGCGCTCAGCCGGGGATGTTGTCGAACGGGGCGGTGAGCTGGCGCAGCAGACCGGCCAGTTCGCCCCGCTGGGCCCGCGAGAGCTCGGCGAGGATCGCCCGCTCCTGGTCGAGCAGGCCGGCCAGGGCCTGATCCGCCCTGTCCCGGCCCTCGTCCGTCAGCCGCACCAGGACCCCGCGCCGGTCGCTCGGGTCCGGCAACCGCTCGACCAGGCTCTTCTTCGCCAGGCGGTCGATGCGGTTGGTCATCGTGCCCGAGGTCACCAGGGTCTGCGTCAGCAGCTGCCCCGGCGAGAGCTGGTACGGCGTGCCCGCGCGTCTGAGCGCCGTCAGCACGTCGAACTCCCAGGGCTCCAGGCTGTGCTCGGCGAAGGCCAGCCGGCGTGCCCGGTCCAGGTGCCGGGCCAGTCTGCTCACCCGGCTGAGGACCTCGAGCGGTTCCACATCGAGGTCCGGGCGCTCCCGGCGCCACGCTGCGACCAGCCGATCGACCTCGTCCTCCATGGCGATCAGTGTAGTGGTTGTGTCGACATGAAGTCTCTTGACATCAAGTCTCTTGACATCAAGGTAATTGCCGGGCGAGGCTGGGTACCCGTCCAGTACGCCGAGGAGGCCGCCCATGCCCGCCGCTCCCACCTGGGACCCCGCCCAGTACCTGCGTCACGCCGGCCACCGCGCCCGCCCCTTCGCCGACCTCCTCGCCCGCGTCCCGGACCTGCCCGGCGACCCGCCCCGCATCGCCGACCTCGGCTGCGGCCCCGGCAACGTCACCGTGCTGCTCGCCGAGCGCTGGCCCGCCGCGCACATCACCGGATACGACAACTCGCCCGAGATGCTGGACAGGGCCGACGCCGAGCGCGCCGGACCCACCCCCGGCGGCGGCCGCCTCGACTTCGCCGCCGCCGACGCACGCACCTGGACGCCCCGGCAGCCCTGCGACCTCATCGTCAGCAACGCCACCCTGCAGTGGGTCCCCGGGCACGCCAAGCGGTTCGGGGAGTGGGTCGCGGGCCTGGCGCCGGGCGGCACCTTCGCCTTCCAGGTGCCCGGCAACTTCGACGCCCCCAGCCACCGGCTGATGCGTGAACTCGCCGAGTCCGCGCGCTGGAAGGACCGCCTCGGCGGCCTGCTGCGCCACGGCGACGCCGTCCTCGCGCCGGAGACCTACCTGCGGCGCCTGACCGCGCTCGGCTGCACGGCGGACGTGTGGGAGACGACCTACGTGCATCTCCTGACCGGCGAGGACCCCGTGCTGGACTGGGTGAAGGGAACCGGGCTGCGGCCCGTGCTCACCGCCCTCGCCGGCGACCCGGCGGCCCGGGAGGAGTTCCTCGGCGCCTACCGGGCGGCGCTGCGCGAGGCCTATCCGGCCGGCGAGCACGGCACGCCGTTCCCCTTCCGCCGCATCTTCGCCGTCGCCCGCAAGGAGGCGTAGCCCAGTGATCACCGCTGTCGACCATGTCCAGCTGGCCGCGCCGCCCGGCTCCGAGGACCGGCTGCGGGCGTACTACGTCGATGTCCTCGGGATGACCGAGATCCCCAAGCCGCATGTGCTCGCCGCGCGCGGAGGGTGCTGGTTCCAGGCGGGGACCGTCCAGCTGCACCTCGGGACCGAGGAGGGCTTCCGGCCCGCGAAGAAGGCCCACCCGGGGCTGCGCGTCACCGGCATCGAGCGCTACGGCGCCCGGCTGAGGGCGCACGGGGCGCAGGTGGAGTGGGACGAGAACCTGCCCGGCCACCGGCGGTTCTACTCCAGCGACCCCGTGGGCAACCGGCTGGAGTTCCTGGAGCCGCTGACCGCTGTTTGAGTGGCGGTGGGCGGGCAACCCGGTGGGACGACCGACCGACGTCGAACCTCACGGGGAGTGAGTGGCGTGGCGAACGAAGAGAAGGCCAGGGCCAAGAAGGAACAGATGAAGGGCAAGGCCAAGGAGGCGATGGGCCGGATGGCCGGCAACGAGCGGATGACCGCCGAGGGCAAGGCCGACCAGATGAAGGGCGACGCACGCCAGGCCAAGGAGAAGGGCAAGGACACCTTCAAGCACTGAGCCGGACGCCGAGCGTGTCACCGTACAGGGCGCCGGAGTCAGTGCTTCCGGCGCCCTATCAGGTGCGGCTTCGCCTCCAGCCCGTCCAGGCCGTGCCACGCCAGGTTCACCAGATGCGCGGCGACCTCGGCCTTCTTCGGGCGGCGGACGTCCAGCCACCACTGGCCGGTCAGCGCGACCATGCCGACCAGCGCCTGCGCGTACAGCGGGGCCAGCTTGGGGTCGAAGCCGCGGCTCTTGAACTCCCGGCCCAGGATGTCCTCCACCTGGGTCGCGATGTCCGAGATCAGCGAGGCGAAGGAACCGGTCGACTGCGGGATGGGCGAGTCACGCACCAGGATGCGGAAGCCGTCCGTGTACTCCTCGATGTAGTCCAGGAGCGCGAAGGCCGCCTGCTCGCACAGCTCACGGGGATGGCCGGCCGTCAGCGAGCCGGTCACCATGTCCAGCAGGCGCCGCATCTCGCGGTCCACCACCACCGCGTACAGCCCTTCCTTGCCGCCGAAGTGCTCGTAGACCACCGGCTTGGAGACGCCGGCCTTCGCCGCGATCTCCTCCACCGACGTGCCCTCGAAGCCCTTGGCGGCGAACAGGGTGCGGCCGATCTCCAGGAGCTGCTGACGGCGCTCCGCCCCCGTCATCCGGGTGCGGCGCGCCCGCCGCGGCTTCTCATTGCTCGGGGTGCTGCTGGGATCGGTCGCCACGGCGTCAATCATGCCGCCTCGGCGGTCTCCTTCCGGCGCCCGGAGCCTCCTTCGCCGGTGTTACGGCGCGAATCGATACGCGAGCGTGACGGCCAGCGCACGTCGTACGCCCAGCCCAACTGCTCGCACCAGCGGATGATGCGCGCCGAGGAGTCCAGCTGGCCGCGCTCCACCCCGTGCCGTGCGGAGGTCGGATCGGCGTGGTGCAGGTTGTGCCAGGACTCGCCGCAGGAGAGCACGGCCAGCCACCACACGTTGCCCGAGCGGTCCCGCGACTTGAAGGGGCGCTTGCCGACCGCGTGGCAGATCGAGTTGATCGACCAGGTCACGTGGTGCAGCAGAGCCACCCGGACGAGCGAACCCCAGAAGAACGCGGTGAACGCGCCCCACCAGGACCAGGTGGCCAGACCGCCGATCAGGGCGGGCAGGGCGAGCGAGAGGATCGTCCAGTAGACGAACTGCCGGGAGATCGCGCGGATCGCCGGGTCCTTGATCAGGTCCGGGGCGTACTTCTCCTGCGGCGTCTGCTCCTCGTCGAACATCCAGCCGATGTGCGCCCACCACAGGCCCTTCGTCAGGGCCGGGAGGGTCTCGCCGAAACGCCACGGGGAGTGCGGGTCGCCCTCGGCGTCGGAGAACTTGTGGTGCTTGCGGTGGTCGGCCACCCAGCGCACGATCGGGCCCTCCACGGCCAGCGAGCCCGCGATCGCCAGCGCGATCCGCAGCGGCCGCTTCGCCTTGAACGAGCCATGGGTGAAGTAGCGGTGGAAGCCGATCGTGATGCCGTGGCAGCCGATGTAGTAGAAGAGGACCAGCAGGCCCAGATCCAGCCAGCTCACACCCCAGCCCCAGGCCAGCGGTACCGCGGCGACGAGTGCCAGGAACGGGACGACGATGAACAGCAGCAGCGCGATCTGCTCGATCGACCGCTTCTTCTCGCCGCCCAGCGTGGCGGATGATGGGAGGGTGTCGGTCGCCTTCGGGGCGTCGTCGATCACATCGGAGCTCGTGGTCATGGGCGTCCCCTGTGGGGTCGATGGTTGAGGCAGGTGCCGGTTCGGCTGCGGGAACCGTGCCCAGGTTCCGTTACAACGGTTCCTACGGTTCCGTAACCTACGGCGTCGTAAGTATGTCAGCGAGTCGCCCGGCGGCCGAGCCCGCAATACTGCGCGTCCGCGTGGACACCTATCCTTGGAGTCGGTCGGACAGCGCGGTCCGCTCAGATTCCTTCCCGGATGTCAGGACCGTATGCGGCGATGGCCGCGCGGCCCCCTGGCGCCGGGTTCCCCCCTGGACGAGCTTCAACACTGCAAGGAGCCGCACCTGTGAGCAGTGCCGACGACCAGACCACGACGACCAGCGAGCTGCGCGCCGACATCCGCCGGCTCGGCGACCTCCTCGGCGAGACCCTCGTCCGGCAGGAGGGTCCCGAACTCCTCGACCTGGTCGAGAAGGTCCGCCGCCTCACCCGCGAGGACGGAGAGGCCGCCGCCGAGCTGCTGCGCGGCACCGAACTGCAGACCGCGGCCAAGCTGGTCCGCGCCTTCTCCACCTACTTCCACCTGGCCAACGTCACCGAGCAGGTGCACCGTGGCCGCGAGCTGCGCGAGCGCCGCGCCGCCGAGGGCGGTCTGCTCGCCCGCACCGCCGACCGGCTCAAGGACGCCGACCCGGAGCACCTGCGCCAGACCGTCCGGCACCTCAACGTCCGGCCCGTCTTCACGGCGCACCCCACCGAGGCCGCGCGCCGCTCGGTCCTCAACAAGCTCCGGCGCATCGCCGCGCTCCTGGAGACCCCGGTCATCGAGGCCGACCGCCGCCGCCACGACACCCGGCTGGCCGAGAACATCGACCTCGTCTGGCAGACCGACGAACTGCGCGTCGTGCGCCCCGAGCCCGCCGACGAGGCCCGTAACGCCATCTACTACCTCGACGAGCTGCACGCCGGCGCCGTCGGCGACGTGCTGGAGGACCTGACCGCCGAGCTGGAGCGCGTCGGCGTCCGGCTCCCCGACGCCACCCGCCCGCTGACCTTCGGCACCTGGATCGGCGGCGACCGCGACGGCAACCCGAACGTCACCCCCCAGGTCACCTGGGACGTGCTGATCCTCCAGCACGAGCACGGCATCAACGACGCCCTGGACCAGATCGACGAGCTCCGGCACTTCCTGTCGAACTCCATCCGCTACACGGGCGCCACCCAGGAACTCCTGGACTCCCTCCAGGCCGACCTCGACCGGCTGCCCGAGATCAGCCCCCGCTACAAGCGCCTGAACGCCGAGGAGCCCTACCGGCTCAAGGCCACCTGCATCCGGCAGAAGCTGGAGAACACCAAGCAGCGCCTGGCCAACGGCACCCCGCACCAGGCCGGCCGCGACTACCTCGGCACGAGCGAGCTGCTCCAGGACCTCACCCTGATCCAGAGCTCCCTGCGCGAGCACCGGGGCGGGCTCTTCGCCGACGGCCGGATGAACCGCACCATCCGCACCCTGGCCGCCTTCGGCCTCCAGCTCGCCACCATGGACGTACGCGAGCACGCGGACGCCCACCACCACGCCCTCGGCCAGCTCTTCGACCGCCTCGGCGAGGAGTCCTGGCGCTACGCCGACATGCCCCGCGAGTACCGGGCCAAGCTCCTCGCCAAGGAGCTGCGCTCCCGCAGGCCGCTCGCGCCCACCCCGGCGCCCGTGGACGCGCCCGGCGAGAAGACCCTCGGCGTCTTCCAGACCGTGAAGCGGGCCCTGGAGGTCTTCGGGCCCGAGGTCGTGGAGTCCTACATCATCTCCATGTGCCAGGGCGCCGACGACGTCTTCGCCGCGGCCGTCCTCGCCCGCGAGGCGGGCCTGCTCGACCTGCACGCCGGCTGGGCGAGGATCGGCATCGTGCCGCTGCTGGAGACCACCGACGAGCTCAAGGCCGCCGACACGATTCTGGAGGACATGCTCTCCGACCCGTCCTACCGGCGCCTCGTCGCGCTGAGGGGCGACGTCCAGGAGGTCATGCTCGGCTACTCCGACTCCTCCAAGTTCGGCGGCATCACCACCAGCCAGTGGGAGATCCACCGGGCGCAGCGCCGGCTGCGTGACGTCGCGCACCGCTACGGCGTCCGGCTGCGCCTCTTCCACGGCCGCGGCGGCACCGTCGGCCGCGGCGGCGGCCCCTCCCACGACGCGATCCTCGCCCAGCCCTGGGGCACCCTGGAGGGCGAGATCAAGGTCACCGAGCAGGGCGAGGTCATCTCCGACAAGTACCTCGTGCCGTCCCTGGCCAGGGAGAACCTTGAGCTGACGGTCGCGGCGACCCTGCAGGCCTCCGCGCTGCACACCGCCCCGCGCCAGTCCGTCGAGTCCCTCGCCCGCTGGGACGCCGCCATGGACGTCGTCTCCGACGCCGCCCACGCCGCCTACCGCAGACTCGTCGAGGACCCCGACCTGCCGACGTACTTCCTCGTCTCCACGCCGGTCGACCAGCTCGCCGACCTGCACCTGGGCTCGCGGCCCTCCCGCCGCCCCGGCTCGGGCGTCTCGCTGGACGGACTGCGCGCCATCCCGTGGGTGTTCGGCTGGACCCAGTCCCGGCAGATCGTGCCCGGCTGGTTCGGCGTCGGCTCCGGCCTGAAGGCGCTGCGCGAGGCCGGCCTGGACACCGTCCTCGACGAGATGCACGAACAGTGGCACTTCTTCCGCAACTTCATCTCCAACGTCGAGATGACGCTCGCCAAGACCGACCTGCGGATCGCCGCACACTACGTCGACACCCTCGTGCCGGACGAACTCAAGCACGTCTTCGACACCATCAAGGCCGAGCACGAGCTGACCGTGCGCGAGGTGCTGCGGGTGACCGGGGAGGACGAACTGCTCGACGCGCAGCCGGTGCTGAAGCAGACCTTCGGCATCCGCGACGCCTACCTGGACCCGATCTCCTACCTCCAGGTGACGCTCCTCAAGCGCCAGCGCGACGCCGCGGCCGCCGGTGAGGAGCCCGACCCGCTGCTCTCCCGCGCCCTGCTCCTGACGGTCAACGGCGTGGCGGCGGGCCTGCGCAACACCGGCTGACCCCCGCACGCACCAGAGTGCCCCCGAGTTCCGTACGGAGCTCGGGGGCACCCCTTTTCTCCGGTGCTGACCGGTCAGGTCAGGCCCGGCGCCGGCGCGCCACCAGGTAGCCGCCGCCCGCCACCAGCGCGGCCGCCAGACCGGAGAGCAGGCCCACCGGGGCGCCGTTGCCCGTCTCGGCGAGGTTGCCGGAGCCGCTGCCGCCCTGGGCGGACGGCGAGGCGGACGCGGCGGGCGCCCCGCCGGCCGACTCGCTCGGGGAGGCCGCGGGGGAGGAGGTCTCCGCGGCCGGCGAGGAGGACTCGGAGCCCGGCGTGGAGGCGGACGCGGACGCCGTGGGCGTCGTGCCGCCACCGCCCTGCGAGTCCTCGCAGTCCGTCCAGAACACCTTGTGCTTGGCGGCGCCCTTCTCACCGTCGAAGTTCCAGAACAGCTTGTAATGGCCGTCGGGCAGCGACAGGTCCTCCGTGCGGCCGTCGCCCTCGGTGTCGAGGGTGATGGCGCCGGTCTTCACCGTCTCGCCCTTGCTGTGCGCGGTCGGGGCCCAGGCCTCGATGTGCCAGTCGACCTGCTGGACCCCGTCGAAGCCGAAGGCGTCCAGGTAGAACGTGCAGACGTGCGGCTCGTTGCGCCGCAGTTCGTCGCCGGTCTTCGCGTCGTGGATCTTCACCGTCCCGTTGTCACCGGGGGCGGTGGCGTGAGCGGCGACCGGGGCGCAGAACAGCGCGGCCGCGGCGACGGCGGACAGTGCGCCGGCGCGGATGAGGGTACGCATGGGGCAGTTCCATCTTCGAGTTGCGGACGGGAAGATGTGGAGGGGGCGGCTCAGCATCCTGCGACGACTGACCCAAGGTCAATCACGAACGGACAACGGTCGCATCCTCCACATACATGGAGAACAGAGAAAACCGTCAGACGGTGACGAACGCCGCCGTGAGCAGCGCGACCCCCAGGCCCGCCAGCACCCACGCCACCCGCGTCCGCCGCAGCCCGCCCGCCACGACCACCGACGCGAGCAGCAGCGCCCCGCCCATCGGCACCCACGCGTACAGAATCCCGGCCGGACCCGAGCGGAGCACCTCGTCACCGCCCGGCTTCACCACCACCGCGTACGTCCGCCCCTTGCGCACCGCGACCGACTTCCCGATGACGACCCGGTCCGGTCCGGGCGAACCCGCCGAGGCGGGCGTGAAGGGGCCGGTGCAGGTGTCCTGACCACACCGCGTCACCTCGATCGTGCCCCGCTCCCGCCCCTTGGTGAGCATCACGTACGGAGCGGTCCGCCACGACGCCCACACACCCGCGATCAGGATCAGCGCCGCGACCGCCCCCATCGCCGCGATCCGCCCGAACCGCAGGGCGGAGACCGATGCCTGGCGGGAGACCTGACGGGAGGACCTGGTGCTGGCGGGCATGGCCGGGATCATTGGCCATGCCCCTGCGAACGGTCAACTCCGGTGGGTGACAAGTCAGGAGTTGTACGTGCTTTGCGCCCGCTCCAGCCCCTCGATGACCAGACACTCCACGGCGTCCGCCGCCCGGTCCACGAAGTAGTCCAGCTCCTTGCGCTCCGCCGAGGAGAAATCCTTCAGCACGAAGTCCGCCACCGGCATCCGCCCCGGCGGACGCCCGATCCCGAACCGCACCCGGTGGTAGTCGGCGCCCATCGCCTTCGTCATCGACTTCAGGCCGTTGTGCCCGTTGTCCCCGCCGCCCAGCTTCAGCCGCAGCGCGCCGAAATCGATGTCCAGCTCGTCGTGGACCGCCACGATGTTCGCCACCGGGACCTTGTAGAACTCCCGCAGCGCGTTCACCGGCCCGCCCGACAGGTTCATGTACGACATCGGCTTGGCGAGGACCACCCGCCGGTTCGCCGGCCCGGGCGGCCCGATCCGGCCCTCGACCACCTGCGCCTGCGCCCTGCCCGCCCGCTTGAACCTCCCCCCGATCCGCTCGGCCAGCAGATCGGCCACCAGGAACCCGACGTTGTGCCGGTTGCCGGCGTACTCGGGCCCGGGATTGCCCAGACCGACGACCAGCCAGGGGCCGCCCACGGGGGTGCTCACGTCCATGTCTCCTTGATACGCGCCAGCCGCTGTCCCGGCCGTGAACGACCGGGACAGCGGCTGACCGACGATGAAACGGGTGAGGATCAGGCCTCGGCGACGGCCTCGTCGGACTCCGCGCCTTCCTCGCCCTCCGCGGCCTCCTCGGCCTGCGCGGACAGGACCTGCAGGACGACGGCGTCCTCCTCGACGGCCAGCGTCACGCCGGACGGCAGGGCGATGTCCTTGGCGTGGACGGAGGCACCGGCCTCCAGGCCCTCGATCGAGACGGACACGGACTCGGGGATGTGCGTGGCCTCGGCCTCGACCGGCAGCGCGTTCAGGACGTGCTCCAGCAGGTAGCCGCCCGGGGCCAGCTCGCCCTCGGTGTGCACCGGGATCTCGACCGTGACCTTCTCGCCGCGCTTGACCAGCAGCAGGTCGACGTGCTCCAGGAAGCCCTTGATCGGGTCACGCTGCACGGACTTCGGGATCGCCAGCTCGTTGGTCTTGCCGTCGATGTCCAGGGAGATCAGGACGTTCGGCGTACGCAGCGCCAGCAGCAGGTCGTGGCCCGGGAGGGTCAGGTGCAGCGGGTCGGAACCGTGGCCGTAGAGCACACCGGGAACCTTGTCGGCACGGCGGATGCGGCGGGCGGCACCCTTGCCGAACTCGGTACGCGTCTCGGCGGCGAGCTTCACCTCGGACATGATCACTCCTCGTGGAAAACAGGAACAAACGTGGTCACCCGGCCACGAACGGCCTGCTACGAAGAGCGCGTCGATAACGGATCGCCGTACCTCGCCAGAACGAGAACGGCCTCCCTCGCCGAGCAACTGCAGCAGTCTACTCGGACAGGGAGGCCGCACCCAAAAGGATCTCCACCGGCTGTGCAGAACCCTTACTGCACCGCGCTTCTACTGCTCGTCGAACAGGCTCGTCACCGAACCGTCCTCGAACACCTCGCGCACCGCGCTCGCGATCGTCGGCGCGATCGACAGCACCGTGATCTTGTCCAGCTCCAGCTCGCTCGGCGTCGGCAGCGTGTTCGTGAACACGAACTCGCTCACCTTCGAATTCTTCAGCCGGTCCGCCGCCGGCCCCGACAGCACACCGTGCGTCGCCGTCACGATGACATCCTCCGCACCATGCGCGAACAACGCGTCCGCCGCCGCACAGATCGTGCCGCCCGTGTCGATCATGTCGTCGACCAGGACACACACCCGGCCCTCCACCTCACCGACCACCTCGTGCACGGTGACCTGGTTGGCGACGTCCTTGTCCCGGCGCTTGTGCACGATCGCCAGCGGCGCGCCCAGACGGTCGCACCAGCGGTCCGCGACCCGCACCCGGCCCGCGTCCGGCGAGACCACCGTCAGCTTGTCCCGGTCCACCTTCGCCCCCACGTAGTCCGCGAGCAGCGGCAGCGCGAAGAGATGGTCCACCGGACCGTCGAAGAAGCCCTGGATCTGGTCGGTGTGCAGATCCACCGTCAGGATCCGGTCCGCGCCCGCGCACTTCATCAGGTCCGCGACCAGACGCGCCGAGATCGGTTCACGGCCACGGTGCTTCTTGTCCTGCCGCGCGTAACCGTAGAACGGCACGATGACCGTGATGGAGCGGGCCGACGCACGCTTCAGCGCGTCGATCATGATCAGCTGCTCCATGATCCACTTGTTGATCGGAGCGGTGTGGCTCTGGATCAGGAAGCAGTCCGCGCCACGCGCCGACTCCTGATACCGCACATAGATCTCACCGTTGGCGAAGTCGAAGGCCTTCGTCGGGACGACCCCGACACCCAGCTGCTGGGCGACCTCCTCGGCAAGCTCGGGGTGGGCGCGGCCGGAGAAGAACATCATCTTCTTCTCGCCGGTCGTCTTGATCCCGGTCACAGCACTGTCTCCTCAGAGGTCTTCAGCTGGAGGCGATGCGAGGTGTCTCAGCTGGTGGCGGTACGGGTGTGTGCAGATATCACGGTACGCCGTGTTTGACGCACCCGAATCCGGTCAGTCTTCGCCCTCGTCCTGCCGGGCGGCCGCCTCGGCGGCCTTCGCCGCGGCGCTCCCCGGGCGCTTACGAGCCACCCAGCCCTCGATATTCCGCTGCTGACCACGGGCCACGGCCAGCGAACCGGGCGGCACGTCCTTCGTGATCACGGACCCGGCGGCGGTGTACGAGCCGTCCCCGACCGTGACAGGAGCCACAAACATGTTGTCCGAACCCGTACGGCAGTGCGACCCCACCGTGGTGTGGTGCTTCTCCTGCCCGTCGTAGTTCACGAACACACTGGCGGCACCGATGTTGGTGTACTCACCGATCGTCGCGTCACCGACGTAGGACAGATGCGGAACCTTCGTCCCCTCGCCGATCGCCGCGTTCTTCGTCTCGACGTACGTACCCACCTTGGACTTCGCACCGAGCCGCGTGCCGGGCCGCAGATAGGCGTACGGACCCACCGTCGCCTCCGCACCCACCACCGCGCCGTCGGCCACCGTGTTGTCCACCCGCGCGCCCGCCTCCACCCGGGTGTCCTTCAGACGGCAGTTGGGGCCGACCTCCGCACCCTCACCCAGATGCGTCGCACCGTGCAGCTGCGTCCCCGGGTGGACGACCGCGTCCTGCTCGAAGGTGACACCGACGTCGACCCACGTGGTCGCCGGATCGACGACCGTGACCCCGTCGAGCATGGCGCGCGTGAGCAGCCGGTCGTTCAGGATCCGCCGGGCCTCGCTCAGCTGCACCCGGTTGTTGATCCCGGCGATCTCACGGTGGTCGCCGGCGACCGACGCGCCGACACGGTGCCCGGCCTCCCGCAGGATGCCGAGGACGTCGGTGAGGTACTCCTCACCCTGACTGTTGTCCGTCCGCACCTTCTTGAGGGCATCGGCGAGCAACTGCCCGTCGAAGGCGAAGACACCGGAGTTGATCTCACGGATGGAGCGCTGCGCCTCGGTGGCGTCCTTGTGCTCGACGATCTCGGTGACGGCACCGGTGTCCTCGTCCCGCACGATGCGGCCGTAACCGGTGGCGTCGGGAACCTCGGCGCTCAGCACGGTGACGGCGTTGCCCTCGGCGGAGTGGGTCGCCGACAGCGCCCGCAGCGTCCCGCCGGTCAGCAGCGGGGTGTCGCCGCACACGACGACGACGGTTCCGTCGACGCCGCCGCCGAGTTCGTCCAGCGCGATCCGTACGGCGTGACCGGTGCCGTTCTGCTCCGCCTGCACGGTGGTGCGCACGGCCGGGTCGATCTCGGCGAGATGCGCGCCGACCTTCTCGCGCGCGTGCCCGACCACGACGACGAGGTTCTCGGGGTCCAACTCACGTGCGGCGGCGAGCACATGGCCCACCAGGCTGCGTCCGCAGAGTTCGTGGAGGACCTTGGGTGTGGCCGATTTCATACGGGTGCCCTCACCCGCTGCGAGAACGACGACGGCTGCCGGGCGAATGGCGCTCACGGGGTTGCCCTTCGGCTTTGGACGGGTGGGGACAACCGCAGGATACCGGGGCGTTTCGCGGGGGACATGAGAGTGGGCCCTGACAGTGCTGCCAGGGCCCGAACCGAGCAGCTCCGCCAGCTGGATTCGAACCAGCACTACAGGGCTTCAAAGGCCCGCGGGCTACCAGTTACCCCATGGCGGATGGCTGCGTCAGACCTTACCTGAGACGCGCAGGAGCCTGAGTCACCATGCCTTTCCACCAGCCTTCGATCCGGCGGTACAGCTCGGTTCCCTGCGCGACGCGGATCACCAGGCAGCCGCGGTAGTCGTCGCCGACGTTCTTGCGCACCGTCCTGGGGTTGTGCCTCTTGATCGTCGTCTTCTGGAACGCGGAGACATCGACCCCCACCAAGTCGGCCCAGTACCGTTTCGCTCCCTCCACGTCCGCGGTCAGGTGGATCATCACGCGGTACGCCAGGCGCCCGCGATCCACACCGAGCAGGCCGAGCCACGCCAGGTAGAGCTGGATCACGCCGGGGTCGCTGTTGACGAAGATGACGTTCTCGCGGCGGTCGTACGGTTTGTCCTTGCTGCCCTCGGCCCAGTACAGGGCGACGCCCGCCATGAAGAGATCGCGGTCGGACAGCTCGCCGATCTGCTCCTCCGCGGCTTCCTTGGTCCGCCGCCGCTTCTCGTCCCGGATCGCCAGCTCGTGCTCCCACCTCTTCCGCGCCGCCAGCTTCGCCTGCTCCGACGGGGCGCGACGCTCCGGCCTCGGCAGATCCCGTACCCAGAGGGAGATCGAACTCTTCGAGCAGCCCAGTTCGACCTGGATCTGGTCGTACGTGCGGCCCTGGAGCCGCAACTCCCGTGCGCGGTCCCTGAGGTCGTCCTTCGCGTTCGGGCGCCGGGTCCATTCCGGAGGGGGCTCGCCCTCCAGGAGGCGGTTGAGGATGTCGTTGTTGTCGACGTGGAGGCGGTCTCGGATCTGGCGGCGGCTGAGCCCGGCCCGGCGGAGCGTGACCGCTTGTTCCCGCAGCCCCTCGAAGTCGGCGTATCTGGTCGGTGCATGTGCCATGGGCATACCGTCCAGCTGGAATGTGGTCTTCCGGGGTCGAACGGTGAGCGATTCAGCAGTTCGAGGGAAAGTGGGTGGTTTCGTGCCCGCCCGGTCACTCAGTGTGGTGTAGACCCGTCGCGGAAACTCGCCGGAAAACGGGATGCGGACGCCCTTAGGCTGGAGGCATGACCACGACGGGGGAAGAGCACGCCGCGGGCCGGAAGGGGCCGTGGTGGTGGGCCAGGTGGCGCAGCGCGGCACTGGACGTCGGGCTTGCCGTGGCGTCCGCCGTGGAGTGTGCCTTCGAAGGTGTCCGGTTCGCGCGGGACGCGGGCGTCCCCGTGGCCGCGGGCGTCGTCTTCGGGGTGCTCGCCGGCTCGGCGCTGCTCGTGCGGCGGCAGTGGCCGATCGCCGTCGTGCTCGTCTCGATCGCCATCACCCCGGCCCAGATGGGCTATCTGATGGGCATCGTCGGCCTGTACACGCTGGCCGCCTCCGAGCTGCCGCGCCGGATCATCGCCTCGCTGGCGGGGATGTCGCTGGTCGGCATGCTGATCGTGATGTTCGTGCGGGTGCGGCAGGACATGGCGCGGGGGACCTGGGACCTCGGTGACTGGTTCGTGCCGTTCGCGGCCATCACCACCGCCATCGGCATGACCGCGCCGCCGCTGCTGCTCGGCCTGTACGTGGGCGCGCGGCGCCGGCTGATGGAGAGCCTGCGGGAGCGGGCGGACAGTCTTGAGCGGGAGTTGCAGCTGCTGGCCGAGCGCGCGGAGGAGCGGGCCGAGTGGGCGCGCAGCGAGGAGCGGACGCGGATCGCGCGTGAGATGCACGACGTGGTGGCGCACCGGGTGAGTCTGATGGTGGTGCATGCGGCGGCGCTGCAGGCGGTCGCCCGCAAGGATCCGGAGAAGGCCGTGAAGAACGCCGCTCTGGTCGGGGACATGGGGCGGCAGGCGCTGACGGAGCTGCGGGAGATGCTCGGGGTGCTGCGCAGTGGTGGCACGGTGCGCCGGAGCGAGCAGGCGGTGCCGCTGGTGGCGGTGGGGGTGGCCGCGGCGGTGGCGGCGGAGCGGGCCGCCGACGAGGGGGACGGGCCGAGCCTGTCCGAGCTGGAGGAGCTGATCGGGCAGTCGGCGGCCGCGGGGATGGTCGTGCATCTGTCGGTCGAGGGGGACACGCGGGTGTACGGGGCGGAGATCGAGCAGACGGCGTTCCGGGTGGTGCAGGAGGCGCTGACGAACGTCCACAAGCATGCGGCGGGGGCGAAGACGCATGTGCGGCTGGCGCACCGGGCGTCGGAGATCGCGATGCAGGTGGAGAACGAGCCGCCGCCGGAGGTGGCGTCGGCGTCCTCGGCGCGGCTGCCGTCGGGGGGCAACGGCCTGGTGGGGATGAAGGAGCGGGTCACCGCGCTGGGGGGCGTCTTCGTGTCGGGTCCCACGGACGCGGGGGGTTTCCGGGTGTCGGCGGTGATTCCGGCCGGCGCGTGAGGCTGCGCCGGTTGTGCGGGGTGCCGTTCGCCGTGCTGGGTCGTGGGTGCGGCTGCGGCTGTGGCTGCGTGGTGGCTTGTCTCGCCGGTCGCTCGTCTCGGGGTTGTTTGTCTCGCGGTTTCCCGTGCCTGTCCGGGGTGCGGCCGGCGGGGTGTGTCAGCCGGCGGTGAGCCGTACGGGTTCGACGCCCGAGACGAGGCCGCCGAGGGCCTGGTCGATGCCGGGGCCGAGGTACCAGTCGCCCGTGTGATCGAGGGCGTAGACGCGGCCTTCGGTGTCGACGGCGACGAGGGACTGGTGGTCGGTCTCGGTGCCGAGGGGGCTGACCTCGGTGTCGAGGGCGCGGCCGAGGTCGGCGAGGGTGCGGGCCATGTGGAGCCCGTGCAGGGGGTCGATGTGCAGGGTGGTGGGGGCGACCTGGCGGCCGGGTCCGGTGGGTGCGATGTGCAGTCCGCCGAACTCGGCCCACGCCTCGACGGCTGCGGGGAAGACGGCGTGCCGGTGGCCTCCTGGTGAGGTGTGGTCGCGCAGGGTGTCCGCCCAGATCTCGGCCTGCTTTATGTCCCAGCGCCCGGGCTGCCAGCCGGCGGCGCGCAGGGCGGCGTCGACGGGTACGGGGAAGCGCGTGGTCGAGGTGCGGTCGGGGTGCATGTGCCTTCGATCGTGTGGGTGCTGAGGCCGTGCCCGGCCCGGGTGGGGGCGGGCGTCCTGGTGGCCCGTGTCGGGAGGTCAGTCCTCCGGTGCCGTGGGATCGACGACGCGGACGCCGAAGTGGGCGCTGAGTGCGCTGCAGGCGCGGCAGGGGGCGGCGAAGCCGCCGTGCAGGGGGTCGCCGTCCTCGCGGATCCGGCGGGTGGTGAGTTTGGCCTGTTTGAGCGCTTTGCGGGCCTCGCCGTTGGTCATGGGCCTGCGGGCGGCGCGCTTGCTGCGGGCTGCGTCGGCGGAGGCTATGTGGCGGGAGATGAGGATCGTCTCGGCGCAGCGGCCGGTGAAGCGGTCGCGCTGGGCGCTGGTGAGGGTGTCCAGGAAGTCCTGGACCAGGGGATGCAGTGGGGGCGGCTGGTCGCCGCGGGCGGCCGTGCCGGTGAGGGTGGCGCCGCGCACGGAGAGGGCGGCGGCGACGGTGGGGAGTATGCCGTCGCGTCTGTGGCGCAGGGCCGGGGTGGGCGGGTTCTCGGTGGCGCTCCAGCCGATGCGGGGGTCGCCGGAGGTACCGCGGGGGTCGCCGGAGGTACCGGTGTGCGGTGCGGTGTCCGGTCCCGTCTGCGTCACGTTCATGATCGTCATCCCCTCCCGAGCTTCCCCCGGACGTCACAGAGTGCCAAATTGCGTGGCTGGTGCGGAAGCTGGGGCGGTGCGACACGCCAGGGTTTGGGCAGGCTGTCACGGCGGGGTGACGGCTGGTCACGGAAGCGGAGGGCGGCTGACCGGTGCCCGGTGACCGGCGCGGTCGTACCGCATAGGCTGTCGGCACCGCGGTCCGTGCGGTCGGTGCGTGGTGACACACGCGGTGGCGCGTGGTGACGGGCGCGGTGACGGTCGAGACGCCAAGTCGAGACGGACGAGACAGTCGATACGGGGCGCAGTGGACGGTGTGGAGCCGGCCGCTGGGCGCCGTACCAGAGTGCCGCAGGGGGCAACCGCCATGACGACAGGTCGGCTCGGGCAGGAGGCCGCGCCGCCGAACGCGGCCTATGCCGGGCAGGTCGTGCATTTCCCGGATCCGGTACGGGCCGCACGTCACCCGAGAGGGGTACGCGTCGACGAGCGCGGCTATCCCTCCTTCTCGGCCTACGCGCGTGCCGCCGCGGAGATCGCGGAGCCGCCGGAGGGGTTCGGGGTGGACGAACTGCGGCTGACGGACTACGTGTCGGCGAACGCGGCTCTGGCGGCGACCGGTCACGCGTTGTGGGACACGGTGCCCGCGGTGGCGACCCCGCACGGCTGGACGTGGCATCACGTGGTGGGTTCGCGGCGGCTGGAGCTGGTGCCGGTCGAGGTGAAGGCGCTGCTGCGGCACCACGGCGGGATAGCGACGTCGCACGTCGACCAGAACAAGCGGGGCACGCGGCCGTTGCAGGAGACGCGGCCGGCGCACTTCGGGCTGCCGAAGTCCGGGGTGGCGGTGACGGAGGCCCAGGTGCAGCAGGTCGAGGAGGACCTCGGCTACCGGCTGCCGGGTGCCTACCGCTCGTTCCTGAAGGCGGCGGGCGGTTGCGCCCCGGTGGGTGCGGCGCTCGACGCGGAGCTGGGGCTCCTGATCGACCAGCCGTTCTTCACGGTGCGGGAGGAGGCGGCCGTCAACGACCTCGTCTACGTCAACAAGTGCCTGCGCGACCATCTGACCAAGGACTATCTGGGCGTCGGTTTCGTTCAGGGCGGGCTGCTCGCCGTGAAGGTGAAGGGCGAGCGGGTCGGCTCGGTGTGGTTCTGTGCCTACGACGACGCACGGGACGCCGATCCCTCGTGGGCGCCGGCGGACCGTGTGGAGCGGCTGCTGCTGCCGTGCGGCGAGGACTTCGACCGGTTCCTGTCGCGGCTCGCGGGTGATCCGCCGGAGCTGGAGACGGTGGCGAACCTGATGGTCGACGGCGGGTTCGCGCGTTCTGTTGCGGTGTCTTCCGAGTCTTCGGTGGGGGAGTGAGCGTTTGATGGTGACCTTCGCGCAGGCGCAGGAGCGTGCCGAGGAGTGGATCAACGCGGACCTGCCGTCGTACCAGCACCGTGTGGTGCGGGTAAGGGAGTTCGAGCTCGGGTTCGTGGTGTGGGCCGAGGACCGGGCGGACGGGCCGCGGTCGGACGGGGGCGGTCAGCGGCTGGTGATCGCCCGCGACAGCGGTGAGGCGACGCTGTGGCCCGCGCTGCCGGTGGGCGAGGTCGTGCGCCGCTACGAGGAGGAGTACGGCCGCCCGGACGAGGACGCGCAGCCTGCCCCGCCCGCTCCGGCCCGGGTGGATCTGAACCAGACGTCCTTCCTGCTGAGTCCGCCGGAGTGGCTGCAGGAGGCGGCGGACAAGCTGGGGATTCCGGACCGGCGCGGCGGCCAGGGCGCGGCCTCGTCCGGTGCGGGGGCTTCCGCGGCTCCGCCTGCCGCCGCGGCTTCCCCGGCGGCCCCGGGGGACGGAGAGCTGGCCCGGACGCAGGCCGGGCCGCCCGCCCGGCCGGCGGCGCCCGCCGCGCAGGGCGGTGGCGCCGGATGGCCGGAGGCGGGGGCGGGCGGTGCCGGGGCGCCGGGCGGGCCCGCCGGGGGGACTCCCTGGGCCGGGACCGACACCAACGCGGACTCCGGCGAGGACCGTTCCGTGCCGCTGCCCGCGACTGTGTTTGCACCGCAGCTGCGGGAGGGTGACGACGACCCGGACACGCCGCCGGACGCCAAGACGGCGCTGATGTCGGGCGGCAGCCGGCTGCCGCGCACGACGGTGTCGCCGTCGCTGGACGCACCCGCGGCGCCGGCCCCGCCGGGTGCCCCCGTTCCGGGGACGCCGCCGCCGGGTGCTCCCGCGCCCGGTGCCACGCCGCCTCCGCCACCCCCGGCGTACGGGCATCCGCAGGGTGCTCCCGCACCGGGTACGCCTCCGCCTCCGCCGCCGGCGGCGTACGGGTATCCGCAGGGGCCGGGAGGGGTGCCGGGTGCGCCGCAGCCGCCGGGCGCTCCGGGACGTCCGATGCCGCCGAACGCGGGGGACATCGCCGACGCCGCGACGAGCAAGGCCGGGCCTCCGCCGCGCCGCGCCTCGACCACGCCGCCTCCGCCGGGTGCCCCCGGGGCGCCGGGTGCGCGGCCGGCGAACACGCCTCCGCCGCCGCCGGCGCCCGGTGCGGGCGGCGGGTACGTGCCGACGCAGCTGGTGTCGTCGCTCGGTCCCGAGGGGCCGGAGGGCGCGTCCGGTCCGGGAGCCCCGCAGGCTCCGGGCGGCACGCCGCCCACTCCGCCGGGCGCCCCGAACCCGCCGGGCGCCCCGAACCCGCCCGGCGCTCCCCCCGCTCCTGGCGGTACGCCCCCGGGCGGCGTCCACCACGCCGCGACGATGTTCGCCGATCCGGGCCGGGGTCCGGCCGGCGGCCCGCCGCAGCCTCCGGGTGCCCCGGGTGCCCCGGGTGCGCCGCACGCTCCTGGCGCTCCTCAGCCCCCCGGCGCTCCCGGCGCCCCCGGGACGCCTCCCGCGCCCGGTGCGCAGGGCGCGGCGGCCGGCGGGGCCGTTCACCATGCGGAGACCGTGCTGGCCGCGCCGCCCGTGGGCGGGCCCGGCGCACCCGCGGTGCCCCCTCCCGGCACGCCTCCGCCGCCGCAGGCCCCCGGCATGCCGCCGGGAGCCCGGCCGCCCGTGCCGCCGGGCGCGATGGCGCCGTCCGGGCAGCAGCCGTCGTACGGCTACCCGCCGCCGCAGGGGCAGCCGACGGTCGGGCCCGGCTATCAGGCCGTGCTGCGCTACCGCGCGCAGGACGGTTCCGAGCAGCAGCTGATCCGGCGCTCGGCGCCGGGCACGCCGCACCCGGAGTGGCAGATCTTCCACGAGCTGCGCGGCATGAACGTGCCGCCGGACCAGGTGCTGGAGCTGCACACGGAGCTCGAGTCGTGCGAGCTGCCGGGTGCCTACTGCGCGCGGATGATCCGGGAACAGTGGCCCCAGGCGCGGATCGCGTCCATCGCTCCGTACGGCACCGACCACGCGAGCCGGCAGCAGGGGATGCAGCAACTGATCGCGCACCAGGGCGAGTTGCACCAGGTCGCGGACGGTCCCGCGCGCCCGGCGCCGGTGCGTGCGCCGTTGCCGCCGGTGCAGGCGGCGCCGCCGCTGCCGCCGGAGGGCGTCGCCCAGGAGCTGGCGGGCGCCTTCGGGCCGGGGATCTTCCGGTTCGAGCAGGCGGCGGTCTCCCGCCAGGGTGTGCCGCCGGTGGTGGCGCACTCGCTGGTGGTGGCCGGGCTGCCGATGGACATGAGCCCGTTCTTCTGGGCGCAGGCCCAGCCGGGGCGGCCGGTGCCGACGCTCGCCGAACTGGCCCAGGAGCGCGGTGTGCAGCCGTCGGCGGACGCGGGTTCGTACCTGGTCATGGGCAGTGACTTCGGCCGGGCGATCTGTGTGCAGTACGGCACCGCGAACATCGTGGCCGTGCCGGTGGAGGCGGGACCCGGCGGGGCGCCGGTGCCGCCGCAGTTCGTGAACACGGGGCTGCCGGAGTTCCAGCGGTGCCTGGCGCTGCTGGGCCGGATGTGGCGGCTGCGGTTCGGGCTGAACCCGGAGCAGGCGGGCCGCTGGACCGTCGACTTCCAGGCCCAGCTGGCCTCCCTCGACCCGGCGGCGCTCGGCTCGCCGGAGAGCTGGTGGTCGGTGCTGCTGGAGCAGATGTGGGACGGGCTGCTGTGATCCGCCGCCGCTGACGCCGTCTGATCCGACCCCGAGGGGCCGGGCCGGTCTTCTGACCGGCCCGGCCCTTTCGCGTGCGGCCTCGTGCGGCCTCGTGCCTGTGCGACTCGTCTGACCCGTGCGCGTGTCCGTGACCGGGTGCGACCGCACGTGGTGCTCGGAGTGTCGCGTTATGAACACTTCTGTCCGATATATCAAGATGTGCGCGAAATCATCATTTCGCGCCCGTTCGGCGGAAAGGTCGGCGGAGAGGGGTTCCAGGATGAGCAGCACACCGGTCTCGCCCCACGGCTTCGGAGTCGTACGAGGGCGTGGTTACTGTCCCGAACAGGTCGAGGCCTGCGCCGACGCGCTCTCCCGGGACCGCGACGCCGCCTGGGAGCGCGCGGCCCGGCTCACCGTGCTCGCCCGGGACATGGAGGTGGAGGCCGAGCTGCTGCAGGAGTCGGTCGCGCAGCTGGCCCCGCAGTCCTACGAGACCCTCGGGGAGGGCGCGCGGCGCCTGTTCCAGCACGTGCTGGACGAGGCCGAGGCCGTGCGGGAGCGGGCGCGGCAGGAGGCCCGGCGGCACCGGGAGGCGGCGGAGGAGCATGCGAACGGCGTGCGGGACGCCGCGCAGGCGGACGCCGACGCGGTGCGCGCCGAGGCCGAGGACCGGGCCCGTCACCGGCTCCTGGCGGCGCAGGCCGAGGCCGACGAGATCCGCGTCGGCGCCCGGCGCGCGGTGAAGGAGGGCCGCGGCGAGGCGCTGTCCGCGCTGCGGGAGGTGCGCCGGCGCACCTCCGCGATGCTCACCGAGCAGGCCAAGGAGTGTGCCGAGCGGTGGGCCGAGGTGGAGCAGCTGGAGTCCGACCGCATGGCCGGGCGCGATGCCCGGGGCGCCGAGCGGACGGCCCGCGCGGAGGCGGAACTGGCCGAGGCGGAGCGGCTGTTCGCCGAGGCGCAGGAGAACGACCGCCGCTGCCAGGAGGAGGCGCGCGAGCGCGCCGCCGAGATCCTCGCGGGGGCGCGGCAGCGCGAGGAGCAGATCGCCCGGGAGACGGAGCAGGTGCTGCGCGAGCACGGGGAACGGTCCGGCGACGTGCAGGCGGAGATGGACGTCGTCCGCAACAGCCTGACGACGCTGACGGGTTCGGCATCGAGCGACTGACGGCCCGGGAGGTCGGGGAGGGACGGGCGGGGCGAGGCGGCCCCGGCCGTCCCTCCCGGGGCTCAGCCGGTCCTGCGCACCGCGCCCGCCAGGATCCACCCCTCGACCGCTTCGTACTGCCGGCGTTGCTCCTCCGACGCCCTGCGGCCGGAGACCACCGTGCCGAGCCAGCCGAAGGCGAAGCCCAGCGGGATCGTCAGCAGGCCGGTCGTGGTGAAGGGGAACCAGTTGAAGTCGGCCCCGGGGAAGGCCGCGGTGGGTGAGCCGGAGACCAGGTTGGTGCCCGGCATCACGAGCAGGACCGCGACCGTACCGCCGATCAGCGTCCACAGCAGGCCCGTACGGGTGTAACGGCGCCAGAAGAGGCCGTAGACCAGGGCCGGGGCGATGGCGGAGGCGCCGAGGCAGAAGGAGAGCGTCACCAGGGGCTGCAGGCTGTGGTGCTGGACCAGCGTGGCGAGCAGGATCGTGGGGATGCCCACCGCCAGGGCCGAGATCCGGGCCAGCGTCATCTCCTGGCGCTCCGACATCTCCCGCACGCGCGCGGCGAAGACGTCGTGGGCGAGGGAGTTGGCGCAGGCGAGGATCATTCCGGCGACGGAGGCGAGCAGGGTCAGGAAGATCGCCGTCGTCACCGTGGTGAACAGGAACGTCTCCGCGGTGGAGACCTGCGCGCCGAAGGCCGCGCGGGAGCCCAGCAGATAGGCCGTGTTGCCCTGCGGGTCCGCCTGCGCGATCACCGCCCGCCCGATCAGCGCGGTCGCGCCGAAGCCGATCACCGTCATGATGAGGACGAACAGCACCACCGACGACACCGCCCAGGACATCGAGCGCCGCACCTGGCGGGCGCTGCGCGCGGTGTACATGCGCATGGTGACGTGCGGCAGGCAGGCACCGCCGATGACCACCGTGAGCTCCGAGACGATCATGTCCAGGCGGGGGGCGGGGCTGCCGGCGAACTCCACGCCGGAGTGCAGGAAGCGGGATCCGATCCCGCTCTGCGCGGCGGCCGTGCTGAACAGGGCGCCCGGGTCCCAGTCGAACCGCTGCAGCATCAGGACGGCGACGACGGCGCCCGAGCCGAGGAGCATCACGATCTTCAGGATCTGGATGAGAGCGGTGCCCTTCATACCGCCGATGGCCGCGTAGCTGATCATCAGGGCGCCGAGGCCGATGATGCAGCCGGTCTTCAGCGAGTCGCCGGAGAAGCCCAGGATGAAGGCCAGCAGCTGCCCGGTGCCCGCCAGCTGGACCAGCATCAGTGGCAGCAGCGCGGCGATGGTGACCAGGCACGCGGTGATGCGCACGCCGCGGCCCGGCATGCGCCGCGCCAGTACGTCGCCCATGGTGAACCGGCCCGCGTTGCGCAGGGGTTCGGCCAGCAGGAACATCAGCAGCATCAGGGACAGGGCGGTGCTCAGGGCCAGCGCGATGCCGTCGTAGCCGCACAGGGCGATCACCCCGCCGGTGCCCAGCACGCTCGCCGCGGAGATGTAGTCGCCGGCGATGGCGAGGCCGTTGCGCATGGGGGACAGGGAGCCGTAGCCGGTGTAGAACTCGTCGAGGTCGTCGCCGTCCGGGCCCGTCATCACGCACAGCAGCAGCGTGATCGTGGCGATCGCGGAGAAGGCGACCAGGGACATGGCCTGGGCGTTGCCGCTGAATCCGGTCACCGGGCCGCCTCCCGCTTGGCGTCCACCTCGGACTGCTTGCGGATACGGGCCGCGATCGGGTCGACGTAGCGGCGGGCGGTGTGCTCGTAGAGCCCGATCGCCAGCCAGGTGACCGGGATCTGCGCCAGCGCGAGGACCAGCCCGGTCGGCAGGCCGTCGGCGAGCTCGCTCGTCATGAACGACGGCGCGAACGCCGACAGGATCAGGAACAGCGTGAAGTAGCCGAGCGCGGTGAGGGTGGTGGTGCGGCGCTGCCAGCGGTAGGCGCCGCGCAGGATCCGCAGGTCGCTGTGGTGCCCGAGGGCGGGCTCGGGTGTACGCCGCCGCGGGGGCGGCTCGGGCGCTCTGACGGGCGGCTGCCAGGGATAGGTGGTGTCGTACACGGGGGACGGGTCGTGGGGTGGGTGGTACGGATGGCGCGGGGACGGTTCGTAGGACATCCCGGTGCTCCTTGCGTGGCTCGGGTCCTTGGCGGAGGACCGCAGGGAGGTGGGGGGCGGGTGGTCCCCGCACGCTACTCGCCGGTTCAGGGCCGTGGGGAGTTTTCACCAAACTGATTGGTCGGTACGCGCTTACATCGCTGACCTCGGGTGTTACCGCGATTAACTCAGATCTTTGGCGGGTTCCGACACGTTCACTTGACCCTCACGCGGCGTGAAGGCGGAAGGTGGGCGGGCCGGTGGGTGGACCGAACCCCTAGATCGGCTCCACCCGTCGGTGGAGCTCCCTTAGGGGTTCCTCCGTACTACGGCTCGGGGAGGGTTCGTCCCGCCGGAGGACGAGACGGGTGCAGGGCGTCCTTAACCTGGCTTTATGCCGCTGGGGGGCGGTTGACCGAACCGGCGGGGGTGGGGTTTTCCCCCGTGGAAGAGGGTGCTGGGCACCAGCGCGCGGCACCCCTCTTCGGCGACAGACTCATCGACGTAGCACCGCACAGCTCATTCGCAGACCGGCAGTTCCATCTGCTGCCCGACATAGGAGACTTACCATGACTTCGGCCGTGACCATTCCCAGGCACGGGGGCACTGGAGGGCGTACGGCCGTAGCCGCGCGGGCGCGGCAGGTCGTCAAGGCGTACGGGTCCGGGGAGACCCGCGTCGTCGCCCTCGACCATGTCGACGTGGACATCGCCCGCGGCCAGTTCACCGCGATCATGGGCCCCTCGGGGTCCGGCAAGTCCACGCTGATGCACTGCCTCGCCGGCCTCGACACCGTGACCTCCGGCGAGATCTACCTGGACGAGACCGAGATCACCGGGCTCAAGGACAAGAAGCTCACGAAGCTGCGCCGGGACCGGATCGGGTTCATCTTCCAGGCGTTCAACCTGCTCCCGACGCTGAACGCGATCGAGAACATCACGCTGCCCATGGACATCGCCGGGCGCAAGCCCGACAGGCAGTGGCTGACGCGGGTCGTCGACACGGTCGGGCTCTCCGACCGGCTGAGGCACCGGCCCACCCAGCTCTCCGGCGGCCAGCAGCAGCGCGTCGCCGTGGCCCGTGCGCTGGCCGCCCGGCCCGAGATCATCTTCGGCGACGAGCCCACCGGCAACCTGGACTCCCGTGCGGGCGCCGAGGTGCTGGGCTTCCTGCGCCGCTCCGTCGACGAGCTCGGGCAGACCATCGTGATGGTCACGCACGACCCCGTCGCCGCCTCGTACGCGGACCGGGTGCTGTACCTCGCCGACGGCCGGATCGTCGACGAGATGCTGAGGCCGACCGCGGACGCCGTCCTCGACCGCATGAAGGACTTCGACGCCCGGGGGCGTACGTCATGACCGTCCTGAAGACCTCCCTGCGCAACTTCTTCGCGCACAAGGGACGCATGGCCCTCTCGGCGATCGCCGTGCTGCTGTCGGTGGCCTTCGTCTGCGGGACGCTGGTGTTCACCGACACCATGAACACCACCTTCGACAAACTGTTCCAGGCGACCTCCTCCGACGTGACGGTCAGCGCCAAGGGCGCCTCCGACAGCGGTGAGACGACCTCCGGCAACGGCCGGCCGCCGGTCATGCCCGCCTCCGTGCTCGGCAAGGTGCGCGCGGCGCAGGGCGTGAAGTCGGCGGAGGGGACCGTCTTCTCGACCTCCGTCACGGTCGTCGACGCCGAGAAGGACAACCTGTCGCCCTCCAGCGGCGCCCCGACCATCGTCGGCAGCTGGAACGGCAACGACGCCCGCACCATGAAGATCTCCTCCGGCACGGCGCCCAAGCGCCCGGACCAGGTGATGGTCGACGCCGACACCGCCGCCAAGCACCACCTGCGGCTCGGTGACGAGCTCGGCGTGATCAGCGCGGTCGGCACGCACCACGCGAGGATCTCCGGCATCGCCGACTTCCAGGTCACCAACCCCGGTGCGGCGATCTTCTACCTGGACACCAGGACCGCGCAGCAGACGCTCGTCGGCCGCACCGGTGTCTACACCAACGTCAACGTCACGGCCGCCTCCGGCGTGAGCGACCCGCAGCTGAAGGACAACGTGCGCTCGGCGCTCGGCACCGGCTACAAGGTGCAGACCGCCAAGGAGACCGCCGACGCCAACCAGAAGGACGTCGAGGGCTTCATGAACGTCATGAAGTACGCGATGCTCGGCTTCGCCGGGATCGCCTTCCTCGTCGGCATCTTCCTGATCATCAACACCTTCTCGATGCTGGTCGCCCAGCGCACCCGTGAGATCGGCCTGATGCGGGCCATCGGTTCGTCCCGCAAGCAGGTCAACCGCTCCGTGCTGGTCGAGGCGCTGCTGCTCGGCCTGTTCGGCTCGGTGCTGGGGGTCGGCGCGGGCGTCGGTCTGGCCGTCGGCCTGATGAAGCTCATGGGCCGGATGGGGATGCACCTGTCCACCAGCGACCTGACGGTCGCCTGGACCACCCCGGTGGTGGGCCTGCTGCTCGGCGTCGTCGTCACCGTCCTCGCCGCCTACCTGCCCGCCCGCCGGGCCGGCAAGGTCTCCCCGATGGCCGCGCTGCGCGACGCCGGAGCCCCCGCCGACGCCCGCTCCGGGCGGATCCGCGCCCTGGTGGGCCTGGTCCTCACCGGCGCCGGCGGCTACAGCCTCTACCTGGCCGCGGGCGTGGACAAGGCGAAGGACGGCTCGCTGTGGCTGGGCCTCGGCGTGGTCCTCACCCTGATCGGATTCGTCGTCATCGGACCGCTGCTCGCGGGCGGCGTGGTGCGCGTCCTGGGCGCCGTGATCCTGCGGATCTTCGGCCCGGTCGGGCGGATGGCCGAGCGCAACGCGCTGCGCAACCCGCGCCGTACGGGCGCCACCGGCGCCGCCCTGATGATCGGGCTCGCGCTGGTCGCCTGCCTCTCCGTGGTCGGCTCCTCCATGGTCGCCTCCGCCACCGACCAGCTCGACAAGACCGTCGGCACGGACTTCATCGTCCAGTCCGACAGCGGACAGCTGATCACGCCGCAGGCGGTCAGGGCCGTGAAGTCCACGCCGGGCATGAAGCGGGTCACCGAGTACCGCATCGCCGAGGCCGACTACACGACCCCCGACGGCAAGACGCTCAAGAACACCGACATCACGGCGGCGGACCCGACGTACGCGACGGACCTGCGGACCAAGACGGTCGCGGGCAGGCTCGCGGACGCCTACCTGCCCGACTCGATGTCGGTCCACGAGAAGTTCGCCAAGGCGCACGACGTCCACCTCGGCTCGAAGATCAGGATCGCGTTCAAGGACGGGCGGACGGCCGAGCTGACCGTCCGGGCCATCACCAGCAGCGACGGCCTGATCGACGCGGGCTCGAAGTACACGTCCATCGCCACGCTGGCCAGGTACGTGCCGGCCGACAAGATGCCGCTGGACCAGCTGGTCTTCGCCACCGCCAAGGACGGGCAGCAGGGTGCCGCGTACAAGTCGCTGAAGTCCGCGCTGCACGACTACCCGCAGTACAAGGTGCGCGACCAGACCGACTACAAGCAGGCGCTGAAGGACCAGATCGGCCAGCTGCTGAACATGATCTACGGCCTGCTGGCACTGGCGATCATCGTCGCGATCCTGGGCGTGGTGAACACCCTGGCCCTCTCGGTGGTCGAGCGGACCCGTGAGATCGGCCTGATGCGCGCGATCGGTCTCTCCCGCCGCCAGCTGCGCCGCATGATCCGTATGGAGTCGGTGGTCATCGCCCTCTTCGGCGCCCTGCTCGGCCTCGGCCTGGGCATGGGCTGGGGAGCCACGGCCCAGAAGCTGCTCGCCCTGGAGGGCCTGAAGGTCCTGGAGATCCCCTGGCCGACCCTGATCGCCGTCTTCCTCGGCTCGGCCCTCGTCGGCCTGATCGCGGCCCTGATCCCGGCGTTCCGCGCGGGCCGCATGAACGTCCTGAACGCCATCGCCACCGAATAACCGAACAGAGGGGTACGGGGGGTACACAGCCACCGCACACGGGGGTTGCGGGGGACAGCCCGGCGCCGGGGAGTCTTGGGGGACTCCCCGGCGCCGGGTTCTGCCGTTCTCCGCGCCGGGGACGCCGGTCCGCGTCACCCGGCCCGTCCGGCGTTCGAGGACGGGGCCGTCCAGGCCGAAGCGGGGGTCCGGGGGCGGCAGCTCCCGGGACGGTCGCCGCGGCGCCGGCCAACCGGTGATCCGGCGTTGTCCACAGCGCGGCCGCGACCCCGCGGAGCGCGACGTACGCTGGAGAGACCCCCGGCCCGCGGCGCGCGTCGGGCGTTGCGCGTTGCCCACCCCCGGACGAAAGCCGCCCCGAATGAGCCTGCACGGTCTGCTCGACGCCGTCGTCAAGGACACCGCCCTCGCCGAAGCCGTCAAGGCCGCAGCAGGCGCGGGCCGCATGCACGTCGACCTGGTCGGCCCCCCGGCGGCCCGCCCCTTCGCGGTGGCCGCGCTGGCCCGCGAGACCGGCCGCACGGTGCTGGCGGTGACGGCGACCGGCCGTGAGGCCGAGGACCTGGCGGCCGCCCTCAGGTCCCTGCTGCCGCCCGACGGCGTCGTGGAGTACCCCTCCTGGGAGACGCTCCCGCACGAGCGCCTCAGCCCGCGCAGCGACACCGTGGGCCGCCGGCTCGCCGTCCTGCGCCGCCTCGCCCACCCGAGCCCTGCCGACCCTGAGACCGGCCCGGTCTCCGTCGTCGTCGCGCCCGTGCGCTCCGTGCTCCAGCCGCAGGTCAAGGGCCTCGGCGACCTGGAGCCGGTCGCCCTGAGGACCGGCAGCACGGCCGACCTGAACGAGGTCGTGGAAGCCCTCGCCGCCGCCGCGTACGCACGCGTGGAGCTCGTCGAGAAGCGCGGCGAGTTCGCCGTACGAGGCGGCATCCTCGACGTCTTCCCGCCCACCGAGGAACACCCCCTGCGGGTCGAGTTCTGGGGCGACGACGTCGAGGAGATCCGGTACTTCAAGGTCGCCGACCAGCGCTCCCTGGAGGTCGCCGAGCACGGCCTGTGGGCGCCGCCCTGCCGCGAGCTGCTGCTGACGGACGACGTGCGCGCCCGCGCGCGTGCCCTCGCCGAACAGCACCCCGAGCTCGGCGAGCTGCTGGGCAGAATCGCCGAGGGCATCGCGGTGGACGGCATGGAGTCGCTGGCGCCCGTCCTGGTGGACGACATGGAGCTGCTGCTCGACGTGCTGCCCAAGGGCGCCATGACCCTCGTCTGCGACCCGGAGCGGGTCCGCACGCGCGCCGCCGACCTCGTGGCCACCAGCCAGGAGTTCCTGCAGGCGTCCTGGGCCGCCACCGCGATGTCCAGCGCGGACGAAGTCCGCTCCGGCGAGGGCGGTGGTGGGCGACGGGCGGGAGGCGAGGCGCCCATCGACGTCGGCGCCGCCTCCCTGTGGTCCATCGCGGACGTCCGGGACCGGGCGCGCGAGCTGGACATGATGTGGTGGTCGGTGTCGCCGTTCGCGGCGGACGAGGAGCTGGACGCGGACACCCTCAAGCTCGGCATGCACGCCCCCGAGACCTACCGCGGCGACACCGCCAAGGCGCTCGCCGACACCAAGGGCTGGCTCGCCGACGGCTGGCGCACGGTCTTCGTCACCGAGGGCCACGGCCCCGCGTCCCGCACCGTCGAGGTGCTGGGCGGCGAGGGCATCGCGGCCCGCCTGGACGCCGAGCTCGGGCAGATCGCCCCGTCCGTCGTGCACGTGGCGTGCGGCTCCATCGACTACGGCTTCGTGGACCCGGCCCTGAAGCTCGCGGTGCTGACCGAGACCGACCTGTCCGGCCAGAAGGCGGCCGGCAAGGACGGCGCCCGGATGCCGGCCCGCCGCCGCAAGACCATCGACCCGCTCACCCTGGAGGCGGGCGACTACATCGTCCACGAGCAGCACGGCGTGGGCCGCTACATCGAGATGGTGCAGCGCACGGTCCAGGGCGCCACCCGCGAGTATCTGGTCGTCGAGTACGCACCCGCCAAGCGCGGCCAGCCCGGCGACCGCCTCTACATCCCCACCGACCAGCTGGAGCAGATCACCAAGTACGTCGGCGGGGAGGCACCGACCCTGCACCGCCTGGGCGGCGCCGACTGGACCAAGACCAAGGCGCGCGCCAAGAAGGCCGTCAAGGAGATCGCGGCCGACCTGATCAAGCTCTACAGCGCGCGCATGGCGGCCCCCGGGCACGCGTTCGGCACGGACACCCCGTGGCAGCGCGAGCTGGAGGACGCCTTCCCGTACGCGGAGACGCCCGACCAGCTCACCACCATCGCCGAGGTCAAGGACGACATGGAGAAGACGGTCCCGATGGACCGCCTGATCTGCGGCGACGTCGGCTACGGCAAGACGGAGATCGCGGTCCGCGCCGCCTTCAAGGCCGTCCAGGACGGCAAGCAGGTCGCGGTCCTCGTCCCGACGACCCTGCTGGTGCAGCAGCACTTCGGGACGTTCGGCGAGCGCTACTCCCAGTTCCCGGTCAACGTACGGGCGCTGAGCCGGTTCCAGACCGACGCCGAGGCGAAGGCCGTGCTGGAGGGGCTGCGCGACGGCTCGGTGGACGTCGTCATCGGCACCCACCGCCTGTTCTCCTCGGAGACCAAGTTCAAGGACCTGGGCCTGGTCATCGTCGACGAGGAGCAGCGCTTCGGCGTCGAGCACAAGGAGCAGCTGAAGAAGCTGCGCGCGAACGTCGACGTGCTGACGATGTCCGCGACCCCGATCCCGCGCACCCTGGAGATGGCGGTCACCGGCATCCGCGAGATGTCGACCATCACCACCCCGCCCGAGGAGCGCCACCCGGTCCTCACCTTCGTCGGCCCCTACGAGGAGCGGCAGATCGGCGCGGCCGTCCGCCGTGAACTCCTGCGCGAGGGCCAGGTCTTCTACATCCACAACCGGGTCGAGTCCATCGACCGCGCGGCCTCCCGCCTGCGCGAGATCGTCCCCGAGGCCCGTATCGCGACGGCGCACGGCCAGATGTCGGAGTCGACGCTGGAGCAGGTCGTCGTCGACTTCTGGGAGAAGAAGTACGACGTCCTCGTCTCGACCACGATCGTCGAGTCCGGCATCGACATCTCCAACGCCAACACCCTGATCGTGGAGCGCGGCGACAACTTCGGCCTGTCCCAGCTGCACCAGCTGCGCGGGCGCGTCGGCCGCGGCCGCGAGCGCGGCTACGCCTACTTCCTCTACCCGCCGGAGAAGCCGCTGACGGAGACGGCCCACGAGCGGCTGGCCACCATCGCCCAGCACACCGAGATGGGCGCGGGCATGTACGTGGCCATGAAGGACCTGGAGATCCGCGGCGCCGGCAATCTCCTCGGCGGGGAGCAGTCCGGGCACATCGCGGGCGTCGGCTTCGACCTGTACGTCCGGATGGTCGGTGAGGCCGTCGCCGACTACCGCGCCGCGCTGGAGGGCGGCGTCGAGGAGGAGCCGCCGCTGGAGGTCAAGATCGAGCTCCCGGTCGACGCGCACGTCCCGCACGACTACGCCCCCGGCGAGCGCCTGCGCCTGCAGGCCTACCGCGCCATCGCCTCCGCCGACACGGAGGAGGACATCAGGTCGGTGCGCGAGGAACTCGTCGACCGCTACGGCAAGTTGCCCGAGCCGGTGGAGAACCTGCTGCTGGTCGCCGGGCTGCGCATGCTCGCCCGCGCCTGCGGCGTCGGCGAGGTCGTCCTGCAGGGCAGCAACATCCGCTTCGCACCGGTGGAGTTGAGGGAGTCCCAGGAGCTGCGGGTCAAGCGGCTCTACCCGGGCGTCGTCGTCAAGCAGGCGGTCCACCAGGTGCTCGTACCGCGCCCGAAGACCGCGAAGGTCGGCGGAAAGCCGCTGGTCGGACGGGAACTGCTGGGCTGGGTCGGGGAGTTCCTGACGTCGATCCTGGGGTCGTAGACCCCGGAGGCGCGGCAGGACCCCGAGAAGCCGTCCGCGTGAGCCGGGGCTCCGCGGACGGCCGTGGTCCTCAGGTTCCGGGCAGAGCTTTCGAGTCCCCGGGTGCTACGGCTGCTCGGGCCTGTCCCGGTCCATGCCCATCCGGCCCTCGATCTTCTGCTGCGCGTCGTCGACCTGGCTCTCGTACGCGTTGCCGGTCCTCTCGTTGACCTTCTTCTCCACCATGTCGGAGGCCTGTCCGGCCTTGTCCTGCATCTGGCGGTTGCTCTTGAACCTGTCGAAGATGCCCATCCAGAGCTCCTTCCGGAGTCGCTCACTCACGACGTTACGTCTGAATTGCGTGGATCGACCACTTCAGTCCGAATTGGTCTGGACCTCGTGAACGCCTCGGTGCGCCCTGCCGCTACGGTGTGCGCGCAGCGTGGGCGGGAAGACGCCCCCTGCAGGGGGACTTGGGTGGACAAAGGGGAGGGACACACCGTGAGGCGTCCGAGGGTCGGGGCCGTGGCAGCCGTCGTGCTGGTGTTCGCCGTGGCCGGCTGCAAGGTGGAGACGAAGACGGGCTCCGGCGGGCCGGAGCAGACCGGGGGCGGCGGCGCCGCCCTGACGGCCGCCGAGTCGCTGACGGTGAAGGGCCGCGCCCCGAAGACCGGCTACAGCCGTGACAGGTTCGGCACCGCCTGGGCGGACACCGACTCCAACCGGTGCGACACCCGGGACGACATCCTCAAACGGGACCTGGACGACGTGAAGTTCACCGGCGGCTCCTGCAAGGTGTCCTACGGCGTCCTGAAGTCGGACCCGTACTCGGGCAAGCAGGTGACCTACAGGCGCGGCCGCAGCTTGGTCGACATCGACCACGTGGTCGCCCTCTCCGACGCCTGGCAGAAGGGTGCGAAGTACTGGGACGCCAGCAAGCGCATAGCCCTGGCCAACGACCCGCTGAACCTCCTCGCCGTCGACGCGGGCACCAACCGCTCCAAGGGCGACGGCGACACCGCGACCTGGCTGCCCCCCAACAAGGCCTTCCGGTGCACGTACGTCGCGGGTCAGGTCGCCGTCAAGAAGAAGTACGGGCTGTGGGTGACGGCCGCGGAGAAGGCGGCGATGGAGAAGGTCCTCAGGACGTGCCCGGGGCAGAAGCTGCCCTCCGGCGGCAATCCGACGAAGGCGCCGAGCCGCTTTCGCGCGAACTGACACGGCCCGCGCCGCCCCGCCGGGGCGGCGCGAAAACCCGGTTTCCCGCCGTGCGGCTGCCGCCTACGGTGACCGCATGGAGCTGAAGGTGTCGAGCCTCGCCGAGCGTCCCGAGATGTTCGGGCCGGTCGTGCACATGGACAACAGCTGGCCCGAGTTCGTGAAGCACGACCCCGTCGGCGACGCCCTCCACGGACGGATCGCCGCCGAACTGCCCGAGTACGTCCTGTTCGCGGTGGACGAGCGGGACCAGGTCCTCGCCCACGCCTGCAGCGTGCCCTTCGTCCTCGGCGCCGAAGGCCGCGGCGCACTGCCGGACCGCGGCTGGGACCAGGTGCTCGTGTGGGCCTTCGAGGACCTGCGCGGGTCGGCCCGGCCCGACACCGTCAGCGCCGTCGCGATCGTCGTGGCCCCGCACGTCCAGGGGCGCGGACTGTCCGCGCGGATGCTCTCCGCGCTGCGCGACAACGCCCGCAGCCTCGGCTTCGACGAGGTCGTCGCCCCGGTCCGCCCGAGCGCCAAGCACCTCGAACCGCGCACGCCGATCGAGGAGTACGCGCACCGGGTGCGGGCGGACGGGCTGCCGCACGACCCCTGGCTGCGCGTGCACGCCCGGGCGGGGGCCCGCATCGAGTGCGTGGCCCCCGCCTCCATGACCGTCTCCGGCTCGCTGGCCGAGTGGCGCGGCTGGACCGGGCTGCCCTTCGACGCCCGGGGGGACGTCGAGGTGCCCGGGGCGCTGGTGCCGGTGCGGTGCGAGCCGGAGCGGGATTACGCCGTGTACGTCGAGCCCAACGTGTGGATGCGGCACGCCCTTTGAGGGGCGCGGGCGGTTCAGCCGCCCAGCGCGTCCAGATCCAGGATCTTCCCGGCGGGCTTCTGTGCCGCAACCGGCTTCTCGAAGTCGCTGAAGGTGAGGGAGCCCGGGTCCTTCGCGGTGCTGTCCAGGCGCAGCAGATACGGCTTGCCCTCGGTGGCGACGTACATCGTGTAGCGCTCCTTGCCGTCCTTCACCTTCAGCACGGCCGCCGTCGCACCGTCGACCCGCGCCGTGCCGGCCCGGGTCGCCGCGGGGTCGTCCGTGCCGCCCGAGGAGCCGTCCGAACCGACGTCCTCGGCGCCGCCGAGCACCGCGCTCAGGTCGCAGAAGCTCGCGATGTCCTTGGCGTCCGAGCCCTTGGCGGACATCTTGGTCCACTTCCCGGCCAGCATGGAGACGGCCGCGTCGACGTCCGCCTTGGACTCGCCCTTGCTCTGCTCGCGCAGGAACGCCTCGTCGTACTTCATGTAGACGGTGTCGCCGGTCTTGATCAGGTCGGTCCTGCCCTGAGCGCCCATGCCGAGCGTGCCGGCGCACTCGTTCTTCTTGTTCAGGGCCATGTCGATCCGGATGGTGCCGTCGCTCTCGTCGTCCTGGACGGTGCCCTTCATCCGGAGCGAGGAGGCGCCGGTGGTGGCCTTCATGGCCCGGTCGCCGATCTCGTCGGCGCTCAGGCCGGCGAACGGATCCTTCGGCTTGCTCGACGCGGCCGTGGCGGACGCCTTGCCGTCGGCCTTGTCCTGGCCGGACTGGCAGCCGACGAGAGCGGTGGTGGCCGCGGCGGCGAGGCAGACGGCGGCAAGTGCGGTGCGACGCATGGGGATTCCTTGGTGGAGATCGAAGTGGTGTGAGGGGGGTCAGCCGGTCTTCTGCCAGTCGTGGCAGCCGGTGGTCTTGAAGTAGCCGTCCGAGGAGCTGATCGTGACGACGGCCGTGCCGGTCACGTTGTTGTTCGCGATGATCGAACCGAGCGAGTGCCCGGCGTCCTTGGCCCGCTCCCAGTAGCAGGAGTCGTCCGCGTTGCCGGTCGACCGGTAGGTGCCGGGCTTGATGTCCGAGCCGACTCTGAACATCCCGCCGTCGCCGGCCATCCGGGACGCGGGCGTGCCCTTGGCCCCGAGGTCGACGGCCTCCCAGTCCTTGCAGCCGCTGGACTTGAAGAGCTTGTCGGTGGCCTTGACGGTGACGTAACTGGTGCCGCTGACATTGTCGTTGGCCAGGATGGAGTCCACCTCGCCCTTGGCGTCCTTGGCCCGCTCCCAGTAGCACATGCCGTCGCTGTTGCCGGTGGTGCGGTAGGTGCCGGGCTTGATGTCCGAGCCGACGCGGAAGTCGCCGTCGCCGGCGAACGCGGCCTTCTTCGCGACGGCCGGGGCCCCGCTCCGCGCGGCCTTCTTGCCGGAGCCGGAGCCGGAGCCGGAGCCGCCGTCCGTGCCGGAGCCGTGCCGGGCGGACGCCGAGGAGTCCTTGCCGGAGCCGCCGTCGCCGTTCCCGCTGCCGCCGTTCGTCGACGCGACACCGATGATCACGACCCCCACGACGGCGCCCAGCGCGATCTTGCCCTTCATGCCCATGGCTGTGTCCCCCCTCGGACCGCGGCCGCCGCCCTTCGACGGCCGCTCGTTCGCTGGGTCAATAAGAGCAGAGGCTGTGAACCGAGTCAACACGGTTCACGCATTCCGAGCTATACACGGTCGTGAACCCTTGGATCTTGCGCACGTCGGTATGCTCGCCTCACACACGGTGGGGATGACGAGGGGAGCCGCCGGTGCAGGACAACGCGACAGAGGTGACCGCCGCCGGGATCGCGCGGCTCGCCGGGGTCGGCCGCGCCGCCGTCAGCAACTGGCGCCGCCGGCACGCCGACTTCCCCAAGCCGGTCGGCGGCACCGAGACCAGCCCGGCCTTCGCGCTCGCCGAGGTGGAGGCCTGGCTGCGTGAGCAGGGCAAACTCGCCGAGGTCCCGCTGCGGGAGCGTGTCTGGCAGCAGCTCGCCGGGCACCCCGAGGGCCCCGCCACGGCACTGACCCACGCCGCCTGCGTCCTGCTGCTCATCCACGCCCGGCCCACCGCGTGGCTGGCGGTGAGCGCGGGCTCCGACGACCAGCTGGCCGCGCGACTGCCACAGGCGCTGCGGGAGGTGCTCGCGTCACGGTTCGGACCGGGGACGGGACCGGCGCCCGGAACGGGACCCGCTGCCCACACCCCGCCGGCCGTGCACGCCCCCACCACGCCCCAGCTCCTGCCCTCCGTGCCCCTCCTGCGCGGTGCCGCCGAGCTGGCCGCCGAGACGGGGGCGCGGCAGACCTTCGAGTTCCTGCTCGGCCGGCACCTCGACGCCAATCCGCGCCAGTACACGCCGACCCCCGCCGACCTGGCCGGTCTGATGGCCGACCTCACCGGGCCCGCCCGTACCCTCCTCGACCCGGCCTGCGGCACCGGCGCCCTGCTGCGCGCCGTCTCCCCCCGCCCCGGCCAGGAGCTGTACGCCCAGGACAGCGCCCCCGAACTGGCCGCGCTCACCGCGCTGCGGCTCGCCCTGCACACCCCGGCCGCCGTGCGCGCCGCCACGGGCGACACGCTCCGCGCCGACGCCTTCCCCGACCTGCGCGCGGACGCCGTCCTGTGCCACCCGCCGTTCAACGAACGCAACTGGGGGCACGGCGAACTCGCCTACGACCCCCGCTGGGAGTACGGTTTCCCGGCCCGCAACGAGTCCGAACTGGCCTGGGTGCAGCACGCCCTGGCCCGCCTGAGGGACGGCGGCACCGCCGTGCTCCTCATGCCGCCCGCCGCGGCGTCCCGCCGCTCCGGCCGCCGCATCCGCGCCGACCTGCTGCGCCGCGGCGCCCTGCGCGCCGTCGTCGCCCTGCCCGTCGGCGCGGCACCGCCGTACAACATCCCGCTGCACCTGTGGGTGCTGCGGCGGCCGGAACGGGCCTCCGCGCAGCCGGAGTTGCTGCTCGTGGACACGGGGCGGCACGCCACCGAGGGGCGCGGCGGGCCCGACTGGCGTGCCGTGCGCGAGAGCGTCCTCGACGCCTGGCGCGCCCACGACCGCACGGGCACCCTGGAGGAGCGCCCGGGACTCGCCCGTTCCCTCCCCGTCATCGACCTCCTCGACGACGACGTCGACCTGGCCCCGGCCCGGCACCTGCCACCCCCGGCGGCGGCCGACGGCGCGGGCGCCCTCACCGCCGTACGCGAACGCCTGGGCGAGACGCTGCGGCTGACCGCCGACCTCGCACCGTCGCCCGCCGGCCCGGCGTCCGCGCGCTGGCCGCTGACCACCGTCGGCGAACTCGCGCGCGGGGCAGCCCTGGTGATGCGCACCGGCGGAAACGGCGGCCACGCGCGCGTGCCCGTGCTCACCGACCACGACGTCCTCGCCGGCACGGCACCCTCCGGCAGCCTGCCCGAGAGCGACGACGAGGCCGTGCTGACCGAACCGGGCGACGTGGTCGTGCCGGTGCTGGGCGGCGGCTCGGTGGCGCGGGTCATCGACGACGCGACCGGCGGGGCCGCCCTCGGCCGCAACCTCGTGCTGCTGCGCCCCGATCCCGCCGCGCTCGACCCCTGGTTCCTCGCCGGCTTCCTGCGCGGCACCGCCAACAACCGCCAGGCCAGCAGCTACGCCTCCACGGCCACCCGGCTCGACGTGCGCCGCCTGCAACTGCCCCGGCTCCCGCTGGACGAACAGCGCCGCTACGGCGCCCGCTTCCGCGCCCTCGACGAGTTCGAACGCGCCCTCAGACAGGCGGGCCGGCTGGGGGAGCAGCTCGTACGCGGGATGTACGACGGGCTGACGGACGGGACGGTCGCGCCGGACTGAGCCGGACAACGGTTCGGTACAACCCGTGACCGGTTGTCCCTGTCGGCCTATACGCTCGGACACAGCATCGGTGTTCGTCCCATCAGGTCTTCAGGAGCAGGCATGCAGGGCCACGGCTACGCCCCGCCGCAGCGGCGTCGACCCTCGACCGGGGTGCTGGTCCTGCTGCGTGTGATCTTCGTGGCGGTGGCGATCCTCAGCATCGGGTTCCTGTCCTGGGTGGCGACGCTGCGGGCCGCGATCGTGACCCGCAGACCGCTCGACTGGTGGATCTTCGGCGGCTCGGTGGCGGTCCTCGGCGTCAGCTTCGGCCTGCTCGCCACCGACAACACCGGTGACTTCAGCACGCCCAAGGGCAACGCGGGCATGATCATCCTGCTGCTGAACGCCGCGGCCTGCGCCGGCTACTACCTGTACGCGGACATACGCCACTTCCGGCCGCACCCCGTCGGCCATGCGGTGCCCCCGGCCCAGGGCATGGGCTACGGCTACCCGCAGCCCCCGTCGCCGTACGCGGCCACCGTCCCGCAGACGCCGGTGAACCCCACGCCCGTGCCGCCGCCCCCACCGCAGCGCCCCGCCCCCGCCCGTATCGACCAGGTGCGCGCGGAACTCGACGAACTCAGCGACTACCTGCGCAAGCACCCCGGCAACCCTGAGGGCGGAAGGTGACCGCGACGACCGGGCGTGTGGTGGCCGGCCGGTACGCGCTGTCCACGCTGATCGGCCAGGGCGGCATGGGCCAGGTGTGGACGGCCTACGACCAGCGGCTCGACCGGCGCGTGGCGGTGAAACTGCTGCGCCCCGACAAGGTGGCGGGCCAGGAGGCCGACGAGCTGCGCCGCCGCTTCGTGCGCGAGTGCCGGGTGACCGCGCAGGTCGACCACCCCGGCCTGGTCACCGTGCACGACGCGGGCAGCGAGGGCGAGGAGCTCTTCCTCGTCATGCAGTACGTCGACGGCGCCGACCTCTCCGACCACCTCGCCGAGCACGACCCCTACCCCTGGCAGTGGGCGGTCGCGGTCGCCGCGCAGCTGTGCGCGGTCCTCAGCGCCGTGCACGCTGTGCCGATCGTCCACCGCGACCTCAAGCCGCGCAACGTGATGGTGAAGCAGGACGGCACGGTCACCGTCCTCGACCTCGGCGTCGCCTCGGTGATGGACACCGACACCACGCGCCTGACCCACACCGGCTCGCCCATCGGCTCGCCCGCCTACATGGCGCCCGAGCAGGCCATGGGCGGCGCGGTCGGCCCCTACACCGACCTGTACGCGCTCGGTGTGCTGCTGCACGAACTCCTCAGCGGCGACGTGCCGTTCGCGGGCTCGACGGCGCTCGGCGTGCTGCACCGGCATCTCTACGAGCCGCCGGTCCCCGTGCGCCGGCTGCGCCCCGAGGTGCCCGAGGCCCTGGAGGCGCTCGTGCTGCGGCTGCTCGCCAAGGACCCGCTGCACCGCCCGGCCGCCGCCCAGGAGGTCTACGAGCACCTGGAGCTGCTCCTGCCCGCGCGCGGGACACCCACCGGCGCCCCCCTGGACCCCACGCGTCCCTTCCTGCGCCCGCACGCGCCCTGGCCGGACCGCGCCCGCACCCCGGCGCCCCGGCCCGCCCCGGTCCCACCCGCCGTGGAGAAGGCCGAGAAACCGGACGTCGCCCGCGCCGTGGACGAGGTCAAGCGCCTGCTGGGCGAGGGCCGCATCACCCAGGCCGTCGACATCCTCGGCGCGATCCTGCCGGCCGCCGCCGAACAGCACGGCGAGCACTCGCCGGTGGTCCGCACGCTGCGCAAGCAGTACGCGGCGACCCTCATGGACGACGGCCAGTACCGCCGCGCCCTGCCGGAACTGCGCCGCCTCGCCGACGAGCGCGCCGCCGAGGCCGGCCAGGCCGATCCCCAGTCGCTCCGCTTCCGCTACGAGGCCGCCCAGTGCCTGGAGTCGCTGGGCGAACCGGCGGCCGCGCTGGCCGAGTACCGCGCGCTGCTGCCGTACTACGAGAACCAGTACGTGGCCGGCGACCCCGAGCTCGCCCACGACGTCCGCCGCCGCATCGGCCTGCTGCTGCTCGCCCTCGGCGACCGGGCCGCCGCCCACGACACCCTCGCCCGGCTGCTGATGGACCTGGAGCGCCTGCGCGGCCCCGGCCACCCGCTCGCGGCGGAGGTCCGGCGGACGCTGCAATGGCTGGGACAGGTGCGCGGCTAGGGCCCTCTGCCGTCACGGGCCGGCGACGTCCCACGCGCGCGTGGGCGCCCCGGCGGGAGGCGACGGTGCCTGAAGTCGGGGTGAATCGTTGGTCGAATGGGTTGGCCAGAGCTTGGCCGCTGCATACCATCGATCACCGCAAGACTTTGTGCACCGTCGCACAATCTCCTCGGGAGGCTTCCTTGCACCGCCGCCGTCGCTCCGCGCTCGTCCTCACCGCCGCGATCGCCGCCGCGGCTCCCCTGCTCACCGCCTGCGGAAGCGACGCGCATCCCGGCGCGGCCGCCGTGGTCGGCGGACAGCGGATCACCGTGGCGCAGCTGGAGAACCGGGTGAACGAGGTGCGCACGGCACAGCGTGCGGCCGTCAAGGACGACGCCCAGTACCAGCAGGCCGTCTCGCAGACCAGCTCCCTCACCCGCGACACCCTGCACAGCATGGTCCTCGACCGGGTGCTGCACCGGGCCGCCCAGGACGCGGACATCACGGTCACGCCCAAGGAGATCCAGCAGATGCGCACCGGCCTGGAACAGCAGGTCGGCGGCGCCAAGGCGCTCGAGACGGCCTGGCTGCAGCAGTACGGCGTCGCGCCGGAGCGCCTCGACGACAACCTCCGCCTCCAGCTGGAGGCGCAGAAGCTCGCGCAGAGCCTGGGCACCGACACCAGCAAGCCGCCCTTCTGGAACGCCCTGTCCAAGGCGTCCAAGGAACTGAACGTCGACCTGAACCCGCGCTACGGCGCCTGGGACGTCCAGCAGAGCAGCCGCGTCGACGCCAAGACGCCGTGGGTGCGCGAGGTCACGACGTCCGGGACGCAGCAGCCGGCGTAACGGCCCGCCGCCTGTGGACACCTTCCGGTGCCGTCGGTGGCGTGGGTTACGTTCGGATCGTGAACGCAACCAGCTCCGCGGCGGCTGCCGGCCGCATCGTCCTGCTCACCACCAGCCACCGCGTCGCGCCCGGCCTGCTGTCCTGGCCCGCCTGGCAGGCGCTGCACGCCGCCGACCGCGTGCTGTGCGCGGACGGCGCCCATCCGCAGCTGCCGTATCTGCGCGAGGCCGGGATAGCGGTCGCCGAGGACGCGCCCACCGCCGAGGAACTGGTCGGCGCGTGCGGCGGCGGGCACACGGTCGTGGTCGTGGCGACGGGCGAGGGCGAGCCGGCGCTCACCGACGGCCTGGCGCGCCTCGCGGGTTCCGGACGTGTGCAGATGCCGGAGCTGGAGCTGCTGCCCGCCTCCTACGACCTGCCCGGCGCCCGCCTGCTCGACCTCGTCCAGGTGATGGACCGGATCCGCGCCGAGTGCCCGTGGTCCTCCCGCCAGACCCACCAGGGCCTGGCGAAGTACGGCATCGAGGAGGCCTACGAGCTCGTCGAGGCGATCGAGGACGGCGACCGCGACGAACTGCGCGAGGAACTCGGCGACGTCCTGCTCCAGGTGGTCTTCCACTCCCGTATCGCCGAGGAGGACCCGCAGGCGCCGTTCTCCGTCGACGATGTCGCCGCCGGCATCGTCACCAAGCTCATCCACCGCCACCCCCATGTCTTCGGGGACGCGACCGCCTCGACGCCCGAGGAGGTCAAGGAGCACTGGCTGCGCACCAAGGCGGTGGAGAAGCGGCGCACCTCGGTGACCGAGGGCGTCCCCCTGGGCCAGCCGGGCCTGGCCCTCGCCGCGAAGCTGGCCTCCCGCACCCGGACCGCGGGCCTCGACGTCCCCCTGCCCCGGCGGGAGGGCGTCGGCTACGAGCTGCTGGCCCTGGCGGTACGCGCCGAGTCCGAGGGCGTGGACCCGGAGGCGGCACTGCGCGCGGCGGCCCGTGCCTACCGCGACGCGATCAGACGGACCGAGGAGGCCGCTCGCCGGGACGGGCCCGCTCGCGAGGGGTGAAGCGCACGGGCAGCTCCCGCAGCCCCCGCATGATGAGTCCGCCGCGCCAGCGCAGGTCGGCCGGGTCGGCCGCGAGGTCGAGGTCGGGCAGGCGGCGCAGGAGGGTCCCCAGCGCCGTCCGGGCCTCCAGGCGGGCCAGGGGGGCGCCGAGGCAGTAGTGGATGCCGTGGCCGTAGCCGAGGTGCTGGTTGTCGCGGCGGGCGAGGTCGAGGGTGTCCGGGCCGAAGAAGCGGGCCGGGTCGCGGTCGGCCGCCGCCAGGACGACCAGGACGGGGTCGCCGGTGGCGATGGACTGCCCGCCGAGGGTGAGGGGCTCGGTGGCGAAGCGCCAGGTGGCCAGTTCCACGGGGCCGTCGTAGCGCAGCAGTTCCTCCAGACCGGTGTCCAGCAGCGCCGTGCCGCCGTGCTCGACCGACTCCTGGAGCAGGGCCCGCTGCCCGGGGTTGCGCAGCAGCGCGTACATGCCGTTGCCGATGAGGTTGATGGTCGTCTCGAAGCCGGCGAACAGGAGCACGAAGCACATCGCGGCGGCCTCGTTCTCGGTGAGGTGCTCGCCGTGGTCGGAGGCGCGGATGAGGTCCGAGATCAGGTCCTCGCCGAGGTCGCCGCGCTTGCGGTGGATGAGTTCGGCGAGATAGCCGCGGATCTTCTTCACCGAGCGGGCGACCCCGCCGCGCGGCCCGCCGCCGTGCCGGATCATCATCCCCGCCCAGTCCCGGAAGTCGTCCTGGTCCTCGCGCGGGACGCCGAGCAGGTCGCAGATGGCGTGGATGGGGAGGGGGAAGGCGAACTCATGGATCAGCTCGGCCCGGCCCCGCGCCGCGAACCGGTCGATGAGACCGTCCGTCAGCTCCTGCACCCGGGGCTCGAACTCGGCCACCCGGCGCGGGGTGAACGCCTTGGAGACGAGGCGGCGCAGCCGGGTGTGGTCCGGCGGGTCGATGTTCAGCAGATGCGTCATCAGGTTGGCGCCGCGCTCGCCCGGGATGCCGGTCCGGCTCTTGCCCTGCGCGTCCGGGGCGTGATGGTCGGGGTTCTTCGACAGCCGTGCGTCCGCGAGCACCTGACGCGCGTCGGCGTAGCGGGTGACCAGCCAGGCCTCGACACCGCTGGGCAGTGTCGTCCGGTGGACGGGGGAGTGCTCGCGCAGCCAGGCGTAGGCCGGATACGGGTCCGAGGCGAACTCCCAGGTGAAGAGTTCGGGGGCGGAGTTCGGGACGTTCACGGCACGACCGTATCGGCACCGGGCGGCGCTCGTGCCGCCGCGTCGGAGGCGGTCAAAGATGACACGCCTTCAACTATGTGATCTTCACGTGATCTACGCGGCATTAACTTGTGACAAGTGATCGTCAGCCGATACGTTCACCCACCAGTGCGCTGTGCCGAGGACCGTGCGCCGCGCCGGTCAATGCTGTCTCCGAAAGGCCTTCGCATGCTCTCCGGGAACGGTCGACACCGTCGCCCCCGCCAGGCTCCCGCCCTCGTCGTCGCGGCCGGGGTGACCGGCTCCGCGATCGCCCTCCCGCTCCTCGCCGCCTCGGGCGCGAGCGCCGCCGACGGCGGTGGCACGTGGGACAAGGTGGCGCAGTGCGAGACCGGCGGAGCCTGGAGCCAGAACAGCGGCGACGGCCGTTACGGCGGCCTGCAGCTGACCCAGGACGACTGGGACGCGTACGGCGGTCTCGACTACGCCACCCGCCCCGACCTGGCCAGCCGCAACCAGCAGATCGCCGTCGCCCAGAAGGTCCTGGCGGACCGGGGCGTGGGCGCGTTCCACACCTGCGGCCTGACCACCGGGCTGAGCAAGGAATCCGACGCGGCGGACATCGACACCGGTGTGCCGGGCGGCGGTGACGACTCGTCCGGCTCCGGGTCGTCCGGCAGCTCCTTCGGCCTGTCCAACTCCTCGGGCACCTCCTCGTCCGACTCGTCCGGCGAGTCCTCTTCGTCGGATTCGTCCGACGGCTCCCTCCTGGACTCCTCCTCCGGCCCGTCCCCTTCGGCCTCCACGGGCAAGGCGGACAACTCACCCGAATCCACCGCATCCGCGTCGCCGTCCGGGTCCGCCTCCCGTCGTGCCCCGAGCGCCGCGCGGGAGGGCGGCACCTCCCCCGCGGAGCGGGCGAAGGGGGACGACTCGGACAACTCCGAGCAGTCCGCGGGTTCCTGGAGCCTGGTCGACACCGGCGCGCTCGGCGGCGGCCGCCACCGTGGCGCGAGCGCCGACGAGACCGGGGCCGACGGCCACGCGGCCGGCACCTACACCGTCCGGGCCGGCGACACTCTCGCGTCCATCGCCGACTCCCGTGACGTGAGCGGCGGATGGCGCGCGCTCTATGACGAGAACAAGAAGGCCATCGGCGACGACCCGAACCGGATCGCGGCCGGTCAGACCCTGCGACTCGGTGGCGAATAGGGCGAAATCCAACGGGAGTTCACGTCATACTTCGCCGCGGAATGTCCGGTTTGGTGAAAGTGTGGGATGAGTCTCAGAAGCCCTGATCGTCTTTGAATTTCCGCGGATCGCGTGTCTACGGTCTTCACCGCTCGTCAACACGGGCCCCGTCCGCCGCAACGCCGAATCCTGCCAGCGGCCGCACGGGAACAGTCGTCGCGTCAAGCGCCGTAGGCAGGAGCGGGGGACCCAAGGTAAGTGCCCCACCGGGAAGTTGCTGGTGGCGGCTTGGGGTGTAGCCGTGCCGAGCGGGAGCGAGGCACGACCGGGCAACTCAACCGGCCCGAACCCGACAGCTCACCTCGCAGGCGTCGGTGAGGGGATCAACCATGCTGTTTTCCGGCCAGGGCAAGCACCGTCGTCCTTCCAAGGCCACCCGGGCCGCCGCGTTCGCCGGCCTGACCGGTGTCGCCATCGCCGCCCCGCTGATGGCGGCCGGCAACGCCTCCGCCGCCACCGCCTCCGAGTGGGACAAGGTCGCCCAGTGCGAGTCGGGCGGCAACTGGTCCATCAACACCGGCAACGGCTACTACGGCGGTCTGCAGTTCTCCGCCTCCACCTGGGCCGCGTACGGCGGCACGGCCTACGCCCCGCAGGCCAACCAGGCCGGCAAGGCGCAGCAGATAGCCGTCGCCGAGAAGGTGCTCGCCTCCCAGGGCAAGGGTGCCTGGCCGGTCTGCGGCACGGGCCTGTCCGGCGCCGCCTACAACGGCGCCGCCGCCTCGAAGCCGAGCACCACCACCCACACCGAGTCGCAGGCCGCCTCCCGCTCCTCCGAGCGCCCGGCCGCGAAGTCGCAGAAGAGCCAGAAGACCGTCACCACCCCGACCGGCAAGAAGGTCGAGAAGGGCGACGGCGAGTACAAGGTCGTCAAGGGCGACACCCTGAGCTCCATCGCCGTGAAGCACCACGTCGCGGGCGGCTGGTCGAAGCTGTTCAAGCTCAACAAGGACATCGTCCAGGACGCCGACCTGATCTACCCCGGCCAGCAGCTGCACCTCAAGTGACAGCGGGCCGGTAGCCGGACCACAGCGCCCTGACAGCCGTGTCCTCCAGCATGGAGGGCACGTGAGGGTCCGGCCCCGTCCCCACGGTCTCCCCGCCCCGGTGCGTGTTCCCCCGTACGCACCGGGGCGGGGTTCTGCTGTGCGCGTGCGCACGCGTGCTTTCGTGCCGGTTTTTGTTCCGTTCGGAAACAATTTACTCTCGGTTCTGCTCAAGGGGTGGGCGACCGGCTGGCCGATCGGCCTCGGGCGGTTAGGCTCGTCTCGCAGAGCCACCGCGCTACTGCAGTAGCCGCGTCACATCCATGAAGGAGATGCTCGTGCCGTCCATCGACGTCGTCGTAGCCCGGGAAATCCTGGACTCCCGAGGCAACCCCACGGTCGAGGTCGAGGTCGGCCTCGACGACGGCAGCACGGGTCGTGCCGCCGTCCCGTCCGGCGCCTCCACGGGCGCCTTCGAGGCCATCGAGCTCCGCGACGGCGACCCGGGCCGCTACCAGGGCAAGGGTGTCGAGAAGGCCGTCCTCGCCGTCATCGAGCAGATCGGCCCGGAGCTGGTCGGCTACGACGCCACCGAGCAGCGCCTGATCGACCAGGCCATGTTCGACCTGGACGCCACCGACAACAAGGGCTCGCTCGGCGCCAACGCCATCCTCGGCGTCTCCCTCGCCGTCGCCCACGCCGCCTCCGAGGCCAGCGACCTGCCGCTCTTCCGCTACCTCGGCGGCCCGAACGCGCACCTGCTGCCGGTGCCGATGATGAACATCCTGAACGGCGGCTCGCACGCCGACTCCAACGTGGACATCCAGGAGTTCATGATCGCCCCGATCGGCGCGGAGTCCTTCTCCGAGGCGCTGCGCTGGGGCACCGAGGTCTACCACACCCTCAAGAAGGTGCTGAAGAGCAAGGGCCTGGCCACCGGCCTCGGCGACGAGGGCGGCTTCGCCCCGAACCTCGGCTCCAACCGCGAGGCCCTCGACCTCATCCTGGAAGCCATCAAGGAAGCCGGTTACGCCCCCGGCGAGCAGGTCGCCCTCGCGCTCGACGTCGCCGCCTCCGAGTTCTACAAGGACGGCAAGTACCTCTTCGAGGGCAAGGAGCGCTCCGCCGCCGAGATGACGGAGTACTACGAGGAGCTCGTGGCGGCCTACCCGCTCGTCTCCGTCGAGGACCCGCTGTTCGAGGACGACTGGGCCGGCTGGAAGGTCCTCACCGACAAGCTCGGCGACAAGGTCCAGATCGTCGGCGACGACCTGTTCGTCACCAACCCGGAGCGCCTGGCCCGCGGCATCGAGGACGGCGCCGCCAACGCGCTGCTCGTCAAGGTCAACCAGATCGGCTCGCTGACCGAGACCCTGGACGCCGTGGAGCTGGCCCAGCGCAACGGCTTCAAGTGCATGATGTCCCACCGCTCCGGCGAGACCGAGGACGTCACCATCGCCGACCTCGCCGTCGCCACCAACTGCGGCCAGATCAAGACCGGTGCCCCGGCCCGCTCCGAGCGCGTGGCCAAGTACAACCAGCTGCTGCGCATCGAGGAGATCCTCGACGACGCCGCGGTGTACGCGGGCCGCAGCGCCTTCCCCCGCTTCAAGGGCTGACACGTTCGAGGCGGGCCGACTGAAAGGGCCCTTCGGGGTCAAGCCCTAGCCAGTCGTACGTACGTCCCCGTACCGGTCCCGTACCGTGTGCGGGGACGTACGCACGTGTGACCGGGAGGCGGGGACATGGCCGTGAAGGACCGGGACCGGTTCTCGACCGCGACCAGGATCAAGCTGCTCGGCGAGCAGACGGCGGCCCGTGTCTACCGCTCCCAGACCAAGCGGCAGGCCCGCCGCTCGCGTCTGACCGGCCGCGCGGCCCTGCTCGCCCTGGTCGTGTGTTCCCTGGTCGTGGCCCTCGCGTATCCCATAAGGCAGTACGTCTCCCAGCGCTCCCAGATCTCCGATCTCCAGCGGCAGAAGCAGCAGGCCCGGGAGCGGGTCGAGCAGCTGCGCGACCTCAAGGCGCGCTGGCAGGACGACTCCTACGCCGAGCAGCAGATCCGGCAGCGGCTGCACTACGTGCTGCCGGGCGAGACCGGCTACATCGTCGTCGACCCGAACGCGGCCAGGCAGTCGCGGTCCGAACTGGGGGCGGCCGACCGCCCCTGGTACACCAACGTCTGGGACGACGTCGACACGTCGGACGCCGCCGGCCGGTGAACCGACGCCTCCGACCGGTCCCCCGGCGCTCCGGCCGGCGGACCGCTGAACAAGCAGAAAGACAGGCATGCACACGCCCCCGCCGCCCACCCCGCGCACCGAGCCCACCGCCGCGGACGTCGAAGCCTTCCAGCAGCAGCTCGGACGGCCGCCGCGCGGGCTGCGCGCCATCGCGCACCGCTGCCCGTGCGGGCAGCCGGACGTCGTCGAGACCGCGCCGCGGCTGCCCGACGGCACGCCCTTCCCGACGACGTACTACCTGACCTGCCCGCGCGCCGCCTCCGCGATCGGCACGCTGGAGGCCAACGGCGTCATGAAGGAGATGACCGAACGGCTGCAGACCGACCCGGAGCTGGCCGCCGCCTACCGCGCCGCGCACGAGGACTACCTCGCCCGCCGCGACGCCATCGAGGTCCTGGAGGGCTTCCCGAGCGCGGGCGGCATGCCGGACCGGGTGAAGTGCCTGCATGTGCTGGTCGGCCACTCCCTGGCCGCGGGCCCGGGGGTGAACCCCCTGGGCGACGAGGCCATCGCGATGCTGCCGGAGTGGTGGCGCAAGGGCCCGTGCGTGCAGCCGCTCGCCGCGCCCGACCCGGCGGACGAACACCCCGGCGAGGAGGGCGAGGTGGCGGACCCCGCCGCGATCCGCGGCGCCGTCCTTGCCGGCGCCCCGCCGGTGCCCGCCGGGTTCACCCGGGTCGCCGCCGTCGACTGCGGCACCAACTCCATCCGGCTGCTGGTCGCGGACTGCAACCCGGCCACCGGCGAACTGCTGGAACTCGACCGGCGTATGACGATCGTGCGGCTCGGGCAGGACGTGGACCGCACCGGCCGATTCGCTCCCGAGGCGCTGGAGCGCACCTTCGCCGCCTGCCGCCAGTACGCGGAGGCGATCCGCGGGCTCGGTGCCGCCCAGGTCCGCTTCGTGGCCACCTCGGCCTCCCGGGACGCCGCCAACCGCGACGACTTCGTCCGCGGCGTCGTGGACATCCTCGGCGTCGAGCCCGAGGTCATCACCGGCGAGCAGGAGGCGGAGTACTCCTTCACCGGCGCGACGAAGGAGCTGGCCGGCAGCGACGCGATGGCCAGGCCGTACCTCGTCGTCGACATCGGCGGCGGCTCCACCGAGTTCGTCGTGGGCGACGACCGGGTGCGCGCGGCGCGTTCGGTCGACGTCGGCTGCGTGCGGATGACCGAGCGCCACCTCGTCCGGGACGGCGCCGTCACCGACCCGCCCGCCGAGGAGCAGATCGCGGCCGTGCGGGCCGACATCGAGCGGGCTCTCGACCTCGCGGAGGAGACCGTCCCGCTGCGCGAGGCGCGCACGCTGGTCGGGCTCGCGGGGTCGGTGACGACCGTGTCGGCGATCGCGCAGGAGCTGCCCGCCTACGACTCGGAGCGCATCCACCACTCCCGCGTCCCGCGCGAGAAGGTCCGCGAGATCACCGAGTGGCTGCTGCACTCCACCCACGCCGAGCGCGCGGCCGTCCCCTCCCTGCACCCGGGGCGCGTCGACGTCATCGCGGCGGGTGCCCTCGTGCTGCTCTCGATCATGGAGCGGACCGGCGCGCAGGAGGTCGTGGTGAGTGAGCACGACATCCTCGACGGCATCGCGTGGTCGGTGGCATAGGTCTCTTTACTACCCGTGAGTAGCTCTCGGACGAGCAGGTCGGATAGCGTATGAGCGTGCCCGAGGGGCCTTTCGGGGCCTCTCGGCGGCGCCCCGCCGACAAAGTTCGTGAAGTTCTTCACAAGGAATTCCGCCTCGTGGAAGCGTGAAACGGTGCCCGGTTGAGCCTTTCGGGGGTCAACAGGCCCTTGAACGTGTTCAATCGGGGCAGATGAGGGCGTCGCGGAAGGGCCGTTCGCAGGGGTGTTTCGGAGGGCTCACGGTGGCCGCCCGGGGACGGAGAGCCAGCTCACGCGGCATTGACAACGGGACGTACCGCCCCGGCGCACCCCGCCGCGCGGCGACCCCTGTCAAGTGGGCCGCGGAGGATAACACAGCCCCTGCCGATGCTTGTGAAGGGGCGCACGAACCCACCCCCTGAGGCAGGTGGATACTCGATGGCATGAGCACCACGGAGCGTCCCAGGATCCTCGTAGTAGGCGGTGGGTACGTAGGCCTGTACGCAGCTCGGCGCATCCAGAAGAAGATGCGCTACGGAGAGGCGACCGTCACGGTCGTCGACCCCCGGTCGTACATGACCTACCAGCCCTTCCTTCCCGAAACCGCCGCCGGCAACATCTCCCCGCGCCATGTCGTCGTCCCGCTGCGACGCGTGCTGCCGAAGGCGGAGGTGCTCACCGGCCGGGTCACCACCATCGACCAGGACCGCAAGGTCGCCACGATCGCCCCGCTGGTCGGCGAGGCGTACGAGCTGCCCTTCGACTACCTGGTGATCGCGCTCGGCGCGGTCTCCCGTACCTTCCCGATCCCCGGCCTCGCCGAGCAGGGCATCGGCATGAAGGGCATCGAGGAGGCCATCGGCCTGCGCAACCACGTCCTCGAGCAGCTCGACAAGGCCGACTCCACCACCGACGAGGAGATCCGCCGCAAGGCGCTCACCTTCGTCTTCATCGGCGGCGGCTTCGCCGGTGCGGAGACCATCGGCGAGGTCGAGGACCTGGCCCGCGACGCGGCCAAGTACTACAAGAACGTGTCCCGCGAGGACATGCGCTTCATCCTGGTCGACGCCGCCGACAAGATCCTGCCCGAGGTCGGCCCCAAGCTGGGCTCCTACGGCAAGGAGCACCTGGAGAGCCGCGGCGTGGAGATCTACCTCTCCACCTCGATGGACTCCTGCGTCGACGGCCACGTGGTGCTCAAGAACGGCCTCGAGGTCGACTCCAACACCATCGTCTGGACGGCCGGCGTCAAGCCGAACCCGGTCCTGTCCCGCTACGGCCTGCCGCTGGGTCCCCGCGGTCACGTCGACTGCGCGCCGACCCTCCAGGTCAAGGGCACCGACTACATCTGGGCCGCCGGCGACAACGCCCAGGTCCCGGACCTCGTCGGCCGCAAGGCGGGCAACGAGAACGCCTGGTGCCCGCCGAACGCCCAGCACGCGCTGCGCCAGGCCAAGGTCCTCGGCGACAACGTGATCTCCGGCATGCGGGGCTTCCCGCAGCAGGACTACGCGCACGCCAACAAGGGCGCGGTGGCCGGTCTCGGCCTCCACAAGGGCGTCGCGATGATCGTCCTGGGCAAGATGAAGATCAAGCTCAAGGGCCGGCTGGCGTGGTACATGCACCGCGGCTACCACGGCATGGCGATGCCGACCTGGAACCGCAAGGTCCGTGTCTTCGCCGACTGGACCCTCGGCATGTTCCTCAAGCGCGAGGTCGTCTCCCTCGGCGCGATGGAGCACCCGCGCGAGGAGTTCTACGAGGCCGCCAAGCCGGTGCCGGCCGCCCGGCCGGAGAAGGCCAGGTCCGGCGCGAAGGCCTCCTGACCGGAGCCCGCCGATCCGACCGAAGGACCTCCCGCCATCCGTGGTGCGGGAGGTCCTTCGGCGTGTGCGGGGCGCCGGGCGCCAAGAAATAGATGGGCGCTGCATGCATTTTACTCGGTCGTAACGCGCGCCAGGGACTGCGCGAGCCGCCCTCAGGTGTTTACGTGGTGCTGGGACATTCCGGGATCGCTGTCACGGAGGTGTGCGCCATGGCTGACGCCGCGCTGCGGCTGAAGAGCCTCGTCGAGCAGTTGCTGGGGGTGCCGTTGCCGGTGCGCATCCGCGCCTGGGACGGTTCGCAGGCGGGGCCCCCGGGTGCGCCCGCGCTGGTCGTGCGGAACCGCCGGGCGGTGCGCCGGCTGCTGTGGAAGCCCGGGGAACTGGGTCTGGCCCGGGCCTGGGTGGCGGGCGACCTGGACATCGAGGGAGACCTCTACACCACCCTCGACCTGGTGGCGTCGCTGGTGTGGGAGCGCGGCGAGGACTCCAGGACCCTGCTCCAGGCGCTCCGGGACCCGCAGGTGCGGGCCGCGGCGCGCGGGCTGGTGAAGGTGGCCGGGCTGCCGCTGCCGCCCGCCCCGCCGCGCGAGGAGGTCCGCAGGCCGCCCGCGCACCTGCACACCCGGCGCAGCGACAAGCGGGCCATCAGCCACCACTACGACGTCGGCAACGACTTCTACGGGATCGTCCTCGGCCCGTCCATGGTGTATTCGTGCGCCTACTGGCGCGAGGGCGGCACGCTGGAGGAGGCCCAGCGCGACAAGCTCGAACTCGTCTGCCGCAAGCTCGACCTGAAGCCCGGTCGGCGGCTGCTCGACGTCGGCTGCGGCTGGGGTTCCATGGCCGTCCACGCGGCGCGCGAGCACGGCGTGAGCGTCGTGGGCGTCACGCTCTCCCAGGAGCAGGCCGCCTACGCCCGCAAGCGCGTCGCGGACGAGGGGCTGACCGACCGGGTGGAGATCCGGGTGCAGGACTACCGGGACGTCGCCGACGGGCCCTACGACGCCGTCTCCTCCATCGGGATGGCCGAACACGTCGGCGCGGACCGGTACCTGGAGTACGCCCGGGACCTGTACGGCCTGCTGCGCCCCGGCGGACGGCTGCTCAACCACCAGATCGCCCGCAGGCCGCAGCGCGACGAATCGGCCTACGACGTCGACGAGTTCATCGACGCGTACGTCTTCCCGGACGGTGAGCTCGCCCCGATCGGCACCACCGTCACCCAGCTCGAACGCGCCGGGTTCGAGGTGCGCGACGTCGAGTCGCTCCGCGAGCACTACGCCCTCACCCTGCGCCGCTGGGTGACCAACCTGGAGGCGGAGTGGGCGCGTTCGGTGCGGCTGACGAGCCCGGGGCGCGCCCGTGTCTGGCGGCTGTACATGGCCGCGTCCGCGCTCGCCTTCGAGCGCAACCGCATCGGTGTCAACCAGGTGCTGGCGGTGCGGGCGCCGGAGGGCGGCGCCTCGGGGATGCCGCTGCGCGCCCGCACCTGGGGCGCGCCGCGGGCGTAGGGGCCTGCGGGAGTACGTACGCGGGGGCCCCGTCCGCTGCCGGACGGGGCCCCCGCCGCCGCAGGACTACTCCGCCTTGATGGCCGCCAGCATGTTCAGGCGGGCCGCCCGCCGGGCCGGCCACAGGGCCGCGAGGACGCCGACCGCCGCCGCCAGGAGGAGGAAGACCCCCATCCTCGCCCAGGGCAGCACCAGTTCGTACGTCGCCATCTTCGTGCCCAGCAGCTCGCCGGCCGCCCAGCCGAAGAAGACGCCCAGGCCGATGCCGAGCACGCCGCCGAACAGGGAGATCACCAGGGACTCCAGGCGGACCATGCGCTTGACGCCCTTGCGGTCCAGGCCGATCGCGCGCAGCATGCCGATCTCCTGCGAGCGCTCGAAGACCGACATGGCCAGGGTGTTGATGACACCGAGGACCGCGACGATCACCGCCATGGCGAGCAGGCCGTAGAGCATGTTCAGCATCAGCGTGAACATCTTCGCGATGTCGTCGGAGAGGTCCTGCTTGCTCTGGACCTTGATGGCCGGGTTGGAGCCGAGGGCCTTCTCCAGCCGGTCCTTGGCCGCGCCGGACGCGCCGTCCGCCGTCCTCACCAGGACCCGCATGTCGCCGGGGTCGGTGAGGTGCGGGGTGACGGTGGCGCTGTCGACGAGGATGCCGCGGATCAGCTCGTTGCCCTCGTAGACGCCGGAGACCGTCAGCGGGGTCGACTTCCCGTCCTCGTAGTGCGCGGTGAAGCGCGAACCCGCCTTCCAGCCGTGGGACGTGGCCGTGTCCTCGTCGACGACGACCTGGCCGCCGCCCACCCTGAAGGCGCCGCCGTCCACCTTCAGGTCGGTGAGGTCCGCGATCGCCGCGCCGTTCACGCCGGTCAGGGACTCGCCCGTGCCGTCGATGCGCGAGTAGACGTTGCGCAGGGGGCTGGTGGCGGTCACGTCACCGGTCGCCTTCAGCTTCTTGTCGACGTCCGGCGAGAGCTCGTTGCCGTTCGCCATGGAGACCACGTAGTCGGCCCTGATGGCGGACGACGCCATCTTGTCGATGGACCTCTGCAGGCTGCCCGCCATCACCGTCATGCCGGTGATGAGGGTGAGCCCGATCATCAGCGCGGAGGCGGTGGCCGCCGTGCGGCGCGGGTTGCGCACCGAGTTCTGGCGGGCCAGCTTGCCCGAGATGCCGAAGATCCTGAGCACCGGCGCCGCGGCCGCGACCAGCGGACGGGACAGCAGCGGGGTGAGGATGAAGACGCCGATGATGAGCAGGACCGCGCCGAGCCCCATCGGGGCCTGGCCGTCCGAGCCGTCCATCGTGGTGGCCGCGAGGACCACCGCGACGCCCGCCGCGCCGAACAGCGCGCCCAGCGTGTTGCGCAGCACCAGCGACTTGGCCGTCGCCTTCGCGTGGACGCTGTTCATCGCGGCCACCGGCGGGATCTTCGCCGCGCGGCGGCCGGGCAGCCAGGCCGCGAGCATGGTGATGACGACGCCGACCGCGAGGGCCGCCGCGACCGTGCCCGGCGTGATGATCAGCGGGCCGTCCGGGACGCTGCCGCCCAGCGTGCCCAGCAGGGCGCGCAGTCCGGCGCCGATCCCGATGCCCGCGACCAGGCCGGTGACGCCGGCGACCACACCGACCACGAACGCCTCGATCAGCACCGACCGGGTCACCTGGCGGCGCGAGGCGCCGACGGCACGCAGCAGCGCGAGCTCCTTGGTGCGCTGGGCGACCAGCATGGTGAAGGTGTTGGCGATGATGAACGTGCCGACGAACAGCGCGATGCCCGCGAAGACCAGCAGGCCCTGCCGCAGCCCGCTCATCGACGAGGAGATCTGCTGGGCCTGGTCGTCGGCGAGCTTCGTTCCGGTGGTGGTCTCCACCAGCTTCGTGCCCAGCGCCTTGTCCAGCCCGGCCTTCAGCGCGCCCTGGGAGGTGCCGGCGTCGGCCGTCACGTCGATCTCGTCGTACGTGCCGGGCGTGCCGAAGAGCTTCTGGGCCGTGGCGGTGTCGAAGAGGGCGAGGCTGCCGCCCGCGGCGACGTTGCCGTCGTCGGTGGTGAAGATGCCGCTGATGGTCGGGGTGAGGACCGGGCCGTCGACGGAGAGGCGCACCGTGTCGCCGACCTTGTAGCCGGCGCGCTCGGCCGTCCTGGCGTCGATGGCGACCTGGTCGGCGCCGTGCGGCGCGCTGCCGGACGTCAGCGGGTACCGGGCGTCCTTGCCGCCCCAGTAGTTGCCGCCCTGCGACTGGAAGCCGCCGCCGACGAGCTTGCCGTGGTGGTCGGCGATGGCAGTGAAGCCGCTGACGACGCCGACGGCGTGCGCCGCGCCCGGCACCGCGGCACTCCTGTCGAGCATGGCCTGGGTCAGCTCGGGCGTCCTGCTGATCGTGTTGCCCTTGTCCTCCTGGGACTTGGCCCGCACGGCCACGTCGACCTGGTCGAAGCCCTTGGCCGAGCTGTTCTGGAAGGCGTCGGAGACGGTGTTGGTGAAGACCAGCGTCCCGGACACGAACGCCACGCCGAGCATCACGGCGAGCACGGTCATCAGGAGCCGGGCCTTGTGCGCGAGGACGTTGCGCAGGGCGGTGCGGAACATCAGCTCGTACGGCCCTTCGCGTCGAACTGCTTCATGAAGTCCAGGACGCCGTCCGCGGTCGGCCGGTACATCTCGTCCACGATCCGGCCGTCGGCGAGGAACACCACCCGGTCCGCGTACGCCGCCGCCACCGGGTCGTGGGTCACCATGACCACCGTCTGCCCCAGCTCCCGCACGGAGTTGCGCAGGAAGCCCAGCACCTCGGCGCCGGAGCGGGAGTCGAGGTTCCCGGTGGGCTCGTCGCCGAAGATGATCTCGGGCCGGGAGGCGAGCGCGCGGGCCACGGCGACGCGCTGCTGCTGGCCGCCGGAGAGCTGCGAAGGCCGGTGGCCCAGGCGGTCCTTGAGGCCGACCATGCCGATCACCGACTCCAGCCACTCCTTGTCGGGCCTGCGGCCCGCGATGTCCATCGGGAGGGTGATGTTCTCCAGCGCGGTCAGCGTCGGCAGCAGGTTGAACGCCTGGAAGATGAAGCCGATCTTGTCCCGGCGCAACCTGGTCAGCTGCTTGTCCTTGAGGGAGCCGAGCTCGGTGTCGCCGATGCGGACGGAGCCGGAGGAGAAGGTGTCGAGGCCGGCCACGCAGTGCATCAGCGTGGACTTGCCCGACCCCGAGGGGCCCATGATCGCGGTGAACTCGGCCTGCCGGAAGTCGACGCGGACCCGGTCGAGGGCGACCACCTGGGTCTCGCCCTGTCCGTAGATCTTCGACAGGTCCGTGGCGCGTGCGGCCACGGTGGCAGTGGCCCGGCCGGCTGGGGGCACCCCCGGACGAAGTCTGGGGGAGGGTGTGGTGGTCACGGGAAGGAACTCCTCGCGGGACGACGTCTGGAAGGGGACGCGTTCCATGGTGGTGGCCGCGCGGGCCCGTGGAGTCAGCCGCTGTTCCGGTTCCTGGGGGCGACTCGGGTCGGACCTCCCGCCGCGCGGTCATACCTGGGGATGACCGGGAGCCCTGACACCGCGGCCCGGGAGCGGATACGTCGAGAACCGGTGGAGCACCCTCGTTCGGGCGGTGAAATTCCGTCATTCCGCATGCGCCACGAACCGTCGCACGCAAGGCTGTTGGCAAGTGCGGATGGCTCGTACCACGGGCTGATGCACCCTCAGACGTCAATAAAATAAGACAACATCGGTCCGCCGCTCCGCTGTTCGAGGGATGTATCCCGATAGGCTCGGAGCGCTCGAAGCGGAGCCCATGGCCTGCCCGGATGGTGGAATGCAGACACGGCGAGCTTAAACCTCGCTGCCCCTTCGCGGGCGTGCCGGTTCAAGTCCGGCTCCGGGCACTTCCACTCCTCGTTTCCGTGCATCCTTCATTGAAGACTTCACCGTCCGGACGTTGACAGCGGGCGGGCGCGGCCGGAGACTCGCATCAGAAGTTGGTGAAGTAAATTTCACCAGGCGAAGGCGCCCCACCCGAAGGGAACGACCGATGCGTACCACCGTCGGCATCATCGGAGCCGGTCCGGCCGGACTTCTGCTCGCCCGGCTGCTGCACGACGCCGGCATCGACTCCGTCGTGCTGGAGAGCCGCGACCGGGCCTACGTCGAGCGGCGCCAGCGGGCCGGAATCCTGGAGCAGGGCACGGCGGACGTGCTGCGCGCGGCCGGGGCCGGGGACCGCATGGACCGGGAGGGCCTGCGGCACGACGGCATCGAGCTGCGGTACGCGAAGAAGCGCCGGCGCGTCGACTTCCCCGCCCTCACCGGCGGCCGGTCGGTGACGGTGTACGCCCAGACGGAGGTGTGCAAGGACCTGATCGCGCTCCAGCTGAAGGAGGGCGGCCCGCTGCTGTTCGAGGCGGAGGCGCTCGCGATCGAGGGCGCGGCGGGCGACAGCCCGCGGGTCCGGTTCCGGCACGAGGGCGCCGAGTCCGTCCTGGAGTGCGACTACGTGGTCGGGTGCGACGGCTTCCGGGGCGTCGCCCGCAAGGCGATCCCCGAGGAGCTGACCCGCGTCTTCGAGCGGACCTACCCCTTCTCCTGGCTCGGCGTCCTCGCCGACGTCCCGCCCTCGCACGACGAGCTCGTCTACGCCCGCCACGACCGCGGCTTCGCCCTGCTGTCCATGCGCTCCCCGTCCGTCTCCCGCCTGTACCTCCAGGTGCCCGAGGGCACCGACGCCGAGGCGTGGAGCGACGAGGAGATCTGGCAGGAGCTGGAGCGCCGCCTGGAGACCGGGGACGGCTGGCGGCTGGAGCGCGGCCCGATCACCCAGAAGTCGGTGACACCCATGCGCTCCTACGTCCACGAGCCCATGCGGCACGGGCGGCTCTTCCTGGCCGGCGACGCCGCGCACATCGTGCCGCCCACCGGCGCGAAGGGCCTGAACCTCGCCGTCGGGGACGTCGTCACCTTCGCGCGGGCGCTGACCCACCGGAAGGAGACCGGCTCGGCACAACTCCTGGACGCCTACTCGCAGACCTGCCTGAGCCGCGTCTGGCAGGCCGAGCGGTTCTCGTACGAGATGACGACCATGCTGCACCGGGCCCCCGACGCCACGCCCTTCGAGGACCGGCTGCAGCTCGCCCGGCTGGAGCGCATCGCGTCCTCGCGGGCCGCCGAGGCCGACCTCGCCGAGGGCTACACGGGCTTCCCGCTGGGCTGAGTGATCTCCGGCAGGTTCCGGCCATGTCGCAGATTGGTCATGACTGGCCCCCCGCGGTGAGGGGAATCACGGATCCGGCTAGCGTGTTGCGCAGCACGACGAGGGAAAGATCCTCCCCAAGCACTAGGGTCAATCCTTTGCCTACCTATTACCCTTGATGCCAAGGCCGCGTGGTGCGGCCATGGAGGAGTGCAATGAGGAGCAGAAACCCGGTCTTCTCGCGACGGGGGTTCAGCCGCGACAACGGCTACGCGGGCTTCAACGCCGCGCCGCAGGCCGGGGGACAGGCTGTCGGCACGCAGGGCAACCCGTACGCCCAGCCGGCCGGCAACCCCTACGCCCAGAACCCGTACGCGCAGAACCCGTACGCCCAGCAGGGGCTGCAGGGCGCCCCGCCCCAGGCCCCGGTCACCACCGCCGGCCGGATGACCATCGACGACGTCGTGCTGCGCACGGCGTCGACGCTCGGCACCCTGATCGTGACGGCCGCGCTCGCCTGGGCGCTGCTGCCGGTCGACGACGCCCACATCAGCCGGTCCTACGGCATCGGCATCGGCGCCGCGCTGATCGGCATGGTCCTGGCGTTCGTCCAGTCCTTCAAGCGCAAGGCCACCCCCGCGCTGATCCTGTCGTACGCCGCGTTCGAGGGTGTCTTCCTCGGCGTGGTCTCCAGCATCGTCGACAACCGCATCGCGAGCGGTGCGGCCATGCAGGCGGTGATCGGCACGATGGCGGTCTTCGCCGGGGTGCTGGTCGCCTACAAGGCCGGCTGGATCCGCGTCAACCGCCGCTTCTACGGCTTCGTCATGGCGGCCGCGCTCGGCTTCGTGCTGCTGATGATGGTGAACCTGCTGTTCGCCGTCTTCGGCGGCGGTGACGGCCTCGGCTTCCGCAGCGGCCCGCTCGGCATCTTCTTCGGCGTCGTCGGCATTCTGCTCGGCGCGTGCTTCCTCGCCCTGGACTTCAAGCAGGTCGAGGACGGCATCGCCTACGGCGCGCCGAAGGACGAGGCGTGGCTGGCGGCCTTCGGCCTGACGCTGACGCTGGTGTGGATCTACATGGAGTTCCTGCGGATCATCGCGATCCTCAACAGCAACGACTAGCGGTCGGCGGCCGTACGCCGGCCGCCGCCCACAGCGAAGGGCCCCGGGTTCCTCCCGGGGCCCTTTGTCGTCGTCCAGTTGCGCGCCTAGAGCAGTTTGCGCGCGGCCCTCCTCAGGTCGTACTCGTGAACAATCGCCTTGGCGTGGCCGTACGCGAGATTGTGCTCGTGGCGGAGCCAGCTGACCTTCTCCTCGAAGTTGAAGAGAGCCGGGCCGTCTTCGACGGCGCGAAGCCAGTCGGTGACTTCGCGGCCGGTGCAGTGGGGGATGCGGGCGAGCAGGTTGCGATGGGTCTCCTCGGAGAAGACTTGGGACATCGGCGCCTCCGGACGAAAATGGGGATGTAAGCCGGTCCTTCAGGTCACCGTGCCTGAGCGTTCGCCTGTTGGCAACAGTGCGGCGGCGCGTAGGCTCGCTCCGTGGTTGATACGACGCCTCTGACTCGTGCCGTGGATCATTTCGCCGACCGTCTCAGGGCGGCGCCGCAGAGCCGGCTGCAGCGCGGGGCCGCCGCGGAAGCGCTGTCGCTGGCGCGGGAGTTGGCCCGGCGGGCGCAGGCCCTGGAGGAGCCCGGGGCGGAGCCCCGGGTGATGCCCGACGCGGGGATGTTCGCCGCGGCTGATCAAATCACCGTCGCCGTTCATGACCTGGCGCTCGTGCTGGGCGACGAGGGCCAGGTCGACGAAGCGGTGCGGCTCGTGGGGGAGGCGCAGTCCCGGGCGGGTGTCTGAGGCCGTCGGCGGTTCCCGCGCTCTACAGGGACGCGATGACCCGGTCGGCCAGGATGTAGACGTTCTCCTCGCCGCACTCGAACGTCAGCGTGTACGCGCCGGAGATGCCCGAGCCGCCCAGGAGGACGGGGGTCTCGCCGGAGTGCAGGGCCGCCGCGAGGCGCTCGGCCGTTTCGCGGTGGCCCGGGGTCATGCACAGCGTGGTGCCGTCGGCGAAGACGTAGACGTCGAGGGTGCCCAGCGGGCCCGGGCGGACGTCGGCCAGTTCGACGCGCGAGGAGGCCAGCTCCTCCAGGGTGGCCACCGTGCGCTCGTGGTCGTTCACGACCGGTGACTGCACCGGGACGAAGTCCGGGTGGGAGGGGTGGCGGCGGCGGGCCGCGGCCAGTTCGGGGGAGTCCCCCGTGAACTCGTCCGCGTCCGCGGTCGGCTCGCTCACCGGCTCCAGACCCACGAAATCGGCCTGGCGGGGCAGGAACAGCTCACTGTCGGGCAGGCCCAGCAACGACGGCGCGTCGGAGGCGTCACGGGCCTCCTGCGCGGCCCAGAAGGCACGCGCCTCGGCGAGCTCGCGCTCACGCTCCTCGGCGAGGGCCGCGGCGACCGCGGCGCGTATCTCGTCGGCCTCGGAGGAGCGGGCGGCCGGTACGAGGCCGCGCGCGGGGTGGTGCTCGGCGAGCTGGGTGTGCAGTACCGCGACCTCACGACGCAGCACCATGAGCGTGCGCAGGACGGCGACACCCACGGCGCCGGTGGCGGCCGTGATGACCAGCAAGGCGATCGGCATGGCGCTCACTGACGTACTCCCGGTTCAAAGTCGACCCCCGACTTCCTACATCAGCTTGAAGGGCGGACTAACCAGCTGTCAGTGCGTAACGTCACGAAACGGGCGGGACTTTGGGCCCGGCGTTTACCGACGTAACGGCGCTGACCTGCGTAGATCTCCTCCGCTAGGGAGATAGGTCACATCCTGGGGGAGATTGGATCACAAAACGGCCCGGAGGCCGGGGGATTCCCGGACTCCGGGCCATCGAATCACGGTGTGTGCTATGGCGGTTACCGAGAGGTCAGCTCAGACGCTCGACGATCATCGCCATGCCCTGGCCGCCGCCGACGCACATCGTCTCCAGACCGAACTGCTTGTCGTGGAACTGGAGGGAGTTGATCAGCGTGCCGGTGATGCGGGCACCGGTCATGCCGAAGGGGTGGCCGACGGCGATGGCGCCGCCGTTGACGTTCAGCTTCTCCAGCGGGATGCCGAGGTCGCGGTAGGAGGGGATCACCTGGGCGGCGAAGGCCTCGTTGATCTCGACCAGGTCGATGTCGCCGATGGTCAGGCCGGCGCGGCTCAGGGCCTGCTTGCTCGCCTCGACCGGGCCGAGGCCCATGATCTCGGGGGACAGGCCCGAGACGCCGGTGGACACGATGCGGGCGAGCGGGGTGAGCCCGAGCTCGCGGGCCTTGGTGTCGCTCATGACGACCACGGCCGCCGCGCCGTCGTTGAGCGGGCAGCAGTTGCCGGCGGTGACCAGGCCGTCGGGGCGGAAGACCGGCTTGAGGCCCGCGACGCCCTCCATCGTGACGCCGGCCCGCGGTCCGTCGTCCTTGGCGACGACCGTGCCGTCGGGCAGCGTCACCGGGGTGATCTCGCGCTCCCAGAAGCCGTTCTTGATGGCCTCCTCCGCGAGGTTCTGCGAGCGGACGCCGAACTCGTCCATGTCCTGGCGGGTGACGCCCTTGAGGCGGGCCAGGTTCTCGGCGGTCTGGCCCATCGCGATGTAGGGGTCGGGGACCAGGCCGTCCTCGCGCGGGTCGTGCCAGCCGGTGCCCTCCTGGGCGGCGACCTCGGCGGTGCGGGCCTCGGCCTCGGCGAAGAGGGGGTTGTGCGTGTCGGGGAGGCTGTCGGAGTTCCCCTTCACGAACCGGGAGACCATCTCGACGCCGGCCGAGATGAAGACGTCGCCCTCGCCGGCCTTGATGGCGTGCAGGGCCATCCGGGAGGTCTGCAGCGAGGAGGAGCAGTACCGGGTGATGGTGCAGCCCGGGAGGTGGTCCATTCCCATCTGCACGGCCACGATGCGGCCGAGGTTGTTGCCCTGCTCGCCGCCGGGCAGGCCGCAGCCGAGCATCAGGTCCTCGATGTCCTCGGGGTTCAGCTCGGGGACCTTGGCGAGGGCGGCCTGGATGATCGTGGCGGCGAGGTCGTCGGGGCGCAGATCCTTGAGGGAGCCCTTGAAGGCGCGGCCGATGGGGGAGCGGGCGGTCGAGACGATCACGGCTTCGGGCATCACGGCTCCATTGGCGTACGTGTGGGGATGGGCAGGGCTGCTTGGGAAGTTACCCGTACGTATGGCCGGGGTCACGGGTAGAGCGGTGTGACCCTGGCCGCAATTTACTAAGCGCTTGCTTTGCTCATGCTCCCTTGGACGCGGTGCCGCCGGACAGCCTGGTGCGGGACGGTGCCGTCTCCGGCTCCTGCACCCGGCGCCTGCGCCGGCGCTTGAGCAGCGCCCAGGGACCGCGCGGCCCCGTGGGCATCGCCGCGGTGACCTCGGTGCCCGCCTCGGAGGCGGCCTCCGCCGCCGCCCGGGCGACCGGGAGGAAGCCCTCGCGCCGGGAGACGTCGGGGCGCTCCTCCTCGTCCGGCCAGAGGCCGAGGGCCGCGCAGACCGTCGGGAGGACGGCCATGGCGGCCGTGGCGTACCCCTCGGCCGAGGGGTGGTAGTTGTCGGGGCCGAAGAGCTCCCGGGGGTTGGCCTCGAACTCGGGGCCGAGCAGGTCGCCCAGCGACACCGTACGGCCGCCCTGCTCGACGGTCCCGATCGTCTGGGCCGCGGCGAGCTGCCGGGAGGACCGGCGGGCCAGCCAGCGCAGCGGCTGCTGGACCGGTTCGATGGTGCCGAGGTCGGGGCAGGTGCCGACCACCACCTCCGTACCGGCCGTGCGCAGCCGGCGTACCGCCGCCGAGAGATGGCGCACGGAACGGGTCGGCGGCATGCGGTGGGTGACGTCGTTCGCGCCGATCATGATCACGCACACGTCGGGGGTGCGGGCGGGGTTCGCCAGGACCAGGGCCACCTGGCGGTCCAGGTCGTCGGACATGGCTCCCGGCAGGGCCACGTTGTGCAGCTCCACCGGGCGCTCGGCGACCGCCGCGAGGCCCGAGGCGAGCAGGGCGCCCGGGGTCTGGCCCGCCCGGTGGACGCCCTGGCCCGCTGCCGTGGAGTCACCGAGCATCGTCAGGCGCAGGGGCGGATCGTCGGGCACGGTGTACGTGGTGCCGTACAGGCCGTCCGCCACCGGGACGCGCCCGCTGCTGCCGTTGCCCACCTGCCGCCTGGCCAGGTGGACCTCCGCCAGCAGCAGCCCGACCGCCGCCGCGCCGGCCAGCCCGATCCCGCCGCCGCCGAATGCCGCACCGGCCGCGATCCGCCGGGCCACCCTCGCCCTCGACATGCTCGTCATACGCCGCCGCCACCTCCTCTTAGCCGTACATCCACTCCTTGCCCCGTACCGACCGTTCGCCAATCTCAACGGCGCGTGCCGGGCTCCCGCGAGCCGTAGGCTGGCGGCACCATCACAGCCACATCTTTTGCAAGCATCCGGAGACAACGGTGCAATTCCACGACTCGATGATCAGCCTCGTCGGCAACACCCCGCTGGTGCGGCTCAACAGCGTGACCAAGGGCATCAGGGCCACCGTCCTGGCCAAGGTCGAGTACTTCAATCCGGGCGGCTCGGTGAAGGACCGCATCGCCCTGCGCATGATCGAGGCGGCCGAGAAGAGCGGGGAGCTGAAGCCGGGCGGCACCATCGTCGAGCCCACCAGCGGCAACACCGGCGTCGGGCTCGCCATCGTCGCGCAGCAGAAGGGGTACAAGTGCATCTTCGTGTGCCCCGACAAGGTGAGCACCGACAAGATCAACGTGCTGCGGGCCTACGGCGCCGAGGTGGTCGTCTGCCCGACCGCCGTGGACCCCGAGCACCCGGACTCCTACTACAACGTCTCCGACCGGCTGGTGCGCGAGACGCCCGGTGCCTGGAAGCCGGACCAGTACTCCAACCCCAACAACCCGCTCTCCCACTACCACTCCACGGGCCCCGAGCTGTGGAAGCAGACGGAGGGGAGGATCACCCACTTCGTGGCGGGCGTGGGCACCGGCGGAACCATCTCCGGCACCGGCCGCTACCTGAAGGACGTCAGCGACGGCAGGGTCCAGGTCGTCGGCGCCGACCCCGAGGGGTCCGTGTACTCCGGCGGCTCCGGGCGGCCGTATCTCGTCGAGGGCGTCGGTGAGGACTTCTGGCCGACCGCCTACGACCGGACCGTGGCCGACGAGATCGTCGCCGTGTCCGACAAGGACTCCTTCCAGATGACCCGCCGGCTGGCCAAGGAGGAGGGCCTGCTGGTCGGCGGCTCCTGCGGGATGGCGGTCGTCGCGGCCCTGGAGGTCGCCTCCCGGCTCGGCGAGGACGACGTCGTGGTGGTGCTGCTGCCCGACAGCGGCCGCGGATACCTCAGCAAGATCTTCAACGACGAGTGGATGGCCGACTACGGCTTCCTGGAGGACACGGGCCCGAGCGCCCGCGTCGGCGACGTCCTCGACGACAAGGAGCACGGCGCCATCCCGTCCCTCGTCCACATGCACCCGGACGAGACCGTCGGGGAGGCCATCGAGGTGCTGCGCGAGTACGGCGTCTCGCAGATGCCGATCGTGAAGCCGGGGGCCGGGCACCCGGACGTGATGGCCGCCGAGGTGGTGGGCTCCGTGGTGGAGCGGGAGCTGCTCGACGCCCTGTTCACCAAGCGGGCCTCCCTGGAGGACCCGCTGGAGAAGCACATGTCCGCCCCGCTGCCGCAGGTCGGCTCCGGCGAGCCGGTCGCGGACCTGATGTCCGTGCTGGGCCGCGCGGACGCGGCGATCGTCCTCGTCGAGGGCAAGCCGACCGGCGTGATCGGCCGGCAGGACCTGCTCGCCTTCCTGGCCAAGGGGAAGTAACCGCGAACCCCGGGTGAACCGCCGGTGTCCGCGGCGCGTTCGCGGCCGTCGGCCACGTTCGCGGGCTTCGCGGAAGTGGTACGAGCGCGTCACGTCCACGCAGCACACGCTTAACACGCGTCCGGCAGATTAGGGGATGTCGGCAGGGCGGGAGCGGCTCCCCGCCCGGGCCGGCACCGAACGTCCAAGGACCTCCGGAGCGGCTCCCGGACCTCCATGGACGCCTGGACGCGAACACCGGCCTGACCGGTCAGCGTCCCTCGCGGGGACCGCCGTCGTCCCGCCCCCCGTTCGCGGGGGTGCGGCGGTCCCCGCGCACATCCTTCTCATTCCTCCCAGCGGTCCCCGTCCTTGTCCCGCCGGCGGCGGCCGAAGAGCTCGGGGTTGCCGCGGGCCGCCTGGACGAAGTTGACGCCGACGATCCCCGCCCAGGTGGCGAAGAGACCGGGCAGATGGCCGAGCGAGCCGCCGATCGCGGAGAGCGGGATCGCCAGCACCAGCGAGACCAGACCGAAGCCGAAGCGCTCGCCCCAGGTGTCGGTGGGCCTGGGCGCCTTCGAGCCGCGGGCCACCACCATCTGCTGCTCGGCCAGCTGCCTGCGCACCCGGCGCTCGACCGCGCCGTCGATGCGCTGGTCGACCTTCTCCAGGAACGAGTCGACCAGTGCAGACTCGTACTCCTCGCCGAGTTCCCTGCGCGCCTGCAGGGTGGCGTTCAGTTCCTTCTTGAGCTCGGCGTCCCGCGCGTCCATACCGGTCTCCATTCCCGTCATGGAACACAACGGTAAGGAGGTGGGAGGCCGATCGCACTGGGGTTAGCCCCCCTGTTCGGGGCGTCCCGCGGGGGCGGGGCGCCCCGCCCGTCACCCGGCCAGCCCGTGCTGCTTCGCGTACGCGTCCGCGACCTCCTCGGGGTCCTTCTTGTCCTTGTCGACGAGGCGGTTGAGCTCGGTGAGCTGCGCCGTGGTCAGGACGTTGCCGAGGCGGGCGAGCGCCTTGCGGACGGTGTCGTCGGCCTTGCGGTCGGCGATCAGCGGGACGATGTGCTGGCTGGGGATGAGGTTCTCGGGGTCGGTCAGCACCACCCAGTCGCCGGCCTCGATGTCGGTGTCGGTGGTGAAGAGGTTCGCCACGTCCACGTCGCCCTTCCGCAGGGCGCCCTTGACCAGCGGGCCGTCGGAGTCGAGCGACTTGAACTCCTTGAACTCGACGCCGTAGACGTCCTTGAGGCCGACCGCGCCCACCCGGCGCTTCTTGACCTCGGGGGCGGCGCCGAGGACCAGCCGGCCGTTCTGCTTCCTCAGGTCGGCCAGCGACGTCAGTCCGTACTTCTTCGCCGTCTCGCGGGTGACCACGAAGGCGTCGGAGTCCTCGGCGGTGCCGTACGGCAGGATCTGCAGGCCCCCGGGCAGCGCCAGGGTGAGGGCGTTCTGCATCGTGCCCTCCTCCGAGGCGGTGGCCTTCGGGTCGAGGTAGTTGAGGAGGGCGCCCTGGTACTCGGGCAGGAGGTCGATGTCACCGCTCCTGAGCGCGGGGATCACGATCTCGCGGGTGCCGAGGTTGGGGCGGACGGTGACCTTCACACCGGCCTGCCTCAGCACGGCCGCGTAGAGGTGGCCGAGCACCTGGTTCTCGGTGAAGTTGGCGGTGCCGATGGTGACCCCGCCCTTGCTGGAGCCGCCGCCGGAGGCGGAGCCCTGGCCGTCGAGGGAGGTGACGCCGCTCGCGCAGGCGGAGAGGGCGGGGACGGAGGCGGCCGCGAACAGGCCGCCGAGGAGGGTGCGTCGGTTCATGGTCTGGGTCCCTAGGCGGTGCGGGTGGGGGTCCCCCCGCTCGAGCGACGTCGAGAGCGGGGGAGGAAGAGGAGGCGCTGGAGGCCGGAGAGGGCCAGGTCCAGGGCGACGGCGACCGCGGCGACCAGCACCGCTCCGCCGAGCACCTGCACCAGGTCGCGCTGGGCGAGGCCGTCGAAGACGTAGCGGCCCAGCCCCCCGAAGGAGACGTACGCGGCGATCGTGGCGGTGGCGACGACCTGGATCAGCGCCAGGCGCAGGCCGGTCATGATCAGCGGGAGCGCGAGCGGCAGTTCGACCTGGAGGAGGACCTGGTGGCCGCGCATGCCCTGGCCGCGGGCCGCGTCCCGTACGTCCGGGTCGACGGCCGTCATCCCGGCGTAGGTGTTGGTGACGATGGCCGGGACGGCGAGGGCGACCAGGGCCACGTACACCGGCAGCATCGACAGGCCGCCGGCCAGGAAGACCAGGACGACCAGGCCGACGGTGGGCAGCGCGCGGCCGAAGGACGAGAGGTTGATCGCGACGAAGGCGCCCTTGCCGGTGTGGCCGATCAGCAGCCCGACCGGGAGGCCGATCGCGGCCGCGATGAGGGTCGCGAGGAGCGAGTACTGCAGGTGCTCGGCGAGGCGGTGGGCGATGCCGTCGGAGCCGGTCCACGTGGCACCGCTGGTCAGCCAGGTGCCGAGGTTCTTGAGGAGTTCGTACATCTCAGGCTCGCCTCCTGCGCCAGGGGGTCAGCACGTACTGGAGGGCGACCAGCAGGGCGTCCGCCACGACCGCGAGCAGGATCGTCAGGACCACGCCCGCGATCACCGGGGTCGGGAAGTCGCGCTGGAAGCCGTCGGTGAAGAGCTGGCCGAGGCCGCCGTCGCCGATGTAGGTGGCGACCGAGACCAGGGAGATCGACATGACCGTGGCGATGCGGACGCCCGCCATGATCACGGGCAGGGCGAGCGGGAACTCCACGGTCAGGAGCGTGCGCAGCGGGCGCGTGCCCATGGCCTTGGCCGCCTCCTTGGTCTTCGCGGGCACCGAGTCAAGGCCCTCGACCGTGTTCCGCAGCAGCACGACCAGGGTGTAGACCGTCAGGCCGATGACCGTGGTGGTCCGGGTCAGTCCGCTGACCGGCAGCAGGAGCACGAAGATCGCGATCGAGGGGATCGTGAACAGGACGTTGGAGAAGCCGAGCAGGAAGCCGCGCAGCGGGCGGATCCGGTGGGCGACGACGGCGAGCGGGAGGGAGATCAGCACGCCGAACAGGACGGCGGTGAGGGCGGCCTGCAGATGCGAGATCGTCAGGCTGGTGAGCTCGTCGGTGTGGTCGCCCAGCCACGACCAGTCGACGCTCATGCCGCCACCCGCGCTTCGGTGTGCGCCCGGCCGGCGTGAGCGTGGATGGCGTCGCGTGAGGAGACGCCGGTGAGGACGCCGGCCGCGTCGACGCGCGCGATCATGCCGGTGGGGGAGGCGACGGACTCGTTCAGCGCCGACAGCAGGGAGTCGCCGTCGGTCAGCGGGCGCACGGGGATCTCGGCGTCGGCGGACTTCCAGTGCCGGGGCCTGCGGGCCCCGTCGAGCACCAGCCTCCAGGGGCCGTCCTCGGGGGCCGGGCCCTGCGGCACGTCCGCGAGGGCCGTCAGCGACAGCAGTTTCAGACCGCGCTCGGCGCCGAGGAAGTCGGCCACGAAGTCGTCGGCGGGGCGGGCGAGGAGCTCGGCGGGCGTGGCGCACTGCACCAGGTGGCCGCCCGTGCGGAACACGGCGATCTGGTCGCCGAGCCGCACGGCCTCGTCGATGTCGTGCGTGACGAAGACGATGGTCTTGCTCAACTCCTTCTGCAGGCGGAGCAGTTCGTCCTGGAGCTGGGTGCGCACCACCGGGTCGACCGCGCCGAAGGGCTCGTCCATCAGGAGCACCGGCGGGTCGGCGGCCAGGGCGCGGGCCACGCCCACGCGCTGCTGCTGGCCGCCGGAGAGCTGGTGCGGGTACCGCCGGCCCGCGTCGGCGGCGAGGCCGACGGTCTCCAGCAGCTCCGCGGCCCGGGCGCGGGCCGCCTTCCGGCTCCGGCCGAGCAGGAGCGGCACGGTGGCGATGTTGTCCAGCACCGTGCGGTGCGGGAACAGGCCCGCCTGCTGGATGACGTACCCGATGGAGCGGCGCAGCTCCGCGGCGTCCTGCCGGGTCACGTCCCGGCCGCCGACCCGGATGGTGCCGGAGGTCGGCTCGATCATCCGGTTGATCATCCGCAGCGTGGTCGTCTTGCCGCAACCGGAGGATCCGACCAGGACGGTCACGCCCCCTTCGGGCATCTCCAGGGTGAGATCGTGGACTGCTGTCGTGCCGTTGGGGAAGCGCTTGTGGACCGCATCGAACTGGATCATGAGTTGTCCCTTGCCCGGCTGTATAACGTCATGCAGAGTTCTTGGTATCTGAATAGGTTGTCAACGGTTCGGAGTTAATCCGAGGTAACGGATGACCGCAGGGCAAGATCGGATGTCCATATTGATTGGGGTTTGAGGGTTATGTCGTCTCGGATCGTGGACACTCCGGATGCCGTGTCCCGGGGATCCCTGGGCCACACCGGCCTGGTGGTCCTCGACGGGATCGGGCTCGGCATCGCCGATGTCGTGCGCCTCGCCGAAGGAAACGCGCGGCCGGTGCCCGGCACCGACGCGATGAGGCGGGTGACGGTGTCCTGGGACGCCGCCCGGCAGATCGCCGCGACCGGACGCGTCTACGGCCGCTCCACCGGCGTGGGCGCCAACCGGAACGAGGACGTGCCCACCGACACGGCCGCCGAGCACGGGCTCCGGCTGCTGCGCAGCCACGCCGGCGCGATCGGCGACGAACTGCCCGCGCGGGAGGTGCGGGCGATGCTCGCCGTCCGCGCCAACCAGCTCCTCGCGGGCGGCGCCGGACTGCGGCCCACGGTCGTCACCGCACTGTGCGAGGCGCTGGAGAGCGGCGCCCACCCGGTGGTGAACGAGTTCGGCTCGGTCGGCACCGGCGACATCGCCGCCCTCGCGCAGGCCGCCCTGGCGCTGGCCGGCGAGGCCCCGTGGCGGGGGCCGGGCGCGCCCAAGCCGCAGCAGCTCGACAACAACGACGCGCTGGCCTTCATCAGCAGCAACGCCCTGACCCTCGGTCAGTCCGCGCTGGCCCTCGACGAGCTGCGCGGGCTGGTGGAGGCCACCCAGGTCGTCGCCGCGCTCTCGCTGCTGGCCGTCGACGGCTCGCACGAGGCGTACGCCGCCCCCGTGCACGCCGCCCGGCCGCACCGGGGCTCCACCGACGTCGCCCGCCGGATGCGTGAGCTGATCGGCGCGGCCGACCGGCCCACCCCGCCGCTCGGCCGGATCCAGGACCCGTACGGCTTCCGCTGCCTGCCGCAGATACACGGGCCGGCGCTGGACGCGGCGGACGGCCTGGAGGAGGTCGTCCGGATCGAGATCAACGCGGCCGCCGAGAACCCGCTGATCTCCGCCGAGGACATGGCGGCCTACCACCACGGCGGCTTCTACCAGGCCCAGCTCGCCCTCGCCCTGGACCACTTCAGGCTCGCCCTGACCCAGGTGGCCCGGCTGTCGACGTCACGCCTGTCCACGCTCAACGAGCCCGGCTTCACCCGGCTGCGGCCCTTCCTCGCCAACGAGGAGCCCGCCGCCTCCGGCGTGATGATCCTCGAGTACGCCGCCGGGGCGGCCCTCGGCGACCTGCGCGCCTTCTCCGCTCCCGCCTCGCTCGGCCACGCTGTACTCTCCCGGGGCGTCGAGGAACAGGCCAGCTTCGCCTCGCTCGCGGCACGGCAGACCCTGCGGGCCTGCCGTGCGTACCGTCTCGTCGTCGGCTGCGAACTCGTCGCCGCCGTACGGGCGCTGGCCCAGCGCGGCCTGCGGCCCGAGCCGGACCTGCCGGTGGGCCGTGCGCTGGGGCTCGCCGAGTCGGTGCTCTCGCGGGACCAGGCCGACCGGCCGCTCACGGACGACGTGACGGCGGCGGCCGCACTGCTGGACCGGTTCACGGACATCTGGAGGGGGAGCGGGTCATGAGCGCGGAGAGGGATGTGAGCGTGGTGGACAGTCCGGCGGGCCGGCTGCAGGCGCTCTTCGAGGGGCACCGGCTGACGCCGACCCAGCGGCGCATCGCGCACAGCATGGTGCGCCGGGCCGCCGACGTGCCCTTCCTGTCCAGCGTGGAACTGGCCGAGCTGGCCGGGGTCAGCCAGCCGTCCGTGACCCGCTTCGCCGTGGCCCTCGGCTTCGACGGCTACCCGGCGCTGCGCAGGCATCTGCGCGAGGTCGCGCCCGCCGAGCAGGCGTCCGGCACGGGCTCGTACAACGAGTACCAGCAGGCCGTCGAGGCCGAGATCGAGAACCTGCGCCACCTCGCGGAGCTGCTGGCCGACCCGCGTCCGGTGCGCAAGGCGGGCCGGCTGCTGGCCGCCTCCCGGCCGCTGCCCGTGCTCGGCCTGCGTGCCGCCGCCTCGCAGGCCTACGGCTTCTCGTACTTCGCGGGCAAGGTCCACCCGGACGTCCGGCTGCTCAACGAGGGCGGCACGATGATCCAGGACCGCATCGAGGCCGCCGTACGGGCCGGGGCGAGCGCCCTGCTGTGCTTCGCGCTGCCCCGGCATCCGCGCGAGGTCGTGGACACCCTCGCCTTCGCCAAGGAGGCCGGGCTGACGGTGGTGACCGTCGCCGACTCCGCCTTCGCCCCGGTCGCCAAGGTCTCCGACCTGCTCCTGCCCGCCGCCGTCGGCACGGGGCTCGCCTTCGACACGGCCTGCGCGCCCATGCTGCTGGGCCGGGTCCTGCTGGAGGCCATGTGCGACGACCTGCCTCAGGCGCAGGCCCGCCTGGAGGAGTTCGACGCGCGGGCGGCGGCGCGGGGGCTGTTCGTGGAGTGACACCCGGACGGCCGCCGCACCCGGTGCGCTCTCAGACTGGTCTCACCTTCGCTCGCTAGCGTGCGTCCCGCGGATGCCGCGCAGCTAGGGGACGGAGGCCGAACGTGGCACGTGGAGCGCAGGGACTGGCCCGGGTGGCCGTCGTGGTACGGGCCGGAGCGGCGCCGCTGTGGTGGGCCGGGGTGTTCGCGGCCGGCGTCGGGGTGCTGGTGCCGGGGATCACCGGGCGCCGGATCGGGGTCATGGCCGGGGCCGCGCTGTTCGTCCTGGGGGCGGCCGCGGTGTCGTACGGGCGCCGCAGGCGCTACACCGCGCTGGTCCGGTCGGCCGCTCGCGCGGGCAAGCACGACGTGCTCCAGGACCGCGCGGTCAGCGTGCGCAACTGGCGCAGGGGACACCGCTGGTGGCTCGTGGCGGCGTTCGCGGTGGCGCTGCTGAGCGCCTTCGCCGTGCCGGCCGCGGGCGGCATGCTGCTCGCCGGTGCCGGCACCGGACTGCGGCTGAAGGCCGCCTGGCTCGGGCGGCGCGAGCGGGACGGGCAGGCGCTGCTGTGGGTGCGGGTCGACTGGCTCGGCGCGAACGGCGGCCGCCCGGCCGGCAAGGCGGTCAGGGCGTATCGCAGCACGGGCATCGCGGCGGGCGACGCGGCCCCGGGCGGGGCGCGGCGCCGCACCGCGGCGCTCGTGTGAACTCAGACCTCCAGGTCGGCCTCGATCGCCTTCAGCTGGTGGCGGGCCATCGCCAGGTTGGAGCGCTTGGCGTCGAGCACCAGGTACAGGAACAGGCCGTTGCCGCCGCGCCCGCTGATCAGGCGGATGAGGTGGTACTGGTCGCTCAGTGTGATCAGGATGTCCTCGATCTGGCCCTTCAGCCCAAGGTGCTCCATCGTGCGCATCTTGGCGCGGACGACGTCGGTGTTGCCGGCGGCGGCGACGTTCAGGTCGAAGGCCTTGCTGCCCCCCATCGTGCCCAGCGCCATGCCGCTGGTGTAGTCGACGAGCGCGACGCCGGTCGCGCCCTCGATGGCGGCGAGGGCTTCTTTGAGGCAGGTTTCGGTGTTGGCCATGACTGGTTCCTCGGTTCCTCTCAACTATCGGTGGCAGTGCGCGCGTTACTGGTCGTCGTACGTGGCGCGCGGGTCGTTCTGGTCCGGGTGGCGGCCGTCTTGGCCGGCGGTTTGGCGGGCTTGGCCTGCTTCGGCCGGGTCGGGAGTGCGCCGGGGCCGTCGAGGAGTTCGCCGATCCGGGCGGCCGCCCGCCGGCCCTCCAGCAGCAGCCGGCCGACGTTCACCCGGTCCTGGGCGAGCAGGGTCAGTACGGCCCCGTCGCCGGCCGCGTAGGTCGCCACGTAGCCGTACACGCCCCGCACGAGCAGTTCGCGGAACTCGCCCTGTCCCGTGGCGTCCGCCAGCTTCACCGCCGCCCCGTAGGCGGTCTCGATGAGCGTGGCGAGGCCGTCCGGGTCGACGCCGGGGGTGTCCTGGGCCAGCACGCGCCCGTCGAGGCCGGTCGCGAGCGCGCCCGTGAGCTGGGGGACGCGGGCTCTCAGACGGCGCAGCTCGTCGAGCATGTGGGGGTCGGCAGACATCCGGGGTCTCCTCTCAAAGGGCCTCCAGCGCATCCCTGAGCCTCTTCAGCAGCGTGATGTGGGGATCGGTCGACAGCTGAGCCATGTCGGGCGGTGGTGGTGGCGGCTCGCGGCGCATCTCCACGAAGCCCGCCGCCGTCAGCCGGCGGACGTCCACCAGCGTGTGGAACGCCAGGCGGCCCACCCTGCGTGCGATGTCCGACGCGGTGCGGGCGCCGTCCACCTGGTTCAGCACCGTCCGCTGGCGGCGGGTGAGGGCGGGGGCCGCCACCGGGTCCGCACGGAGCAGGGGGGCGGTGTCCGGCTCCGCGTCGGGCCAGATGCGGTGCAGAAGGTCGCGGCGGCGCAGCGTCTCGCGCTCCAGGGCGGCCACCGGCACGGGGCGCTCGGGGCGGCCGGGGTGCGCGGTGCCGTAGCGGAAGCGGCCGGGTGCGCTGCTGGCGGCGAGGGCGAAGTACGCGGCGTCGTACAGGGCCGCCAGCCGGCACAGCTCCAGCGTGCCGGGTGCGAGGAGGCCGCCGTCGACCAGGAGGCGGCCGGTGTCCTGGTCCTCGGCCGTCTCGTTCAGCGCCCGCTGCCAGTCCTGGGCGGAGAGGGTGCCGCGGGCCGTGAGGAGGACGTCCAGGCCGGGCGCGAACGGGCTCTCGGCGTGCACGACCAGGCCCTCGGCGAGGTGGAGCGTGCCGTGCTCGCGGAACAGCACGCCGGTGGCCTGCTCGGTGGCGAGCCGGCCCAGCATCGGCGAGACGCCGCTCCAGGCGCGGGTGTGGGCGGTCGCCCGGTCGCGCACGGGCAGGCGCGGGGGCTCGGCCGTCCGGGCGGTGGTCATGCCAGCACCAGCCGTTCCGCCATCTCGCCCAGCCGGATGCGGGCCAGCGCCAGGTTGCCCTCCGTGCGGGCCAGCCACAGGTGCAGGAAGACACTGCCGTCGAAGGAGGCCCCCACGAACCGCAGCACGTGGTAGCTGTCCCGGTTGCTGACGATCAGGTCCTCGACCGGCGGGTCCACGTCCGCGGCCACGCCGGCCTCCAGGTCGTCGTCCGGCGCGAACGCGTGCTGCTCGGCGGCCAGCCGGGCGATCTCGGCGGCCTCCACCGCGGCCGTCTCCTGGTCGCCGCCCGGGGACTCCCCGACGGTGCCCAGGGCCAGCCCGCTCGTCCAGTCGATCAGTGCTGCCCCCCGGGCACCGGGCAGCCTCATGGCTTCGAGCAGACACTCGTCGATTCCGGGCACCGTGGCTCCCCTCCCGCCTGCGGTACGGCTGAGTGACGCCGAAACTACGCAACGTGTGCGCGACGGGTGAGGGATCTGGCATTTTCCGATGGAACTTGCGGCGGGGTACTAAGGTGGGTCAACTTGCCTGGATTTCGCAGCAGTTGACCATCAGGCCTGCCGGGCGTGTGTCAACGGCGTCCAGGTGCGCGGAGGGTGGTGAGCGCGCTCGCGTGCGCCCCTCCGGATTCGGCCACGATCGCGTCGAGACTCTGCGGCTCCCGTACGGTCGCGAAGGCGACGCCTCCGCCGCCGTCCGGGGCGAAGCCGTAGATCCCGGGCCTGGCCAGGGAGTTGTAGGCGTAGTGGTGCGCGAAGTAGTACGCCCCCGTGTCCAGCGCCGCGGCGTAGTCCCCCTGTTCCAGCAGGGGCAGGGTGCGCCCTTCGGCCAGCAGGTCGCCCGAGAAGCAGGCGGGCCCGGCGACGTCCTGCACGGCCCCGGGGCCGTCCTTGGGGCGCCCCTTGCCGTCGTACGCGGCGATCCGCAGCGGCCACGCCCCCGGCGCGTACACCGTCCGCGTCGCCACCTGCACGCCCGCGTGCGTGACCGCGACGGGCCGCCCGCCCGCACTCTTGGCGTACTCCACCCGGGCCACCACCGTCCCCTGCTTGGCCAGCAGCGACCGCCCGAACTCGGTGACCAGCCCGTACCGTCCGCCGAACAGGCCCGGCACCGCTTCGCCCAGCAGGCGCGCGTACTGGGCGTAGGTCGGTGCCGTCTCGTCCGAGCCGAAGTTCACCGGCAGCCCGCCGCCGATGTCGAGCGTGTCGATCTGCCGGCGGCCGATCCGCCGGTTGATCTCCTCGGCGAGCGCGTACGTCTCGGCCACACCCTGCGCCATCAGCGACAGCGGGACGCCCTGCGAGCCGGTGTGCGCATGCAGCCGGGTCAGCCACGGGCGGTCGGCGTACGCCCGCACGACCCACTCCCGCGCCCCTTCGTCGCGCAGGGCCACGCCGAACTTCGAGGTCGCCGTCGCGGTCGAGGTGGCCTCGATCGAACCGCCGCCGACCTGCGGGTTCACCCGGATTCCCAGGGGGGAGCGGCTGGTCGCGATGGGGGTACCTCCCATGCCTTTCGGGCTAGGGGGGAGCATCAGGGCGTCGATGCGCTCCAGCTCCTGCGGGTTGTCCGCGTTGACCGCGATCCCGAGGGCCAGCGCCTCGCGCAGCTCGGCCGGGGTCTTCGCGGGGGAGTCGAGCACCGTCCGGGCCGGCGGTGTCCCCGCCGCGCGCGCCAGCGCCAGCTCGCCGGGGCTCGCCACCTCCGCGCCGATGCCCTCCTCGTGCAGCAGCCGCAGCACCGGCACCAGCGGGGTCGCCTTCACCGCGAAGGCGTGCAGCACCGGCGTGCCGGGCGCCACCACCGCGTCGAACGCCGACCGCAGCTCGGCCGCCGCCTCCCGGATGCCGATGACGTCGAGCAGCCCCACGATGGGGGTGCCGGGCCCCAGCAGCCCCTGTTCCACGGCGGCCCGCACCGCCTCGTCGCGCCGCTCCGCCCGGTCGCCGCCGTCCGTCCGCCTGTCCATGCCGCTGCCCACCGCGTCCCCCGCGAGCTCGTCGCCGGCGCCGACGGCACCGTCCGGTGCGTGCGTCCGGCGTGTCCTTGTGCGTCCAGCCAAACATCCATGGCCCGCGGGCGCTGGCCGACGGATGTATTGACTAGTTCTATTCAGGAAGTCAAGATGTGAATAACGGCAGCAACAATCCGCTAGGAGGCAGACCATGTCAGGACCCCGCCCCGTACGAGCGCCGCGCGGTACGGAACTGAGCGCCCTGGGATGGCAGCAGGAAGCCGCCCTCCGGATGCTGCAGAACAACCTCGACCCGGAGGTCGCCGAGCACCCCGACAAGCTCGTCGTCTACGGCGGCACGGGCAAGGCGGCCCGCGACTGGCGCTCCTTCGACGCGATGGTGCGCACGCTGCGGACCCTCAAGCAGGACGAGACGATGCTCGTCCAGTCCGGCCGCCCCGTCGGCGTCATGCAGACCCACGAGTGGGCCCCGCGCGTCCTGCTCGCCAACTCCAACCTCGTCGGCGACTGGGCCAACTGGGAGGAGTTCCGCCGCCTGGAGGCCCTCGGCCTGACCATGTACGGCCAGATGACGGCCGGTTCCTGGATCTACATCGGCACCCAGGGCATCCTCCAGGGCACCTACGAGACCTTCGCCGCCGTCGCCGCGAAGAAGTTCGGCGGCACCCTCGCGGGCACGATCACCCTGACCGCCGGACTCGGCGGCATGGGCGGCGCCCAGCCGCTCGCGGTCACCATGAACGACGGCGTCGCCCTCTGCGTCGACTGCGACCCGCGCGCGATCGAGCGCCGTATCGAGCACCGGTACCTGGACGTGAAGGCCGACAGCCTGGAGCACGCACTCCAGCTCGCGGTCGAGGCCCGGGACGCCCGCCGCCCGCTCTCCATCGGCCTGCTGGGCAACGCCGCCGAGCTGCTGCCGCGCATGCTCGCCGAGGGCGCGCCCGTCGACATCGTCACAGACCAGACCTCCGCCCACGACCCGCTGGCGTACCTGCCGCTCGGCATCGACTTCGACGACATGGCGTCCGCCGCGGCCAAGGACCCGGCCGGCTTCACGACGCGCGCCCGTGAGTCGATGGCGAAGCACGTCGAGGCGATGGTCGGCTTCATGGACGCGGGCGCGGAGGTCTTCGACTACGGCAACTCGATCCGCGGCGAGGCCCAACTCGCCGGGTACGAGCGGGCGTTCGCCTTCCCGGGCTTCGTCCCCGCCTACATCCGGCCGCTGTTCTGCGAGGGCAAGGGCCCCTTCCGCTGGGCCGCGCTGTCGGGTGAGGCGTCCGACATCGCCAAGACGGACAAGGCGATCCTCGACCTGTTCCCGGAGAACGAGTCCCTCGCCCGCTGGATCAAGATGGCGGGGGAGCGGGTCCACTTCCAGGGCCTGCCCGCGCGCATCTGCTGGCTCGGCTACGGCGAGCGGGACAAGGCCGGTGAGCGCTTCAACGACATGGTGGCCTCCGGCGAGCTGGCGGCCCCGCTGGCCATCGGCCGCGACCACCTCGACTGCGGATCCGTCGCGTCCCCCTACCGCGAGACCGAGGCCATGCTCGACGGGTCGGACGCCATCGCCGACTGGCCGCTGCTGAACGCCATGGTGAACGTGGCCTCGGGCGCCTCCTGGGTGTCCATCCACCACGGCGGCGGTGTGGGCATGGGACGGTCCATCCACGCCGGTCAGGTCACGGTGGCCGACGGCACGAAGCTGGGCGGCGAGAAGATCCGGCGCGTGCTGACGAACGACCCCGGGATGGGTGTCATCCGGCACGTGGACGCCGGGTACGACATCGCGGAGTCGGTGGCCGCCGAACGGGGTGTGCGGGTGCCCATGCGCGAGGGTGACGGCGCGTGACGCAGCATTCCGGCGAACCGGGCGGCGGCGGTCCGCTGCAGGCCGAGGCCGCGTCTTCGGCCGGTGGCTCGTTCCACTCCATGTGGCGCGAGCTGCTGCCCGTCGGGCGGCACGCCGACTCCCAGGGGTACCGGCGCTACGCCTGGACCGGGGCCGACGCCGAGTGCCGGGTGTGGTTCAGGGAGCAGGCCGAGGGGCGCGGCCTGGCCTACGAGGTCGACCGGAACGGGAACCAGTGGGCCTGGCTCGGCGACCCGGACGCCGGGGACGCCGTCGTCACCGGCTCGCATCTCGACTCGGTGCCCGACGGCGGTGCCTTCGACGGCCCGCTCGGAGTCGTGTCCTCCTTCGCCGCGCTCGACGAACTCCGCGGCAGGGGCGTCCGGTTCGGCAAGCCCCTCGCCATCGTGAACTTCGGGGACGAGGAGGGCGCCCGGTTCGGGCTCGCCTGCGTGGGCTCGCGGCTCACCGCCGGGCAGCTCACCGTGGACGACGCGCACCGGCTGACCGACGGCGACGGGATCAGCCTGCCCCGGGCCATGGAGGCCGCCGGGTACGACCCCGACGCCATCGGCGCCGACCCCGGGCGGCTCGCCCGGATCGGTGCCTTCGTCGAGCTGCACGTGGAGCAGGGCCGGGCGCTGGACCTGTCCGGCGACCGGGTCGGCATCGCCAGTGCCATCTGGCCGCACGGGCGCTGGCGGTTCGACTTCCGGGGCGAGGCCAACCACGCCGGCACGACCCGGCTCGCCGACCGCCGCGACCCCATGCTGTCGTACGCCGAGACCGTGCTCGCCGCCCGGCGCGAGGCCGAACTCGCCGGTGCCGTGGCCACCTTCGGCAAGATCGCCGTCGAGCCGAACGGCGTCAACGCCATCCCCTCCCTGGTCCGCGGCTGGCTCGACTCCCGCGCGGCCGACCAGGGCACGCTCGACACCGTCGTCGGCGGCGTCGAACGGGCCGCCCGCGCGTACGCCGCCGCCCACGGCACCGACCTCGACGTCGTCCGCGAGTCCTTCACGCCCGTCGTGGAGTTCGACCACGCCCTGCGCGACGAACTCGCCCGCATCCTCGGCAAGGACGGGGAGCGGGACGGCCACCTCACCGTCCCGGTCCTGGGGACCGGTGCCGGACACGACGCCGGAATCCTCTCCGGGAGCATTCCGACCGCCATGCTGTTCGTGCGCAACCCCACGGGCGTCTCGCACTCCCCGGCCGAGTTCGCGGCCGAGGACGACTGCGTGGCCGGGGTGCTCGCACTCGCCGACGTACTGGAAGGGCTGGCCTGCAGGTGACCGCACCCCCTACGCGGACGTACTGGCTGGAGCACGCCTGGCTCGGCACCCACGTCGAGCCGGGGGCCGCCGTCGAGGTGGCGGACGGCCGGATCGCGGCCGTCCGCACCGACGTGCCCACCCCGCCCCCCGGCGCCGAGATCCTGCGCGGCCTGACGCTCCCCGGACTGGCGAACGCCCACTCGCACGCCTTCCACCGCGCCCTGCGCTCGACCGTCCAGGTCGGCTCCGGCACCTTCTGGACCTGGCGCGAGGTGATGTACTCCGTCGCCGACAAGCTGACCCCCGAGAACTACCACGCCCTCGCCCGCGCCGTGTACGCGGAGATGGCGCTGGCGGGAGTCACCGCCGTCGGAGAGTTCCACTACCTCCACCACGCGCCCGGCGGCACCCCCTACGGCGACCCCAACGCGATGGGCGAGGCGCTGGTGGCGGCCGCCGCCGACGCCGGCATCCGCATCACCCTCCTCGACACCGCCTACCTCTCCTCCGGCTTCGGCGAGGCGCCCGACACCCACCAGCTCCGCTTCTCCGACGGCAGCGCGGAGGCCTGGGCCGAACGATGTTCCCTGCTCAAGGAGCGGGACCACGCGCGGATCGGGGCGGCCGTCCACTCGGTACGGGCCGTGCCCGCCGGGCAGCTGGCGACCGTGGCGCGCTGGGCGCAGGAGCGGCGCGCGCCGCTCCACGTGCACCTGTCCGAGCAGACCGCCGAGAACGACGCCTGCCAGGCCGCCCACGGCTGCACGCCGACCCGGCTGCTCGCCGACCACGGTGTGCTCGGGCCGCGCACCACCGGCGTGCACAACACCCATCTGACGGACGAGGACATCGCGCTCATCGGCGGCTTTGGCACCGGCACCTGCATGTGCCCGACGACCGAGCGGGACCTGGCCGACGGCATCGGGCCCGCCGTCGCCCTGCAGAGGGCCGGCTCGCCGCTCTGCCTCGGCTCCGACAGCCACGCCGTCATCGACCTGCTGGAGGAGGCGCGCGCGATGGAGCTCGACGAGCGCCTGCGCACCCGCAGCCGGGGCCACTGGACCGCCGCCGCCCTGCTGCGCGCGGCCTCGGCCGACGGTCATGCGGCCCTGGGCTGGCAGGACGCCGGCCGTCTGGAAGCGGGCGCGCTCGCCGACTTCACCACCATCGCGCTCGACTCGGTCAGAACCGTCGGCCCGCCGCCGCGACTCGGCGCGGAGACGGCCGTATTCGCCGCCTCCGCGGCGGACGTACGCCATACGGTCGTGGCGGGACGTCACGTCGTGCGGGACGGTGCTCACGTCCTCGTACCGGACGTGCCCGCGGCGCTGGCCGGCGCCGTCGAAGCCCTGCGTGCCTGAAACCCACCGTCATCTCCGAGGACGCCATGAGCAGCAGCACCGTCATCACCAACATCGCCACGCTGGTCACCAACGACCCCTCCCTCGGTTCCGGCTCCCCCCTGGGCCTGATCCAGGACGCGGCCGTCGTCGTCGACGGCGACCGCATCGCGTGGACCGGTGAATCAAGCAAAGCACCCGCCACCGACAACCGGGTCGACGCCGGCGGCCGGGCCGTCCTGCCGGGCTTCGTCGACTCCCACTCGCACCTGGTCTTCGCGGGCGACCGCACCCAGGAGTTCAACGCCCGGATGTCCGGGCGGGCGTACAGCGCGGGCGGCATCCGCACCACCGTCGCGGCCACCCGCGCCGCGAGCGACGAGGAACTGGCCGCCAACCTCACCCGCTATCTCGACGAGGCGCTGCGCCAGGGCACGACCACCTTCGAGACCAAGTCCGGCTACGGACTCACCGTGGCGGACGAGGCCCGCGCGCTGCGCATCGCCGCCGCGCACACCGACGAGGTCACCTACCTCGGCGCCCACATCGTCCCGCCCGACTTCGCCGACGACCCGGCCGGGTACGTCGCCCTGGTCACCGGCGAGATGCTCGACGCCTGCGCGCCGCACGCCCGCTGGATCGACGTGTTCTGCGAGAAGGGCGCCTTCGACGGCGACCAGGCCCGGGCGATCCTCACCGCGGGCAGGGCCAGGGGCCTGCACCCGCGCATCCACGCCAACCAGCTCTCCTACGGCCCCGGAGTGCAGCTGGCCGTGGAGCTGGACGCCGCCAGCGCCGACCACTGCACCCACCTCAGCGACGCGGACGTGGACGCCCTCGCCGGCGGCGACACGGTCGCCACCCTGCTGCCCGGCGCCGAGTTCTCCACCCGCGCCGAGTGGCCGGACGCCCGCCGTCTGCTCGACGCCGGTGTCACGGTCGCCCTGTCCACCGACTGCAACCCCGGCTCGTCCTTCACCTCGTCCGTCCCGTTCTGCATCGCGCTCGCCGTACGGGACATGGGCATGACCCCCGACGAGGCCGTCTGGGCGGCCACGGCGGGCGGCGCCCGCGCCCTGCGCCGCGACGACGTCGGCCGGCTGACCCCCGGCGCCTACGCCGACCTGATGGTCCTCGACGCCCCGAGTCATGTGCACCTCGCCTACCGGCCGGGCGTGCCGCTGGTCGGCGGGGTGTGGCGGCGGGGCGTGCAGGTGCGCTGACCCGGCGGCCCGCCGTCCGGCGGCCCCGGCCTCAGCGGGCCCCGGCCCGCCACCTCTGCGCGGCGCCGCCGTCCAGCGGCCGCAGCACCACCCCGTCGCCGTCGTAGGGCGTCACCGCGGTCTCGATGGCGATCGCGGGCCGGATCACGCCGTCGTCGTCGACGGTGAAGCGCAGGTTCTGGCCGTGGTCGCCGTTCACGGAGTCGCAGTCCCAGATGCCCACGCCCCGTGCGACGTCGCCGCGGCTGTCGAGGCAGAAGCCGGGATCGGCGGAGGACTGCACCACCCCGCGGGAGGTGTCGACGCGCCAGCGCTGGGTGCGGGAGCCGGAGCAGGGGGCCGTCACCACGTCGGTGCCGTTCTCCAGGTCGTCGTCGCGGATGTCCAGGCAGAAGCCGGTGGCGACGTTCACGACCTGGGCCGGGGTGCCGTTCGGGGCGTGCGTGGGGGAGGGGGAGGGGCGGGGTGACGTGGAAGGCGGCCGGGAGCTGGAACGGTGCGTCGGGGACGGGGACTTGTGCGTCCGCGACACGGACGGCGACGGCGAGGGCGAGACCGTCGCCGTGACCGTGACCTGCGGCGCGCTCGTCGGTGTGCGCACCGCGCCCACCGACTGCCGGGAGGGGGCGGACGGCGCGTCGCTGCGGGTGAGGAGGAAGACGAGCAGCGGGGTGAGTGCCACGCCGAGGGCGAGGGCGACCAGCAGGAAGCGCCGGGAGGGCGGCCAGTTCGCCGTGTCCGCGAGGGCGTGGGGACGCGGTGCGTCGCTGGTGACGTACGCCGTGCCCGCCCACGGCAGCAGCCCTTCGGCCAGCGCGGTGCGCGGGCGGTCCCGCAGCGCCGACAGCTCCTCGTAGGCCGCCGTGCAGTGCGGGCAGTGCGCCATGTGGGCGTGCAGGTCGGCGCTGTCGCGGGGCGAGTCGGGCCGCACCGACTCCTCGATGAGCCGGCCGAAGTTGCCGCAGCGCGGGTCGTCCGAGGCGGACAGGCGGGAGCGCAGACAGAGCTGGCCCATGGACTGGAGGGCGGTGGCGGTCTCGTAGGCGACGTCCACGGGGGTCAGTCCCAGCAGGACGGCCGTGCGCTCGGGCGTCTCCCGGTCCACGATGCCGTACCAGACGAGGCCCTGGGCGCGGGAGGACAGCGCCTGGAAGGCGGTCAGCATGGGCGGCACGGGGCCCTCGGGCCCGGAGGCGCTGAGCACGAGCAGCAGGCCGGGATCGAGGCCCGCGGCCCGCTCGTCGGCGGCCCAGGACGCGGCCACCTTCCCGGTCAGCAGCAGGAGTTGCAGCCGCAGCGGGACCAGTCCCCCGGTGCCGCGTGCGGTCTGACGGGCCGCCAGGGTGAAGGCCTGCGCGGCCAGCTGACGGGCGGCGGACTCGCTCGCGGCGCACAGCCGGGCGTAGTCGAGTACCGCCGGCTGGTGGCGTGAGCGCAGCTCCTGCAGGGCCGGATAGACGGTGGGGGTGCTGGTGCGCAGCAGTTCGGTCAGCCGCGCGTCGGACGCGCCCGCATGAACCCCGCCCCCGGTCTCGACACCTTTGTCGGTCCCGTCGGCCCGAGCCATCCACCCGCCTCCTCGCCCCCTTGCCGCCCGCCGGGCATCTGGCCTACCGGCGGGTATGGGGGCCCATAGTGATGGATGGGAACCCTTGGGGAAAGGTGTTTCTTACGGTAACCAAAGAAACGCCTGAGCGCGGTGCGCCCGGTGTTCCCGGGGCGCACCGCGCTCGGCGGAGGCGTCTCACACGGCGGGTGTCATTCCTCGACCGTCAGGCCCTTGCGCAATCGCACCAGCGTCCGCGACAGCAGCCGCGACACATGCATCTGCGAGATGCCGAGCTCGTCCCCTATCTCCGACTGGGTCATGCCCGCGACGAAGCGCAGGGAGAGGATCTTGCGGTCCCGCTGCGGGAGTTCGGCGATCAGCGGCTTCAGCGACTCGACGTACTCGATGCCCTCGAGCCCGTGGTCCTCGTAGCCGATCCGGTCCGCGAGCGCGCCCTCGGCGTCGTCCTCCTCCGGCTGGGCGTCCAGCGAGGAGGCGGTGTACGCGTTCGAGGCCGCCATGCCCTCGACGACCTCGTCCTTGGTGAGTTCGAGGCGCTCGGCGAGCTCGGCCACGGTCGGGGCCCGGTCGAGCTTCTGGGCCAGCTCGTCACCGGCCTTGGCCAGGTCGAGCCGGAGCTCCTGGAGCCGGCGCGGTACGCGCACGGACCACGAGGTGTCCCGGAAGAAGCGCTTGATCTCGCCGATGATGGTCGGCATCGCGAACGTGGGGAACTCGACACCCCGGGCCAGCTCGAAGCGGTCGATCGCCTTGATCAGACCGATGGTCCCGACCTGGACGATGTCCTCCATGGGCTCGCTGCGCGAGCGGAAGCGGGAAGCCGCGAACTTGACCAGCGCGAGGTTCAGCTCGACGAGCGTGTTGCGGACGTACGAGTACTCGTGCGTGCCTTCCTCGAGGGACTCCAGCCGCTCGAAGAGGGTCTTGGACAGTGCTCGGGCGTCTACCGGTCCCACTTCGTCGTACGGAGGGATCTCCGGAAGTCCGACCAGCCCGGCCAGCGCGTCTGCCTCGCTGTCCTCGATGGGATCCAGAAGTTCCGGAGCGGAAGCCGACGTCGCCTCCTGGGTGTGCGATGCGTCGAGCCGGGGTGACATGATGTCCTCCATCGTTCTCGGCATATGGCTGCCGAAGCCAGTGCGTGCACTGCGGTGTGCGGCGCCTCCAAAGCCGGCCGTGTCGGTTACGTATCTCTAGCCCTACCTGCTTTCCTCCATTCACCGCAAGTGCGTTATGTGCGGGTATGTCCGTTTGTGGGCGGATGTTCGGGTGTCGGAGACTGTGAGGAAGGCGTAGTGTTCGAGGGCGTGAGTCAGCAGCCACGACGTCGGGAGAAAGACGGCATGGACCGCGGGACGGTCGGCAGCGCACAGTCTGGCCGGCTACTGGTGGAGGTCAGGGAAGAAGGCCCCAGTGCCGTCGTGACTCCGGCGGGTGAGTTGGATCACCACACCGCCGATCTGTTGCGCGAGCCACTCGAGGAATGCCTCGCCAAGGGATTCAGCCGGCTGGTCGTGGACTGCTCGCGGCTGGAGTTCTGCGACTCCACGGGGCTCAACGTACTGCTCGGCGCCCGCCTCAAGGCGGAGGCCGCAGGGGGTGGGGTGCACCTGGCGGGCATGCAGCCCGTGGTGGCGCGCGTCTTCGAGATCACCGGGGCGGAAGCGGTTTTCAGTGTTCATGACACGCTCGAGGCGGCCCTGGCCGACACGGCCGGCTGAGCCTTCGGCGGCCCGCGCCCGTGTTCCGGCCGGGCCGCCCCTGCATGACCGGCACTTTCCGGGCGTCCAGCCCCCGGTGCCGAACAAGGGGGTGTTCCGCCGGTCCGGTCGGGCAGGAGACATTCTGAACAAGTCGGCGGCACAGCGACGGATCCACCGTCGATCTACGTACTGACTCTTGAATCGTGAACGGTGAATCGGTGAGGTGAAGCGCTGATGAGCACCACCCGGCCTTGCTCGCCGGGCGACCGCGGCCCGGAGACCAGTGGCGCTTCCGGGGCGTCCGAAGGTGACGCGTCCGCATCGTCGGCCGTGCCCGGGTCGCCCGGGGGCGGCCAGGTCCGCAGGCTGAGCTTCGACGGCGAGAGCGGTGTCGTGCCGCTCGCCCGCGACTTCACCCGCCAGGCGCTGCACGCGTGGGGCTGGCTGCCCGCCGACACGGCCGACCGGCGGGCCGCCGCCGAGGACGTGCTGCTCGTCGTCTCCGAGCTGGTCACCAACGCCTGTCTGCACGCCGAGGGTCCGGACGAGCTCTGGATCACCTGCGACAAGAAGGTCATCCGCCTGGAGGTCTCGGACAAGGGGACGGGCCAGCCGGCGCCGCGCACCCCCCACCGCGCGGGCCGTCCCGGCGGGCACGGCATGTTCATCGTGCAGCGGCTCTGCCTGGACTGGGGCGTCGTGCGGTCGCCGGGGGTCTCCGGCAAGACCGTGTGGGCGGAGCTGGGCGCGCCCGCGTAAATCGCTGGCCGGCCCGCGCGCGGCTGCCTACCCTCGTCGGCAACGCGCTGACGGAGACAAGTAGCCCGGATCCACGCGAGCCGAGAGAGCCGCCCCCCGCTGTGACGGCGGCCTCGCGTCCCGGTGCCAATCCCCTCCCGAGTGCGGGGAGGCAATGCCCCGCCGGCCGGCCCCCGTCACCGGGCCCGAACGAGACCGCCTCGCGGGCGTGCTTCGCCCGCGTGCGGCGGTGAAGGCGTGGTGGCACCGCGAGCACCCTCTCGCCCACGCCCCGAGGGAATCACCCCGGGGCGGTGCGTACCGCTCCGGACGACCGGACGGAGCACGCCACATGCTCGACGTCACCCTCATCCGACGCCATCCCGACCAGGTCCGCGAAGGGCTGCGCAAGCGTGCGGTCGACGCGGACATCCCGGCCTTCCTCGCCCTGGACGCCGAGTTCCGCGAGGCCCGTACGGCCGTGGAGCGGCTGCGCGGCGAGCGGCGGCGCATCTCGGCCGACATCGCCGTACGGCGGCGGGCCGGCGAGGCGGCCGGGGAGCTGCACGCGCGGGCAAAGGCCCTGGCGGGCCGGCTGGCCGAGGCCGAGGCACGGCTCGGCCGGCTGGCCGGGCCGCACCAGGACTTCCTCGACGGCCTGCCCAACCTCCCGGACGACGACGTCGCCGCGGGCGGCAAGGAGAACAACCGGGTCGTGCGGACCACGGGCGCGCCGCCCGTCCTCGGGTTCGCGCCCAAGGACCATGTGCGGCTCGCCCAGGACCTCCGCCTCGTCGACCACAGGCGTGGCGCGGCACTCGCGGGCAACGGCTACTGGATCTACCGGGGCGAGGGCGCCGCCCTGGAGTGGGCGCTGCTCAACCACTTCCTGGACACGCACCGCCGGGCGGGCTACGAGTTCGTGCTCCCGCCGCACCTGCTGACCCACGAGGCGGGCTACACGGCGGGCCAGTTCCCGAAGTTCGCCGACGAGGTCTTCCACGTGGACGGCCACTTCCTGCTGCCCACCGCCGAGACCGCGCTGGCGAGCCTGCACCGCGGCGAGACGCTCGACGAACACGAGCTGCCGCTCAAGTACGTGGCCTACACGCCCTGTTACCGCAAGGAGAGCGGCGGCCACCGCACCGCCGAGCGCGGGACGCTGCGCGGCCACCAGTTCAACAAGGTCGAGCTGTTCCAGTACGCGCGCCCCGAGGACTCGGCGGCCGCCCAGCTCGAACTGCTCGCCCGCGCCGAGGAGCTGGTCGCCGGCCTCGGCCTGCACCACCGGGTCACCCAGCTCGCGGCCGAGGACACCAGCCCCGCCCAGGCCAAGACGTACGACGTCGAGGTCTGGCTGCCCAGCCTCGGCGGCTACACCGAGGTCAGCTCGGTGTCGAACGCCCGCGCCTACCAGGCCCGGCGCGGCGCCGTCCGCTACCGCCCGCGGAACGGCGGAAAACCGGCCTACGTGCACACGCTCAACGCCTCGGGCCTGGCCACCAGCCGTCTGCTGCCCGCGATCCTGGAGCAGCACCAGCGGGCCGACGGCACGGTGCAGGTGCCGGAGGTGCTGCGGCGGTGGGGGCTGCCGGAGGTGCTGGGCACCGCCCGTACCGCCCGCCCGGCCCGCCCCTGAGTGACCGGGGGCCACCTCTCCACCCGGCACCCCACGTGTGCGCGCCGGATCCCCACAACTCCGGCGCGCACCGTCTCTTCCCTCCTCAAGACCCCGGGCGTACCTTGACGGCCGAATCTGATATGCCGTCAGGAACTCGCAGAGGGAGCGGAATCGTGTCGTACCGGAAACGAACCGCCGCGCTCGCGTCCGCCGCGGCCCTGGCCGGCTCGGCGCTGCTGCTCGCCGCCCCCGCAGCCGAGGCCAAGGTCGTCGACGTCGACTACCAGTGCAAGACACCGATCGGGAACAAGAGCGCGGTCTCGCCCATCGACATCAAGGGTGTCAGGAGCGGCGGCGCCTACAAGCTCACCATGTCCTGGCAGAAGGGCGTCTCCTCCAGCCCGGTCGAGCTGGGCAAGGGCGCGATGAACCCGAGCGCCGTCATCAAGGTCGGCGGCGCGGACAGCGGCACGGTGAACGTCTCCGGGCCCGCCAACCAGGCCGCCATTCCGGCCAACACCCCCATCAAGATCAATGACTTGACCGGTACGTACACGCCGAGGAAGACCGGCAGCGTCACCTTCACACCGGGCGTGCTCACCATCAAGGCGCTGGGCACCACGACCACCTGCACGCCGTCCAACAACCCCGGCCCGGCGCTGACGCTGGACGTGACGGCGGCGAGCGGCGGCTCCTCCGGCGGGACCAGCCAGAGCGGCAGCGAGTCGGGCTCCTCCCTCCCGCAGACCGGCCCCGACGACTCGGCCGTCGCGCTCGGCACGCTCGGCGGCACCGTGCTCCTCGTGGGCGCCGCGGGCGCACTGTGGATCACGCGCAGGAACCAGCAGGCCCGCCGCTGAACCACTGCCACGACCGCTGGAGCCGCCGGATGTCGCCCGCCGCCCGTGTCCTGTTCGCCTCCCTGCTGCTGGTGCCGGCCGCCGCGCCGTCGGCCCGGGCCGACGGAGGCTGGTCCCTCGCGCCGTCCGGCGGCGGACGCCCGTCCGTCTACGCCGAGGGCGCGCCCGGCGCGGTGCTGCAGGACACGGTGTCCGTGACCAACCGCGGCGGTCGGGCGGTCACGGTACGGCTGAGCGGCAGGGGTGTTCCGGTCACCTTCGCCCGCAGCCGCGTGCGGGTGCCCGCCCGCACCCGTGCCGACGTCCCGTTCACGCTCGCCGCGGGCGCCGACCGCACCGGCTCGATCGTCGCCCGTGACGGCGACGGCCGCACGCACACCGTGCCGGTCCGCCTGCGGGTGGGCGGACCGGCCCTGTCCGCGCTGACCGTCGAGCACGTCGCGGTGCGCCGCGACGGTATCTCCTACGAGCTGGTCAACCGCGGTACGACCACCCTCGTACCGCGCCTGGCCGTGCACGCGGACGGCCTGTTCGGACCGGTCCTGGACCGCGCCCCGCGCACCCTGCCGGTACATCTCGCGCCCGGCCGCCGCGTGCGCCTGACCGAGCCCTGGCCCGGCCGGCCCGCCCTGGACGCCGTCGACGTACGCCTGACCGTCACGGCACCGGGCGGCGCGCACGACACGGCCGGTGTGCCGGCGCGGTTCGTGCCCTGGGGCGCGGTGGCCGCGACGGCGGCGGTGGCGGCAGCCGGGGCCGTCCTGCTTCTCCTGCGACGCCGCGGGCGCCGCACGGCCGACGGCGGGCCGCCCGGATCCCCGCGTACGGAAGTCGAGTCGACGGGAGCGGTGACGTGAACCGCAAGGTGTGGACGGCGGCCGTGCTCGCCCTGCTCCTGCTGGCCGTGACGACGGGGCCGGCGACGGCGGACGGGCCGAGCGTGAAGCTCTCCACGTCCCAGGCGGGGACGGGCGGTTCGATCACCGTCAGCGGCACCGGCTGGCGGCCGCACACGCTGCTGATGATGCTGGTCTGCGGGCAGTCGGTGCCCGCGCGCGGCGTGATCGGTGGCACCAACTCCTGTGCCAACGCGGACGGCAGGGCCGTCACCACCGACGCCAAGGGCTCCTTCAGCAAGAAGCTGCCGGTCGCCGAGCCGCCGGTGCCCTGCCCGTGCGTGGTGCACGTGGCCACCGTCACCGGCGCCAGGGCCGACGCCGACGCGATCTTCCAGGTGGCCGGGCACGCCGTCGAACCGCTGCCCGCCGACACCTCCGGGGGACGCCTGTCGGTCCTCACGGACACCCGGCTCGACGGGTCGAGCGGGCTGCTCACCTGGTTCGGCGCGCCGCCCTCGCGCACGCTGGTCTTCACCGTCGGCAACGTGGGCACGACCGCGGTCAAGAACCCCGTCTTCCAGGTCGGCACCTCCCACGGCGTGTTCGCCCCGCAGTGGGACGACCAGCAGTGGCGCGGCACCATCCAGCCCGGGAAGAAGGCGCGGATCAAGCTGCCCGTCGAGCTGACGGCGGGCGCGCACGGCGACTACGACGTGTCGCTGAAGTACACCGGGAAGGTCCTCGCCGAGCAGCCCTGGGGCGTGGGCCGGCCCTGGGGCGTGACCCTGTTCTGGATCCTGGTCTGCCTGGTCGTGCCGGCCGCGGTGTTCCGCGCCGGGATGGCGATCGTGGACCGGGTACGGCCGCGGCGCGCGGGCGGCCTGAGGCACCGCGGTCTGCGGATGCCCGAACTCACCCTGCGCCTACCGAAGGTCACCCCCCGGCCGGCCCGGCGGCCCCCCTCGCACTCGACCCTGCCGTGGTTCACCCCGGACTCCGATCCGGGCACGGCCGGTCGGCTCTCCGCACCGCACGACGACAGCCCGACGAGTCCTACGACTCCCACCCCGAAGGGACCCACGTGAGAAAGCGAAGGAGAGTCACACCGGTCGGCACGCGGAGGCTCGGCGCGGCGGGCGTCGCGCTGGTGCTCGGCGGCGCCGGGGCCCTGCTGGGTCTGGCCGCCGGGTCCGCGCAGGCCGCCGAGGTGTCGTTCGCGACGCACTGCGTGCCGCCCGCGGGCATCGATCCCGTCGACGGCACCACGAAGGTGGAGGTCACCGCGCCGGCCACGGCGAAGGTGGGCGACACGGTGACGGTCGTATGGAAGTTCGTGCAGGCCGCCTCGAAGAACCCGGACATCATCGACCTGCCCGCCGACTCGGTCCAGCCGTCCGGGACGCTCAAGGCGGCCGGTGCGCAGGCCGCGTCGATCGCGATGCAGGGGACGCGGGAGAACCCGGCCATCCCCAAGGGTGCGGCCATGGTGCTGTCCGACATGAAGGGGACCCTGAAGCTGACGACGCCGGGCGAGGTGACGCTGACCCCGGACGCGTACACCGTCAACGCCATGTCGACGGACACGAGGTGCACGCCGACGCAGACCGTGCAGAAGGCGGCGACGATCGAGGTGACGCCGGGCGGCGGAGGCTCGTCCAGCACGACGCCGGACCCGACGGACTCGGCCTCGCAGTCGGCGTCTCCCTCCGCCTCGGCCTCCGGCACCCCGGACCCGTCGACGTCCGCCGGTGACGGCACCGGCAGCGACCAGACCGACTTCACGGGCAAGGAGGTCGACATCCCCTACACCTGCCAGTCGCCCATCGGAGAGAAGAAGGCGACCTCGCCCATCCAGATCAACGCCACGAAGAACGGCGGGAGTTTCGCCCTCACCGTGCAGTTCAAGAAGTCGGTGATGGACAGCCCGGCCGACATCCCCAAGGGCTCGGTGAAGCCGTCCATGGAGGTCGTGCTGGGCGGCGCGGACAAGGGCACCGTGCACGTCGAGGGCCCGACGAACGCCCAGGACATCAAGTCGGGCGACCCGATCGAGATCCCCGACCTGACCGGCACCTACAAACCGGGCGCCGACGGCACCTCGACCCTGTCCCCGGGCGTCCTGACCATCGACGCCCTGGGCACCACCACCACCTGCACGCCGGACACGTCGGAGGTCTCGCTGACCCTGGACACCTCGGCCCAGGCCAGTGGTGCGTCGGGCGGCTCGTCGTCCACGTCGGGCGGCACCTCGTCCTCGTCGTCGGGCGGGGGCCTGGCGGAGACCGGCTCCGGCGACCACGGCGCCCTGAAGGCGCTCGGCCTGGTCGCCGGTACGGCGGTGCTGCTGGGCGCGGCGGTCTTCACGTTCATGCCGGGACGCCGGGCGCGGTGACAGCGAAGGGCCGCCGCGTCCCGGGGAACGCGGCGGCCCTCCGCCGTACGGCACGGAGCGTCAGTTGACGTCGCCCATGAGCTCCTTGACCTTCTTGCGGTACATCCACACGGCCACACCGGCGAACACCGCGAGCACGGCCTGCAGGGTCACGATGCCCGTCTTGTTGAGGTCGACGCCGGCGATGGAGAGCAGGCCGGTCGTGGCGTCACCGGCGGTGACGGCCAGGAACCAGACACCCATCATCTGGGAGGCGTACTTCGCGGGCGCCATCTTCGTGGTGACCGAGAGGCCGACCGGGGAGAGCATCAGCTCGCCGACCGTCTGGACGAAGTAGATGCCCACCAGCCACAGCGCGGCCGCCTTGTGACCGCCGTCGGCGATCGAGAGCGGGGCGAGGAAGAGGAAGAAGGAGGCGCCGATCAGCACCAGACCGCCGGTGAACTTCACCGCGGTGCTCGGCTCCTTGCCGCGACGGGCCAGCGCCAGCCACGCCCAGGCGAAGACCGGCGCGAGCGCCATGATCATGACCGGGTTGACGGACTGGTACCAGGAGACCGGGAACCCCCAGCCGAAGACCGTGTTCTTCGCCGAGGACTCGGCGAACAGCGACACGGTCGAGCCGCCCTGGTCGTAGATCATCCAGAACACGGCGGCGGCCACGAAGAACCAGATGTACGCGGACATCTTCGACTGCTCGGGGCGGGTCAGCTCCTTGTCCCGCTTGATGCGGGAGATCACGACGACCGGGATGAGCAGACCGGCGACGGTGATCGGCACCAGCAGCCAGTTCAGCGTGTAGACGCCGGAGACGCCGACGACGGCGTAGAAGACGGCCGCGACGCCCGCCCACAGGGCGGCCTTGGTCAGCGTGGCCTTCTTCTCGGCCTCCGAGAGCGGCGTGGGGACGATGTCCGAGCGCGCGTCCAGGTGGCGGGTGCCGAGCAGGAACTGGGCCAGACCCAGCGCCATGCCGAGCGCGGCGAGCGCGAAGCCCAGGTGCCAGTTGACGTTCTCGCCGACGGTGCCGATCACCAGCGGAGCGGCGAAGGCGCCCAGGTTGATGCCGATGTAGAACAGCGTGAAGCCGCCGTCGCGGCGCGGGTCCTCCGGGCCGTCGTAGAGGTGGCCGACCATCGTGGAGATGTTGGCCTTCAGCAGACCGGAACCGACGGCGACGAGGCCGAGGCCCGCGTAGAAGGTGCCGGAGTTCGGCAGGGCCAGGGTGAGATGGCCGAGCATGATGACCGCGCCGGCGACCGCCACGGTCCTGCGGGGGCCGAGGACACGGTCGGCGAACCAGCCGCCCGGGAGGGCCAGCAGGTACACGAGCGAGAGGTACACCGAGTAGATCGCTGTCGCGGCGGCCGCGTTGAGGTGCAGGCCGCCCGGTGCCACCAGGTACAGCGGGAGCAGTGCCTTCATGCCGTAGTAGGAGAATCGCTCCCACATCTCGGTCATGAAGAGGGTGGCCAGACCGCGGGGGTGGCCGAAGAAGGACTTCTCGGAGCCGGGGGTGCCCGGGCGTACCGAGTCCTTCGTCAAGCTGGACGCCATGGTTGTTCCTTGCTGGTGGGGGTCTACCGCACACAAAAGAGACCTTCAGCGTCAAATGCTCGCCAAAGGTCCCCGAAGTGCTACAGGCGTGGATTCACCATACGGCAGGACACTGCCGGATATGGAAGGACTTGAGACACGGATCACAGGCGATCAAGGAACCGTACGCCCCTATTCCAAGGTCTTCACAACGCTGGCACCACCAAACGCAGGTTCGACCCCGCGCGGCCAAAGGTAAGAATCACCCGTGCCGATCACACCACAGCACCTGTCAGGAGCGGACTACCATCACCTCATGACCCGTGTACTGCTCGCCGAGGACGACGCGTCCATCTCGGAGCCGCTGGCCCGCGCCCTGCGCAGGGAAGGGTACGAGGTCGAGGTGCGCGAGGACGGACCCACCGCGCTCGACGCCGGAATGCAGGGCGGCGTCGACCTGGTCGTGCTGGACCTCGGGCTGCCCGGCATGGACGGTCTGGAGGTCGCCCGCCGGCTGCGTGCCGAGGGCCACACCGTGCCGATCCTCATCCTGACCGCGCGCGCCGACGAGGTGGACACCGTCGTCGGCCTCGACGCCGGCGCCGACGACTACGTCACCAAGCCCTTCCGGCTCGCCGAACTGCTCGCCCGCGTCCGGGCCCTGCTGCGGCGCGGCGCCGCGGAGCCGGCGCAGCCGCCCGCGACGCACGGCGTGCGGATCGACGTGGAGTCGCACCGGGCGTGGATGGGAGAGGAGGAACTCCAGCTCACCGCCAAGGAGTTCGACCTGCTGCGGGTCCTGGTGCGGGACGCGGGCCGGGTCGTCACCCGGGACCAGCTGATGCGCGAGGTCTGGGACACCACCTGGTGGTCGTCGACGAAGACGCTCGACATGCACATCTCCTGGCTGCGCAAGAAGCTGGGCGACGACGCCGCCAACCCCCGCTACATCGCCACCGTGCGTGGCGTGGGCTTCCGCTTCGAGAAGAGCTGAGCCCCCACCCGTAGACCGACCCAGGTACAGAGGACATGCGCCGCCGCCTGATCCAGTCCACGCTCGCCGTGGTCCTCGTCGTGATCGCCGTGTTCGGCGTGTCCCTGGTCATCGTCGAGACCCGGACGATCAGCAACAGCGCCCAGGAGCGGGTCAGTTCCGAGGCGCAGCGGCTGGCCAGCATCGTGGACAGCCGACTCATCGGGGCGGGGACGGTCAGCGCGGACGTCCTGAAGAGCCAGGTCACCGGCGACCGCTACGCCGTCGTCGAGATCCCCGGGCAGGCGCCCATCGAGGTCGGCGACCAGCCCCGCGGCGAGGTCATCCGCGGCCGGGCCACGGGGGAGGAGGGCGAGCGGGTCGTCGTCGAGGAGCCGCGCTCGACCGTCAGCCGTGAGGTGGGGCGCACCCTGCTGATCATCGCCCTGGTGGCGCTGCTCGCGGTGGTGGCCGCCGTCCTGCTGGCCATCCGCCAGGCCAACCGGCTCGCCTCCCCGCTCACCGACCTCGCCGAGACCGCGGAGCGCCTCGGCTCCGGCGACCCGCGCCCGCGGCACAAGCGCTACGGCGTCCCGGAGCTGGACCGGGTGGCGGACGTGCTGGACGGCTCCGCCGAGCGCATCGCCCGGATGCTCACCGCCGAGCGGCGCCTGGCCGCCGACGCCTCCCACCAGCTGCGCACGCCGCTGACCGCCCTGTCGATGCGGCTGGAGGAGATCACCCTCACCGACGACCCGGACACGGTGAAGGAGGAGGCCAATGTCGCCCTCACCCAGGTGGAGCGGCTGACGGACGTGGTGGAGCGGCTGCTGACCAACTCCCGCGACCCGCGTACCGGCAACGCCGTCTCCTTCGACCTCGACGAGGTCATCCAGCAGCAGCTCGCCGAGTGGCGCCCCGCGTACCGCAGCGCGGGCCGGGCGATCGTCAGCTCGGGCAAGCGGCACCTTCAGGCGGTCGGCACACCGGGCGCCGTCGCCCAGGTGCTGGCGGCGCTGATCGAGAACTCCCTCATGCACGGTGGCGGCACGGTGGCGCTGCGCACCCGCGTCACCGGCAACCAGGCGGTCGTCGAGGTCACCGACGAGGGGCCCGGCGTCCCGGCCGACCTGGGCGCGCGGATCTTCGAGCGCACGATCAGCGGGCGCAACTCGACGGGCATCGGACTCGCCGTGGCGCGGGACCTCGCGGAGGCGGACGGCGGCCGGTTGGAGATGCTCCAGACCCAGCCCCCGGTCTTCGGCCTGTTCCTCTCCCGCACACCCCCGCTGAAGCGCCCCGCCACGGACACGGAGCCGACGGTCAGGTGAGACAGGGGGCAGGGCGCCCCCCTTGAACCGATCCCGCGGGCCGAGCCGTCGCGGGCGGCCCCCGGCCCTCAGCCGACGTGCTGGCGTGTCTTGGGGCGGGTGATCTCGGCCCCGGGCTCGGCGGCGGTGGCCGCCGCGGTGTCGGCCTCCTCCAGGAACGCCTCCGCGTCCGCGACGGCCTCGCGGGCCGGCAGGGCCCGGAAGACCCAGCTGCGGTAGGACCAGAACCGGAACAGCGTGCCCAGTCCGATGCCGACGACCTTGAAGATGTTGCGCTGCAGCGAGCTGTCCCAGCCGAAGCCGTAGATCGCGGCGTACAGAACGCCGTTCTCGATCACCAGGCCGACCGTGCTGAAGGCCAGGAACAGCGTGAGTTCCCTGGTCCGCGCGCTCTTGTCGCGGTCGCGGTAGGTGAAGTAGCGGAAGCCCAGATAGTTGACGCCGATCGCGACGACCGTGGCGATCACGTTGGCGCGCACCGCCTGCAGGCTGGTCAGATGCCACAGCAGGTTGGAGACGCCGAAGTTCACGACCGTGCCGAGCGCACCCACCGCACCGAATTTGGCGATCTCGTGTGCGAGCCTGCGCAGCCCTGAGGAACCCTGTCCCATGGTCCTGAAGGCCCCCGTCCGGTCGGCGCGTGGTCGTTTTCGTCAACCCAGCCATGCTAACCACCCCCCTTCATAAACTCCTGTGGATGTGCTCACAGGTCGGAAACAGGTCGGAAAGAGGGCGGGAAGAGAGGAAACGTCCGGGAAGAGCCTGGTAAGAGCGCCGGAAAACGGCCGGAAACAGGTCGCGCCGACGCGGCCGATACTCTAGGTGCGTGACGTTCCCGGTAGTCGGCATGGTCGGCGGAGGCCAGCTCGCTCGTATGACACACGAGGCAGGCATCCCGCTAGGCATCAGGTTCAAGCTCCTCAGTGACACCCCTCAGGATTCCGCGGCGCAGGTCGTCGGTGATGTCGTCGTCGGCGACCACCGCGATCTCGACACGCTGCGTGAGTTCGCGAAGGGCTGCGACGTGATCACCTTCGATCACGAACACGTACCCACCGAGCATCTGCGGGCCCTGGAGGCGGACGGCATCCCCGTGCGCCCCGGCCCGGACGCGCTCGTGCACGCCCAGGACAAGGGGGTGATGCGCGCGAGGCTCGACGCCCTGGGCATTCCCTGCCCGCGGCACCGGATCGTGAGCGACCCGGACGACGTCGCCGCGTTCGCGGCCGAGGGCGACGGCTTCCCCGTCGTGCTCAAGACGGTCCGCGGCGGCTACGACGGCAAGGGCGTGTGGGTCGTCGACTCCGCAGAGGAGGCCGCGGACCCGTTCCGCGCCGGCGTCCCGGTGCTCGCCGAGGAGAAGGTCGACTACGTCCGCGAGCTGGCGGCGAACGTCGTACGGTCCCCGCACGGCCAGGCCGTCGCCTACCCGGTCGTGGAGTCCCAGCAGGTCGGCGGCGTCTGCGACACGGTCGTCGCGCCCGCCCCCGGACTGGACCGGGCGCTCGCCCTGGAGGCCGAGGAGATGGCGCTGACCATCGCCAAGGAACTCGGTGTCGTCGGCCACCTCGCCGTCGAGCTGTTCCAGACCCGTGACGGCCGCGTCCTCGTCAACGAGCTGGCCATGCGCCCGCACAACTCCGGCCACTGGAGCCAGGACGGCGCGATCACCTCGCAGTTCGCCAACCATGTGCGCGCGGTCCTCGACCTCCCGCTCGGCGACCCGCGTCCGCGCGCGAAGTGGACCGTCATGGTCAACGTCCTCGGCGGCGACTACCCGGACATGTACTCCGCGTACCTGCACTGCATGGCCCGCGACCCCCAGCTGAAGATCCACATGTACGGCAAGGACGTGAAGCCGGGCCGCAAGGTGGGCCACGTCAACACCTACGGCGAGGACCTGGACGACGTCCTCGAGCGCGCACGGCACGCGGCCGGCTACCTGAGAGGCACGATCACCGAATGACCTCGGCCCTCCCTCCGGGAGGGCCCTGTCACGGCTCGCGCCGTCCCGGTGCCGGTCGGCGATCCGCGCGTGGACGCGCGCTCGGTACGGGAATGCCCGCTTCACGCATGTGACCCCATCGACCCCCCGCTCGGCCGAGACCGAGAAGGTACGCAAGGAGAATGAGATGAGCCCCGCTGTTGGCATCGTCATGGGGTCGGACTCCGACTGGCCCGTCATGGAGGCCGCCGCCCAGGCCCTCGACGAGTTCGAGATCGACTACGAGGTCGACGTCGTCTCCGCGCACCGCATGCCGCGCGAGATGATCTCCTACGGTGAGCAGGCCGCCGAGCGGGGCCTGAAGGTGATCATCGCGGGGGCGGGCGGCGCCGCCCACCTGCCGGGCATGCTGGCCTCCGTGACCCCGCTGCCGGTGATCGGCGTCCCGGTGCCGCTGAAGTACCTGGACGGCATGGACTCCCTCCTGTCGATCGTGCAGATGCCGGCCGGCGTGCCCGTCGCGACCGTCTCCGTCGCCGGCGCCCGCAACGCCGGCCTGCTCGCGGCCCGCATCCTCGCCGCGCACGACGAGGACCTGCTCGCCCGGATGCGCGAGTTCCAGCAGGAGCTGAACGACCAGGCCACCGAGAAGGGCAAACGCCTGCGCACCAAGGTCGAGGGCGCGGGCAACGGCTTCGGCTTCGGGAACTGACTGCGTACGTACGACGCCCACAGGCATGCCCAAGCCCCTGTCCCCAGCCCTCTCCGGTCGAGCGCCGGGGCCTTCGTGAGAAATAGGTGATGTCCATGACCTCCATCGACGCCGCCCGGGACCTGCTGCGCGCGTTCCCGGTCGTCGACGGTCACAACGATCTGCCCTGGGCGCTGCGCAAGGTCGGCTACGACCTCGACGCCCGTGACATCGCCACGGCCCAGAACGCCCATCTGCACACCGACATCCCGCGCCTGCGCGAGGGCGGCGTCGGCGCGCAGTACTGGTCGGTCTACGTCCGCTCCGACCTGCCGGACGCGGTGCCCGCGACGCTCGAACAGATCGACTGCGTACGGCAGTTGCTGGCGCGCTACCCGGCGGACCTGGCGCCCGCGCTGACGGCCGCTGACATGGAGGCGGCGCGCGGTCAGGGCCGTATCGCCTCCCTCATGGGCGCGGAGGGCGGCCACTCCATCGGCTGCTCGCTCGGCACGCTGCGCGGTCTGTACGAGCTGGGCGTCCGCTACATGACGCTCACCCACAACGACAACAACCCCTGGGCGGACTCGGCGACCGACGAGCCGAACGTCGGCGGCCTGTCCGCCTTCGGCCGCGAGGTCGTGCGGGAGATGAACCGCCTCGGCATGCTCGTCGACCTCTCGCACGTGGCGGCGACGACGATGCGCGACGCGCTGGACGCCTCGTCCGCGCCGGTGATCTTCTCCCACTCCTCCGCCCGCGCCGTCTGCGACCACCCCCGCAACATCCCGGACGACGTCCTGGAGCGCCTGCCCGGCAACGGCGGCGTCGCGATGGTGACCTTCGTGCCGAAGTTCGTGCTCCAGGCCGCCGTGGACTGGACGGCCGCGGCCGACGAGAACCTGCGCGCCCACGGCTTCCACCACCTGGACACCGGCGAGGAGGCGATGAAGCTCCACCGCGCCTTCGAGGAGCGCACCCCGCGCCCGGTCGCCACGGTCTCCACCGTCGCCGACCACCTGGACCACATGCGCGAGGTCGCCGGCGTCGACCACCTCGGCATCGGCGGCGACTACGACGGCACGGCGTTCACGCCCGACGGCCTCGACGACGTCTCCGGCTATCCGAACCTGATCGCCGAGCTGCTGGAGCGCGGCTGGTCGAAGGCCGACCTGGCCAAGGTGACCTGGCAGAACTCGGTGCGGGTGCTGGGCGCGGCCGAGGACGTGGCCCGCGACCTGAGGGCGACCCGGGCGCCGTCGAACGCGACGATCGAGTCCCTGGACGGCTGAGCTCCGCCGGGTAGGGGGCTGTTGCGCCCCCGTACCCCCGAACGGCTCCGCTCATCAGGAAGCCCGGCGCGCTCCCGTGCGACGGTGGCCGTACCCCCCTGCGGGACGAACACCACGTACGGAGCGCGCCATGGCAGATCTTCAGGACGAACTGCACGGCACCAGCGGATTCGACGCACCGCCGGATCCCTTCGAGGAGCACGACCCCCAGGTGTCCGTCTCCGAGGCGGACGGCGCCGATCTGGAGCGGGCCCGCGCGATCCTCGCCGCGTACCCCGTCGCCGACGGCTACAGCGGACTGCCGTGGGCCCTCAGGCGCCTGCCCTGGTTCGACCTGGAGCTCGGCGAGAGCTCCGTCGACACGGACGTGCCGCGGTTGCGCCAGGGCCATGTGGGCGCCCTGTTCTGGTCGCTGCACCTGCCCGAGGGCATCGTCGGGGACCGGGCCGTCGGCGCGACCCTGGAGCAGCTGGACCTGGTGACCACCGTCGTGCGGACCCACCCCGAGGGCCTGCGCCTGGTGCACACCGCGGGGCAGGCCACCGACGCGCGCCTGTGCGGCCGGATCGCCGTGCTGCACGGTCCCGCCGGGGCCGCCGCGCTCGGCGACTCCCTCGGCATCCTGCGCGCCCTGCACGCGCTGGGCCTGCGCGTGCTCACCCTGTCCGGGGTGTCCTGGGCGGGCGAGACCGGCCTCACCCGGTTCGGCGAGGAGGTGGTGCGCGAGATGAACCGGCTCGGTGTCCTCGCCGACCTCTCCGGCGCCTCCGCGGACACCGTCCGGCGCGTGCTGCGGGTCTCCCGGGCGCCCGTGCTGTTCACCCGCTCCGCCGCCCGCGCCCTGCGCCCCCACCCGGCGAACCTTCCCGACGAGCTGCTCGCCGGGCTGGGCGCCGCCAAGGGCCTGTGCATGGTGCCGCTCACGCCGGAGCAGACGGGCCCGTCGGTCCGGGCCGTGGCCGACCACCTCGACCATGTGCGCGAGGTGGCGGGCGCGGAGTGCGTCGGCCTGTCCGGCACGTACGACGCCGGCACCGCGCACCCCCAGGACCTCGGTGAGCCCTCGCGCTATCCCCACCTCATCGCCGAGCTGCTGCGCCGTGGCTGGCCGGAGTCCGACATCGCCCTGCTGACCTGGGGCAACGTCCAGCGCGTGCTGCGCAGCGCCGACTTCACCGCACGTGCGGCGCAGCGGCGCCGGGAGCCGTCGACCGCGAAGATCGCGGACCTCGACGGCTGACCCGGCCCCGGTCCGCGGCGCTAGGGACGGTCGATCCGGCAGAGGCAGAAAGGATGCCCGGCCGGGTCGGCGTACACCACGAAGTCCTTCTTCTCCCGGTCCTCCAGGTCCAGCGTCCGGGCCCCGAGCGCCAGCACCCTCTCGTGTGCCGCGTCCAGCTCCGCCCAGGTCGACCCGGCGTCGAAGTCGAGGTGGAACTGCTGGGAGTTGCGGTCCGCGCGCGGCCACTCGGGCGGCGTGAGGCCCTCCGCGCGCTGGAAGGCGAGCTGCGGGCCGTGCGGGACGTGCAGCACGACCCAGTCGGCGTCGTGCTCCTCGGGCGTACCGCCCGCGACCGCGGCGTAGAACCCGGCGAGTGCGCGCGGGTCGGGGCAGTCCAGGACGACGGAGCGGAAACGGGCCACAGGCATGGGATCCTCCGCTTCAGCAGGCGCAGAGACAGAACGGGTGCCCGGCCGGATCCGCGTAGACCCGCCAGGTGCGCGAGCGGTCGGCGGCGTCCAGCGGCTTCGCGCCGAGCGCCAGCACGCCCGCCTCGGCCGCGTCCAGGTCCTTCACGGTCAGGTCCAGATGGAACTGCTGGGAGCGGTCGGGCGCGGGCCAGCGCGGCGCCTCGAACCCGTCGGCGGCCTGGAAGGCCAGCGCCTGCCCGCCGGGCACCTTGAGGTCCACCCACTCTCCTTCGCCCTCCACGGTGCCGCCCAGCACCTCGGCGTAGAAGGCGGCCAGCGCGCCCGGGTCGGGACAGTCCAGTACGACGACGCCCAGCTCGGCGAGAGCCATGACTCCTCCTCGAGTCCTCGAAGTCGGGTTGCCCGGTCTCCGGTTACCCATAGAAGCGGGTAGCCGGTAACGGTTACTGCATGCTCCCGCATGGGGGGTAACGTCGCAACCATGAATGAGAGATCGGCCGCCCCCGGGGGGCTGGCTCTGATCGAGTTCCTGGTGAACACGGTGGACCTGGAGTCGGGCACCGACGCGCTGGAGACGGCGGAGGGGCGGGCGCCGTTCGGTCTCGCCCCGGACGAGGTGGAGCAGGCCCGCGAACTGCGCGAGTCGCTGCGGGCGGCCCTGCTCGCCCACGCCGGACACCCGCCGCACCGCGCGGTGACCCCGCTGGGGGAGCTGCTGGCCCGGGCGCCCCTGGTGGTGACGGTCGACGAGCGGGACGGCGCGGCCGCCCTGGCCCCCGCGGACGGCGGCCCCCTGCTCTCCCGCGTCGCGGCCGCCGTGGCCGGCGCGCTCGTCGAGGCCACCTGGGCCCGGCTGAAGGCGTGCGAGGCCGTCACCTGCCACTGGGCGTACTACGACCGCAGCCCGGCCGGCCGCGGCCGCTGGTGCTCGATGCAGGTGTGCGGGGCGCGCGCGAAGATGCGCCGCTACCGGGCGAAGTAGTTCCCCCGCAGGCTCACAGGCCGGTGGTGCAGAATGCAGCGAGACGCCGGTTCGGCCGACTGAGCCTCGGCCGAACCGGCGTCGTCCTTCGTACGGGGGGTCAGGCCGTGGGGCGGCCCATCGCGCGGTACGTCCAGCCGGCCTTGCGCCACAGCTCCGGGTCGAGGGCGTTGCGCCCGTCCAGGATCACCCGGTCCGCCGCGACCGCGCCGAGCTCCGCCGGGTCCAGCTCGCGGAACTCCCGCCACTCCGTCAGGTGCAGCACGACGTCGGCGCCGCGCACCGCCTCCATGGCGGAGCCGGCGTAGCCGAGCGTCGGGAAGAGCCGACGGGCGTTGTCCATGCCCTTGGGGTCGTAGACGGTCACCTGGCCGCCCTGGAGGTGGATCTGCCCGGCGACGTTCAGCGCGGGGGAGTCGCGTACGTCGTCGGAGTCCGGCTTGAAGGTGGCGCCGAGCACCGCGACCCGCTTGCCCAGGAAGGGGCCGCCGCCCAGCACCTGCCGGGCCAGCTCCACCATCTGCCCGCGCTGGCGCATGTTGATCGAGTCGATCTCGCGCAGGAAGGTCAGCGCCTGGTCGGCGCCGAGCTCGCCCGCGCGTGCCATGAACGCCCGGATGTCCTTGGGCAGGCAGCCGCCGCCGAAGCCGATGCCGGCCCGCAGGAACTTCCGCCCGATCCGGTCGTCGTGGCCGATCGCCTCGGCGAGCTTGGCCACGTCGCCGCCGGAGGCCTCGCACATCTCCGCCATCGCGTTGATGAAGGAGATCTTGGTGGCGAGGAAGGAGTTCGCCGAGGTCTTCACCAGCTCGGCGGTGGGGAAGTCGGTGACGACGAACGGCGTCCCCTCGGACAGCGGCCTCGCGTACACCTCCCGCAGCAGCTTCTCCGCCCGCTCGCTGCGCACGCCGGCCACGATCCGGTCCGGGTGCAGCGTGTCGTCGACGGCGAAGCCCTCGCGCAGGAACTCCGGGTTCCAGGCCAGTTCGGCGTCCTGCCCGGCCGGCGCGTGCTCGGCGAGGTAGCCGGCGAGCCGGTCCGCGGAGCCGACCGGCACGGTGGACTTGCCGACGACCAGGGCCGGGCCGGCCAGATGCGGGGCGAGCGAGGCGATCGCGGCGTCCACGTAGGACATGTCGCAGGCGTACTCGCCGTGCTTCTGCGGGGTGTTCACGCAGACGAAGTGCACGTCGCCGAAGGCGCCGACCTCCGCCCAGTCCTGGGTGAACCGCAGCCGCCCGCTGGAGCCCTCGAAGCCGGCGACGTGCCTGCGCAGCAGGTCCTCGAGGCCGGGTTCGAACATCGGGGCCTCGGCCCGCTCGAGCTTCTCGATCTTCTCCCGCACGATGTCCAGGGCGAGCACCTCGAAGCCCAGCTCGGCCATGGCCGCGGCGTGCGTGGCGCCGAGATAGCCGGTGCCGATCACGGTGATCTTGAGGCTCATGGATGCTCCAGTGGGGACGGCGTTCGCTGCGGTGCCCGAGCATATCCGGGGCGTGCCGCGGCCTTTCGGCGGGCACTTTTCCCGTTGTCGCCAAGCTCACGTATCACTCCCGTGAGCCGCCCTCTAAAATTTGAGTTACTTAACAGTAATGAGCGCCATCACCACCGTTCGTCATCAAGCGTCCTTGGAGCGTGAGAGACCTTGGCCGGATCGGCTGACTTCGACCTGTACCGCCCGTCCGAGGAGCACGACATGCTCCGCGACGCGATCCGTTCACTGGCCGAGGCGAAGATCGCGCCGTTCGCGGCCGCGGTGGACGAGGAGGCCCGCTTCCCGCAGGAGGCGCTGGAAGCGCTGGTCGCCGGCGACCTGCACGCCGTGCACGTGCCCGAGGAGTACGGCGGCGCGGGCGCCGACGCCCTCGCCACCGTGATCGTGATCGAGGAGGTGGCGCGCGTGTGCGTCTCCTCGTCCCTGATCCCGGCCGTGAACAAGCTGGGCTCGCTGCCGGTCATCCTCTCCGGCTCCGAGGACCTGAAGAAGAAGTACATGACCCCGCTCGCCAAGGGTGAGGGCATGTTCTCCTACTGCCTGTCCGAGCCGGACGCCGGCTCGGACGCGGCCGGCATGAAGACCAAGGCCGTGCGCGACGGCGACCACTGGATCCTCAACGGCGTGAAGCGCTGGATCACCAACGCGGGCGTCTCCGACTACTACACGGTCATGGCGGTGACCGACCCCGCCAAGCGCTCCAGGGGCATCTCGGCCTTCGTCGTCGAGAAGTCCGACGAGGGCGTCTCCTTCGGCGCCCCGGAGAAGAAGCTCGGCATCAAGGGCTCCCCGACCCGCGAGGTCTACTTCGACAACGTCCGCATCCCGGCCGACCGCATGATCGGCGAGGAGGGCACGGGCTTCGCCACGGCGATGAAGACGCTGGACCACACCCGCATCACCATCGCCGCCCAGGCCCTCGGCGTCGCCCAGGGCGCCCTGGACTACGCCAAGGGCTACGTCCAGGAGCGCAAGCAGTTCGGCAAGCCGATCGCCGACTTCCAGGGCATCCAGTTCATGCTCGCCGACATGGCCATGAAGATCTCGGCCGCCCGCGCCCTGACCTACCAGGCCGCGGCCGCCTCCGAGCGCGGCGACAAGGACCTCACCTTCCAGGGCGCGGCCGCCAAGTGCTTCGCCTCGGACGTGGCGATGGAGGTCACCACGGACGCCGTGCAGCTCCTCGGCGGCTACGGCTACACCCGTGACTACCCGGTCGAGCGCATGATGCGCGACGCCAAGATCACCCAAATCTACGAGGGCACCAACCAGGTCCAGCGCATCGTCATGGCGCGCAACCTGCCGTAACCCGCGGCCCCGGAGCCGGCCGGCCCCGGCGACAGCCCGGCCCCCGGAGTGATTCCGGGGGCTTTTGTCGCTTCGGTGACGGGCAATTCGTAGCGGATTGTTCGGGTCCGCCCGATGGCGCCCGGTCTCGGGCGGGCGTAGGACGGAAGGGCACGGGACCCGCCCCGGGCCCCCTTCCTCCCTGGAGGAGCCATGACCCAGACCGGACCCATGAGCGCCATGAGCAAGGAGATGCAGGACTGCGTCGAGGCCTGCATGACGTGCCACAGCATGTGCGAGGAGACCATGAGCTCCTGCATGCAGAGCATGGGCGGTCAGGCTCAGATGCAGATCATGCGCGCGCTCATCGACTGCTCCGAGACGACCCGGATGTGCGCGGACATGATGATGCGCCGCTCGCCGATGTCCGCCGAGATGTGCGCGCTGTGCGCCAAGGCGTGCGACATGTGTGCCGAGGCGTGTACGACCATGCCGGACGACCCGCAGATGATGCGCTGTGCCGAGGCGTGTCGCCGCTGCGCCGGGATGTGCCGCGCGATGGCGGGCGCCACGATGTGAGCCTCGCCGACCGCACGTCCGTGAACCGGCTCCTCACGCGAACAGCGGCTCCAGCGCCCGTTTCAGGTCGGCCGGTTCGCGGAAGTGCACGGCCCGCATGCCGAGGGCGGCCGCCGCCATGACGTTCTCCTCGCCGTCGTCGACGAACAGACAGCGCTCGGGGGGCGTGCCCGCCAGCTCCGCGGCCAGGCGGTAGATGCGCGGGTCCGGCTTGGCGAGACCCACGCGGGCGCTGTTGACGACGTGGTCGGCGAGGTCGCTCAGCCCCATGGAGTGCAGGTCGGACTCCAGCTCCAGGGCCGCGTTGGAGACGAGGACCAGCGGCACCCGGACGCGGGCGCGGCGCAGCAGCGCCACGACCTCCTCGTCCGCACGGAAGGGCGACTCGATCAGGGCGAGCGCCAGTTCGTACGCCACCTGCGATTCCGCCACCAGCCCGGCGAGACCCTCCGCGATGGCCTCGGCCCACTCCTGCGAGGTGATCTCACCCAGCAGCAGCGGCTCCACCGTCTGCGGTGCGAACGCCACCTTCTGCGTGGTGCCCTCGGCGATGCCCGCGACGCGCTCCAGCGCCTGGAGGCGGGAGGAGTCGTAGGACCGGATCACGTTGTCCACATCGCACAGAACCGCCCCGAAGGGCGGTCTGCGGCCGTTGCTGCCGTCACTCACTCGAGACCGTGACCTTCTGGTCGTTGTTCAGCTCGTTCACCAGCGTCTTGACCTTCGCCTTGTCCCAGAGGAGGTTGCCGCCGGTGGACCCGGAGATCGGCATGTTCATCGACGTGCCGTCGCCGCCGCTGACGCCCTTCATGGCCCAGAACATCGAGGCCAGGTCCCACAGGCCCATGTCCTTGTCGACGGTGAGGGAGTCCAGGCCCGCGCCCAGCGTCGGGTAGAGCTTGAACGGGTTCAGGACCGTCGAGGGGGTCGCCACCTGGTGCGCCAGCGCGGAGAGGAACTTCTGCTGGTTCTTGGTGCGCTGCAGGTCGGAGGCGGCGAAGGCGTGCCGGGTGCGGACGAAGGCCAGGGCCTCGTCGCCGTTGAGCGTCTGCTTGCCCGCCTTGAAGTCGGCGCCCGAGTACTTGTCCTTGAAGCCCTTGTCGATGTCGATGGTCACGCCGCCGACCGCGTCCACGATGTTGGCGAAGCCCGCGAAGCCGATCTCCACGTAGTGGTCGATGTGCAGGCCCATGTTGTACTCGATGGTGCGCACGAGCAGGGTCGGGCCGTCCTCCGCGTACGCGGCGTTCAGCTTCGTCTGCCGGCCCGTGTTCGGGTAGGTCTTGCCGGAGGTCGACCCCTTGTACGAGGGGATCGTCACGTTCGAGTCGCGCGGCAGCGAGATCAGGGTGTCGCCGTTGGCGCCGACGTGCAGGATCATCATCGAGTCGGTCCGCTTGCCCTCCGCGGAACCGGTGTGCAGCTGCTTCTTCTGCTCGCTGGACAGACCTTCGCGGCTGTCCGAGCCGACGATCAGGTAGTTGGTGCCGGCGCCGGCCGACGGCCGGTCGATCACCTTGGAGAGGTCGACGTCGCGGTTCAGCTTGGAGTCGGCCCAGAAGTACGTGGCGACCGACGTCACCACCAGCACCGTGACCAGGGTGATCGCGGTCCACTTGATACGGCGCCGCCAGTTCGGCCGCGGCCGAACGCCGCCCTGGTCGCCGGGGCCGCCCGGACCGCCGCCGTAGACGCGGCCGGTGTTGTAGCCGTCGTCGTAGCCGTCGTGTCCGTTGCCGTCGACGTACCCCGGCTGCTGGGGCACCCGCCCGCCGTAGGGCGGTGCGGAGGGACCGGGGTCCCCGTACGCGCCCGAGGCGGGCCGGCGGACCTGCCGCATCGCCCGCGCACCGTCAGGCTGTGCGCTCGCGCTGCCGCGCCCGTACCGGTTGCGGTTGTCGTCTGACCATGCCTCGGGCCAATCGTTCATGCGCCCAAGTGTGCCGGGAGTGGGCTGGTCCTTTACAAGGGTCGTAGGAAAATCAGGGCACGGCTGTTGCGAACCCAACACAAAGTCCGCAGGTGTCACCTCGGCATAAGGTGGAGGCCATGACAGACCAGGCCCCCGCCGTGGAAGCGGACACTCCGGAGATCCCGGGCAAGCCCACGTCGGCGTCCCGGACCACGCTCAGCCACATCATGACCCACAACGACACGAACCTTCTGGGCACGGTGCACGGCGGCGTGATCATGAAGCTGGTGGACGACGCGGCGGGCGCGGTGGCCGGCCGGCACAGCGGCGGCCCCGCCGTCACCGCCTCCATGGACGAGATGGCCTTCCTGGAGCCCGTCCGGGTCGGGGACCTCGTCCATGTCAAGGCCCAGGTCAACTGGACCGGCCGCACCTCGATGGAGGTCGGCGTACGGGTCCTCGCGGAGCGCTGGAACGAGTCCACCCCGCCCACCCAGGTCGGCTCCGCCTATCTGGTCTTCGCCGCCGTGGACGCCGACGGCACACCGCGCCCGGTACCGCCGGTGCGCCCGGAGACGGAGAAGGACCGGCGCCGCTGCCAGGAGGCCCAGATCCGCCGCACCCACCGGCTGGCGAGGCGGCGCGCGATCATGGAGCTGCGGGAGAAGCGCGCGGCCGAGGGCCTCGACGACTGAGGCGGGCACGGCGCCGCGGGCCGCCGCCCGGCTCCGTCACGGGCACGCCACCTGGTCTCCCGTCACCACCCCGGACTCCCCGAGGTACCCGTCCTCCGCGCGCACCGTGCGGACCTGCTTGAAGTCGGACCCGGCGATCACCTTCAGCGTCGGGCCGAGCCCCTTGACCGCTTTGAGCTCGCTGCCGGGCAGCGCGGCCGCCAGCGACTTCGCGGAGCGGTCCCAGCCGGGGTCGTAGGCGACGACCGTCCGCCTCAGGGTGCGGTCCTCCGCGTTCACCGGTGCCCGGGTCGTCCGGAAGCCCGCCGCCGCCAGCGCCGCGTCGACGCGCTTGCCCAGCCCGTCGGTGGCCGTGCCGTTCTCCACCTGGACCCGGATCTGCTGCGGAGCCACCTCGACCGCCACGGCCGCGGGCCGGGCCGGGCCCGCCGCCAGGGGCTTGTCGTCGCGCAGGGACCTGAAGAGGCGGTCCGCCTTGGCGGTGTCCCACTTCAGCGTCTCGCCGACGCCCTTCACGACGAACTTCATCTGCCCGATGGGCACGGTCGCGAACTCGGAGGACGAGGGGGAGAAGTTCCGCATCGCCCGCCCGAGGTCCAGCAGTTCGTCGGTGCCGAAGCCCTTGTCCGCGCGCACCGACCCCAGCACCGCCCGCGTCACGTCCCGGAACTTCATCGGGTTCAGCAGGATGCCGGAGGAGGTGGCCCGGTCCACCAGCGCCGCCAGGAAGCGCTGCTGGCGCTTCATCCGGCCGAGGTCGGAGGCCCCGTCGACATGGCGGGCGCGGACGTACTGCAGGGCCTGGCCGCCCGTGAGCCGGTGCGTTCCGGCGGGCAGGTCGAGTCCGGTGTAGGAGTCCTTCAGGGGGGTGGCCGTGCAGATCTGCACCCCGCCGAGCACGTCCACGGTCCGCATGAAGCTGGTGAAGTCGACCTCCAGATAGTGGTCGATCTTCACATGCGTCATGTCCTCGACGATCCGGACGGTGAGGTTCGGGCCGCCCTCCGCGTACGCCGCGTTGATCTTGATCGGGTGGGCGGGGATCCGCCTGCCGGTCCCCGCGTCGACGCGGGCGGGTGTCACGGCGTACGAGTCGCGCGGCAGGCTCACCACGCTCGCCCGCTCCCGGTCCTCCGAGATGTGCACGATCATGATCGTGTCGGTGCAGTGGCAGGGGGCACCGCCCAGGTGGTACCGGCGCCGCTCCTCGTCGCTGATCCGGTCGCGGCCGTCCGTCCCGACCAGCAGGACGTTCATGCCGTGCCCGGCCTGCGGGCGGTTCTTCATGTCCTTGAACGGGTCGACGCGCGCGATGTCCGCGTCGAGGCTGGTGACGACCGCGTGCCCGATCCCGGCCGAGGCGAGCACCACGACGGACAGGGTCGTGGCCGCGCGCATGGCCCAGCGCGGCTTCTTCCGCCGTACGGCGGGCCGGGGCCCGCGCTGAGGGGGCGTACGGGGCGGCTGGGTGCGGCGCTGCGGACGGGCGGGCGCGGCGGACCGAGGCTGCGTGGGCAAGGGGGACACCTCCGGCGTCGGCCGTACGTGGGATCGTGAGCACCGTAGGCCCATACGATCTGCGGCCCGGGCCACCGCCCCGGCGGGGCGCAAAGGTGTCCCCCGTTCGCGGTAACGTAACGGGCGATGAACGCCAATCCCGACGTGCAGCTCCCCGCCGTTTCTGTGATCATGCCCGTCCTCGACGAGGAGCGGCATCTGCGCGGAGCAGTCCAAGCGATCCTCGCGCAGGAGTACGCCGGCGAGATGGAGGTCGTGATCGCCCTCGGTCCGTCCACGGACCGTACGGACGAGATCGCCGCCGAACTCGTCCGCGACGACCCGCGCGTCCACACCGTCCCGAACCCGACCGGGCGCACCCCAGCCGCCCTGAACGCCGCGATCAAGGCATCCCGCCACCCGGTCGTCGTCCGCGTCGACGGCCACGGCATGCTCTCGCCCGACTACATCGCCACCGCCGTACGGCTCCTGGAGGAGACCGGCGCGCAGAACGTCGGCGGCATCATGCACGCCGAGGGCGAGAGTGACTGGGAGCACGCCGTCGCCGCCGCCATGACCTCGAAGATCGGGGTCGGCAACGCCGTCTTCCACACGGGCGGCGCCGCATGCGCGGCCGAGACGGTCTACCTGGGGGTGTTCCGGCGCGAGGCGCTGGAGCAACAGGGCGGCTACAACGAGGAGTTCATCCGCGCCCAGGACTGGGAGCTGAACTTCCGCATACGCGAGGCGGGCGGGCTGATCTGGTTCTCGCCGGAGCTGAAGGTCTCCTACCGGCCGCGGCCCAGCGTGAAGGCACTGGCCAGGCAGTACAAGGACTACGGCCGCTGGCGGCACGTCGTCGCCCGCTACCACGAGGGCTCCATCAACCTGCGCTACCTCGCGCCGCCGACGGCGGTCTGCGCCATCGCGGCCGGTCTCGTGGCGGGCGCGGCGCTGACCCCGTGGGGCTTCGTGATCCCCGGCGGCTACCTCGCGGCGATCGCCCTCGGCTCCCTCCCGGCGGGCAGGGGCCTGCCGCTGAAGGCACGCCTGCAGATCCCGGTGGCGCTCGCGACCATGCACATGTCCTGGGGCTGGGGCTTCCTGACCAGCCCCAGGGCCCTGGCGAAGAAGGTCATCGCCTCCCGCCGCCCCGCGGTGCTCACCTCCAACTGAGCACCGGGGGCGGTGGGGTGCCTTCTGCGTCGACCCGGACTACCAGGTGTAGCCCGGGTTGACGTGCATGCACTGCTTCTCGTCCGAGCCGTTGATGGCCTGCGCGGAGTCGGGGGTCCTGTCCTCGTCCTTCGCGGCCGTGTAGGCCGTACCGGAGCGCCAGTCGGCGCCGACGACCAGCGTCACCCCGTCGGCGTCCGCGGACTTCTCCACCGCCGACTCCGGGACCCCGAGCGCCTTCGCCACCCGCTGGGCGTCGCCCTCCAGGCCGGCGCTCGGGTAGCGGATCACCGTCTTCTCCTCGCCGGGGACCGCCGAGGAGTCGGCCCGCGCCTCGGTGAACCCCTTGCCGACGAGCAGCTCGGCGACCGCGTGCGCCCGCCCGGTCGCCGCGGCCCGCGTGCTCGACCGGGTGCCGTTCTGCACCCGTACGGCGATCCGGTCGTCCGCGGCGGCCGGGTCCGTGGACGCCGCGGAGGCGGCGGACTTCTTCTTGTCCTTGCCGTCCAGCGCGATGTCCTCACGCACCAGCCGGAACAGCTGGTCCGCGTCACCGGGCCTGGGCACCACGCGGCCGCTGCTGGTGGCGGAGTACTGCCAGGGCATCGTCGTCATGGTGATGCGCGCGGTGGGGACCTTCCTCAGCTCCCGGCTCAGGTCGTACAACTTCGCCACGCTGCCCAGACCGTCGTCGACGGTCAGCGCGCCGGTGGCCGTCTCGGCGAGACGGCGCAGCCTGTTCGGACTGGCGAGCGTGGCGTTCTCGCGCAGCCGGCGGACCATGGCGTTCATGTACTGGTGCTGGGCCTTGGCCCGGGCGATGTCCGTGTTGTCCTCGAAGCCGTACCGCGTGCGCAGCCACTGAAGGGCCTGCACGCCCTTGACGTACGTGGTGCCCTTCCTCAGCTTCAGGCCCGAGCCGTGGCCGTCGGCGGACCTGGAGTGGATGTTGGCGTCCACGCAGACCGGTACGCCGCCGATGGCGTCCGCCATGGACACCACGCCCGCGAAGTCGATCATCATGAAGTGGTCGATGTGGATGTGCGTCAGCTTCTCCCAGGTCGCCACCGTGCAGCCGGGGCCGCCGCGGCCGAGGGAGTCGTTGGTGATCGTCGAGGTGAGCGCCCCGTAGACCTTGCCGGTGGCGGGGTCGGTGCACCTGGGGATGTCGACCAGGGTGTCGCGCGGCATGCTCACGACCGACATGTTGGTGCGGTCCGCCGAGAGGTGCAGCAGCATCTGGACGTCGGCGCGCGGCGCGGTGTTGAAGGTGTCCTTGGCGCCGCCGAGCTTCTGGTTCTCCTTGGAGTCGCGGGCGTCGGAGCCGATCAGCAGGATGTTCAGCGGGGTCTGCCCGGCCGCGTTGGCCTTCGGCTTCCGCGCCCTGTCCTTCGCGTCGCCGAGGTTGAGGTCGGACTTCTTCAAGTTGCCGTTGAGGTGGCGGTAGTAGAGATAGCCGGCCCCCGCCGTGCCGAGTATCAGCACCGCCAGCACCGTCGCCGACCAGCGCAGGGCGCGGCGTCTGCGGCGTCTGCGGTCGCCGTCCGCACGGCCCTTCCCGCGCCCGGCCCCGCCGTCCGGCCGTTCCCCGCCCCGCGGCCCGGGGGACGTCGTGTCCCCGGCCGCGGGCTCCTGTCCGCGCACACTGCTCCGCGCCACCCTGCTGCCCTCCCACCCCTGTGCCCGCACCGGTTCCGTGCCGCGCCCGACGGGCCGCACCACGGACCCTTCGGGTCACCTGCCGGCGACCGTGTAGTCCGCCGCGGACTGTCCGACCTCCCGGGCACCCGTCCCCCCGGACGGGTCGAGCGGGAGGGCGCGCCGCCTCTGCGTCGTCCGTGCGACATCCGAACGCGAGCGCGCCTCATCATTGTGCAGCCAGATAGGAGAATGCTGTGGGCCTGCGTGGCGGTTCGCCCGCCACCACCCGCTACCAGCGGTAGGGCGCGTACACGTCCATGCACTGACTGCTGTCCGAGCCGTTGATCGAGTCGGCACTGCTCGGCAGGCCGTCGCCCTCGGGCTCGGCGTGCTGGTACGACGCGCCGGCGCGCCAGTCGGCTCCGACGGCGAGCGTGACGCCGGAGACGTCCGTCGACCTCTGCACCGAACTCAGCGGAATCCCGAGCGACTTGGCGACGCGCTGCGCGTCGCCCTCCAGCTCGGCGGTCGGGTAGCGGACGACGGTCCTGCCCTCGCGGAGCCCCGCCGTCGTGTCCTTGGCCGCCCGGGCGAACCCCTTGCGCACGAGTTCCCCGGCGACCGCGCCCGCGCGCCCGGGGACCGGGGCGAGCGTGGCGGAGCCCGTGGCGTTCTGCACCAGGACGCCGATCCGGTCGTCCGGTGCCGAAGGGGCCTTCGTCGCCTCCTGCTTCCCCTTCTTCCCGGCCGCTTCCCTGCCCTTGCCGTCGAAGGGCACGTCGTCGCGGAGCATCTGCCACACCTTCGCCGCGCCGGCGCCGTCCGGCAGCAGGTGGTTGGCGTCCTTGGGGTCCTCGACGTTCGGCATGGTCAACGACGTGATGCGGTCCGAGGGCACCGACTTGAGCTGCATGCCCAGGTCGTAGAGCTTCTTCACGGTGCCGATCTCCTCCGAGACCTTCAGCGACCTGGTGGCCGCCTCGGCCAGGTCGGTCAGCCGGCCGGTGTCGGTGAAGACGTTCTGCTTCCGCAGCGTGCGCAGCATCGAGTTGAGGTACATGTGCTGCGCCCTGGCCCGCATCGGGTCGCTTCCCCAGGCGTGCCGGGTGCGCAGCCACTGCAGCGCCTGCTTGCCCTTGATCTTCCTGGTGCCTGCCGTCATCTTCAGGCCGGAGCCGCCGGGCACGGCGGCCGTCGGGTGGTCCCACACGTTCTGCCGCACGCAGACGTCGACGCCTCCGATGGCGTCGGCCATCCGCACCACACCGGCGAAGTCGATCGTCATCCAGTGGTCGATGTAGACCCCGGTGAGGTTCTCCCAGGTGGCCAGGGTGCAGCCCGCTCCGCCGCGTGCCAGCGAGGTGTTGATGATGTCGTTGGTCGCCGGGTAGGTCCGGCCGGTGTCCGGGTCGGTGCACCGGGGGATGTCGACCCGGGTGTCACGCGGGATGCTGACCATCGCGGCGCTCTTGCGGTCCGCGGAGAGGTGGATGAGCATCTGCACGTCGCCGAGCGGCGGGTTGCCGCGGTTGTCCCTGCTGCCGCCCAGCTTCACGTTCTCGTCCGAGTTGCGGCTGTCCGAGCCGATGAGCAGGATGTTCAGCGGCCGCTGGCCGGCCGCGTTCGGCTCGGCCTGCCGGGCCTTGGCGTCCCCGCTGCTGCGCTCGCCCTTCTGGATGTTGGCGTTGAGGTGGCGGTAGTACAGGTATCCGGCGCCGGCCGTGCCGAGTATCAGTACCGCGAGCGTCGTCGCGGACCATCTGAGCACCCGGTGCTTGCGCCGCGGTCCCCGCCCCCGCGGCCGGCGGTGCCCGCCGTGGTCCGCGTCGCTTCCCGTCCTGTCCCCGGCCCGCGCCGCCTCCCGGCCGCCACCGCGCCGAACGTCCGGTCGAGGTGCCTCTTTGCGCACATCGCTCCGTGTCATCCCCCGTCCTCCCCACCCTTGCGCCGACGCATGGGCCTGCCATGCGTCCTGTTAGACGCACGACAGGCCCGTGAGGTCACTTGGCGCGGCGAACCTTGTCCGCTCAGGTCACTTGGCGCACTCCACCTTGTCCGCCGTGGACTTGTCGACGTCCGGCGCCTTGGTCGCCGCCGTGAGCGGTTCGCCCGCCTCCCCGAAGTCCTTGCCCAGGGTCAGGGTCATCGTCGGCAGGCCCTGCGCGTTGGTCACGCTCTTGCCGGGCTTCAGGGCCGCGCCGGACAGCCCCATGATGGCGGCCAGCCGGCGCGCCTGGTCGGCCTGGTCCGGGGCGTACTCGAGCGTCGTCCTGCTGAGCGCCGAGTCGGCGTTGCCCGCGTTCTCGGACTTCAGCACGCCCGCCTGGTTCTGCAGGTACTCCAGCTCCGCCTGCGCGCTGCCGGCGGCGGCGCCGCCGTTGAGGATCCGCACGCGCACCTCGGAGGCGGCCGACTTGCTGCCCTTGAGGCGGGCCGCCACGGAGGCCGCCTCCTTCTTCTTCTCCTGCTTGACCGCGGTGAAGGAGATGTCGTTCTTGATCGCCTGGAAGACCTGCGGGGCCTTCGTGTCGTTGAGGACGACGGTCGCCTTCACCTTCTCGGCCGGGTTGTCGACCACCGGCACGGTGGTGAACGTCAGGTTCTTCGGGTTGAGCTTGCCCAGCTCCAGGCCGAGGTCCTTCAGCTTGCCGATGCTGTCGAGGTTGGAGTCGACGGTCAGCGCCTTGGTGCCCGCCTCGGCCACCTTCACCATCTTCGCCGGGTTGGTGAGCGTGTCGTTCGACTTCAGCTTGCGCATCAGCGCGCTGAGGAACTGCTGCTGCAGTGTGATCCGGCTCAGGTCGCCGCCGAAGCCGACCGCGTGCCGGGTGCGGACGAAGGCGAGGGCCGTCTCGCCCTCGATGTGCCGCATGCCCTTCTTCAGATTCAGGTGCGAGTCCGGGTCGTTGATGTCCTTGCCGAGACACACGTCGACGCCACCGACCGCCGTGGTCAGCGTCTTGACCGCGTTGAAGTCGGCGACCATGAAGTTGTCCGGCGTGATCCCGGTCAGCTCCGTGACGGTGCGGGCGACGCAGCTGGGCGTGCGCTCGTCCTGGCCGAGGCTGGTGTTGAAACGGACGCCCGTGGTTCCCGGGATGACCTTCTGGGTGCCGTCCTCCTGCTCGGTCGGGCAGTCCGGGATGTCGGTGATCAGGTCGCGCGGAATGCTCAACGCGGTTGCGTTGGAACGGTCCTTGGAGACGTGCAGCAGGATCGTGGTGTCGGCGTGCCCGACGCTGCCGGAGTCGCCGTACTTCGTGTTGCCCTTGCCGGTGCGCTTGTCGGTGCCGATCAGCAGGATGTTGATCGCCTTGCCCTTGCTGAAGCCACCGGTGCTCGCGCCGTCGTCGGAGACGGACGTGATGTTGTCGTTGAGGTGCTTGATGTAGAGGTAGGCGCCGCCGGCCACGGCGAGCAGCACGAACGCCATGCCGCCGCCCGTCCACATCAGGGCCTTCTTCGCCTTCGACTTCTTCTTCGCGGGACGGCGGCCGCGCCGGCCGGGCGGCGGCTCGTCGGGCACGGCACGGCGCCGGCGCTGCGGCGGTACGTCACGGCCGGGGGCCTGCGGGCTCGCGCCGCGGGACCGGGCCGGGTCTCCTGCGCGAGGAGCGGATCTGCGCGGTCCTGGAACCGTCGATCGCGGTGTGGAAGGGTTCAGTCGCAGTTCGTATTCGCCGGTGTTCGGATTGAGCACCCACTGGTCTGCGGGGTCGACGTTGTCCGCCCGCCCACGGCTTTGCGCGTCCACGGTTGTCCGAATCCTCCGTCTGCGCCACGCGGCGCCTTCCCCCTCAAAGGCGCTCTGGTCATGGTCTCGCAGTGCACGGCCCCAGGAAGAGTCGCGGTTGGGTGCACCGGATCGCTCACACTATCCGCCCAGTTCAGCGCCAAGCGACGTCGGTGACAAATTCCACGTCCCTACAAGGGGGCAATCCGCCCATTTCCCGGAACTTTCTTGGGGCTGCTGTTCGTCGCCTTGGTGTTCGCTTTAGGTGCACCGGTCCTCGGCGGCGGTGTTCCCGCTGAACGTCGGAGCGGGCGAAACGGATGTTCCGGGCCGGTAGGGGCGCTTTCCGTCGGAGTTTCCGTCGCCCTTCGTGGTCGAATTGCGACTCTTCGCATCGGAATCCCGCCCGGACCTGGTGACGGCCAACGGCGCGTCCGTGCGCAGCCGTTCGAACAGCTTTTCCGCCTCGGGTTCCACGAGTTGGTCGCGATTTGCGTTGTGGACGTACGACTCGCGCGGAACCGTGAGGAATTGCACGCGTTCCGCTGGGATGTCGCGCACGCCGCGCACGAGTTCGTACAAACCCCGCAGACTCGCCAGACCCGGGTCGGTGGTGAGGGACGACGTGGCGGCGTCCAGCACGGGATAGAGCTTCACCGGATTCAGCAGTACGTCATTGCTCTGCACCTTGGTGACGAGCGCGCCGAGGAATCGCTGCTGGCGCTCCATCCGGTCGGTGTCGCTGCCGTTGCCGAGGGTCTTGCGGGCGCGCACGTAGCCGAGGGCCTGCTCGCCGTCGAGCGTGACCCGTCCCGCGGGCAGCTTCAGCTTGGCGTCCTTGTCGTCGATCGGCTGCTTCAGGCAGACCTGGACGCCGTCGACGGCGTCGACCATCTCCTTGAAGCCGTGGAAGTCGATGACGACGTGATGGTCGACGCGCACGTCCGTGAGTTTCTCGACGGTCCGGATGGTGCAGGCCGAACCGCCCACCGCGAAGGCGTAGTTGAACATCGTGAAGGCCGGATCGGAGCGGCTCCCGTCGGCGCGCAGGCACGAGGGCACGTCCACCATCAGGTCGCGGGGGAGGGAGATCGCCGTGGCGGTGTGCCGCCCCTTGGACAGGTGCAGCAGGATCGTGGTGTCGGACCGCTCGGTCCCCGAGTCGCGCCCGTAGCGGGAGTTGCCGTTCCCGGAGCGCGAGTCCGAGCCGATCACCAGGATGTTCTGCGCGTCCTTGACGAGCGAGGTGGGTCGCTCCTTCTCGTACCGCGCCAGTTCGCGGGCGGCGGCCTCGTCGGGCGTGATGTTGCCGTTCAGCTTCAGGTACAGCACCCACCCGCCCCCGGCGGTCCCGGCGGCCAGCACGGCGACGGCGATCCCCCCGTACCGCAGCCACCGCCGCCGCGGGCGCACCGGTCGTCTCAGCCCTTTCACGTGCCGCTCCACCCCTCATGGCGTATGAACGTGCTGGTTCTACGACCATGCCCCGGTGGCGAGCGCGGGGGCGGGCGCTGCTGATCCGAACGGGTGACTGCGGTTCTCCTCGTCCCGGGGGCACGCGGCCGGTCCGCGGCTCCGCCGCGTGGGCGCGACGGGCCACGACGAACCCGCTCCCGCGGGCCGGCGGCCGCCCCCGCCCGTTACGGGCGGCGCACCACCGACACCCGTTCACTCTCGATCCGCCCGGCGACGGCCTCCTCGCCCGCACGCTCCAGATGCCGGCACAGAACCACCGACCCCCCGACGGCGAGCGGCCCGTACAGCCCGGCGTTCAGCCCGTCCCACGTGTCGTACGGCAGCCCGGACAGGACGCGGGCCCCGGGCCCGGTCAGCCCGAGCTCCGCCGCCTCCGCGACCGCCCGCTCGACGACCTCCGCCCCGCTGAACTCCCGCCCGGCCACGATCAGCGCCGGCTCGTCGGGATCCACCGGCGCGAAGGGCGCGAACCGGTCCCCCTGACCCGGCACTTCCACGGCGTAGTCGGTGAAGCCCGACGGCGGTTGCGGGAACCGTCCGCCCAGCGGCCGCAGCGCGAGGGCGACCCGCTCGCCCCGGCAGGCCCGCGCGGCGTCCAGCGTGTCCGGCCCGCTCACCACGACGTCGGCCGCCGCGGGATCGCCGCCGACGTCCGCGACCGTCCCCACCGACGCGCACGCCAGCAGCCACACGGCCGTCTGCCAGTGCGCGGGCAGCAGCAGCGCCACCCGGTCGCCGGGCCCGGCGGCCAGGTCGCCCTGGAGGAGGTTCGCGGTCTTGGCCACCCAATTGGCGAAGGTGGCCACGGACAGTTCGACGCGCTCGCCCGTGGCGTCGTCGTAGAAGGTCACCAGGGGGCGCGCGGGGTCCGCGGCGAGCGCGGAACTCAGCAGGTCGGCAGGGGTGCGGTCGGTGGCGTTCACCCGGGCAAGCGTACGCGGGCGCCCGGTCGGGCACCGCCCGGCGTCGCCACCGGTTCGGGCGAACGGCAGCCGACGGTCCGTCAATTCCCGGATGGACAGATATGTCTGACTTTGCGCAAGATCATGATTATGCGTCGACTCCTCGCCTCCTCGATCGTCTCCTCGATCGGCGTCGCCTGTGCGACCGCCCTCGTCCTGCCGCCGACCCTGCCCGCCGCCGCGGCGACCGCGAGCCGCGCGGATTCCGTGGCGGCCGCCGCCCGGTACGACCTTCCCGGCAGTACCCGGTCGCTGCCGCTGCGGCCGCTCGGCGCGCTCGCCCGCGCCATCGGCTCCCCGGCCGCCGGCGAACTGGGCCTGACCCGCCGGGACGTACGGCGCTTCTCGATGGTCGGGGTCGTGTGGGACGACCCGGACACCGAACTGCACGGCCGCGTCCAGGTCCGCACGCGCGCCACCGGCTCGGGCGTCTGGTCCGGCTGGCAGGACCTCGAGACCCACAACGACGACGCGGCCGACCCGGGCGCCGCCGAACGCGCCTCGGGCCGCGTCCGCGGCTCCACCGCACCGCTGTGGGTGGGGGACTCGGACGGGGTCGAGGTCCGGGTCCGGGCCGAGAGCGGGGCCCCCGCGAAGGCGCCGGCACCCCGCACCCGCGCCGCCTCGGGCGCCGCGGCGCTCCCGTCGGGGCTGCGTCTGGAACTCGTGGACCCCGGCGGGCAGGGCGGGGCGCCCGGCACCCCGGGCGCCGCGCCCCGTACCGGAACCCTCGGCGCCGAGCCGGCCGAGGCGCTGGCCGCCTCCGCCGCCAACGCCGACGTCGCCCCGCTCGGCGCCACCGAGATCCCCGAACTGAGCCGCGCCGCGACCGAGCGGGAGCTGCGGACCCTGGGCGAGCCCGAGTTGACGGCCGCTCAGCGCGCCAAGCCGTACATCGGCCCGCGTCCCCGGATCATCACGCGCCGCGGCTGGGGCGCGGACGAGAAGCTGCGCGAGAAGGGCTTCGTCTACACGAAGAAGGTCAAGGTGGCGTTCGTCCACCACACCTCGTCCGGCAACGGATACCGCTGTTCGCAGGCCGCCTCCGTCATCCGCGGTATCTACCGCTACCACGTCAAGAGCATGGGCTGGCGCGACATCGGCTACAACTTCCTCGTCGACAAGTGCGGAAACATCTACGAGGGCCGTGCCGGGGGCGTGGCGAAGGCCGTCTACGGCGCCCACACCCTCGGCTTCAACACCAACAGCATGGGAGTCGCCGTCCTCGGCAGCTTCGGCTCGCACAAGCCGCCCGCGGCCGCGCTGCGCGCCATCTCCCGCCTCACCGCCTGGAAACTCGGTCTCTACGGTGCCAACCCGCGTGGAAAGGCGTATCTGACGTCGAGTGGTGGCAATCTCTACCGAAAGGGAAAGAACGTACGTCTCCAGGTGATCTCCGGGCACCGTGACGGCTTCGCCACGGCCTGTCCGGGCACCCAGCTCTACCGCAAGCTCGGCACGGCCCGCTCGACCGCCGCGCGCTACCAGGGGCGCTAGGGCCGCACCCCGGACGGCGCGCGGGAGTTGGGCGGGGCGCACGAGGACCACGTGCACGCCATCGGGGGACACCGGGTGGAACCGCGCAGCACCGCACGGCCGTCGAAGGCGCCACACGACGATCTGCATACACTGGCCGGCCGAAAGACAGTTCGGCCGGTCCCGGCAGGAAGCAGAGACGACAGGTGACAGAAGCGATCCTCCTGGTCGGCGGCAAGGGCACCCGGCTGCGGCCGCTCACGGTCCACACACCGAAGCCCATGGTCCGGGCGGCCGGCGTCCCGTTCCTCACCCACCAGCTGGCGAGAGCGAGAGCGGCGGGCGTGGACCACATCGTCCTCGCCACGTCGTATCTGGCCGAGGTCTTCGAGCCCCACTTCGGCGACGGCTCGGCCCTCGGCCTCCACCTCGAGTACGTGACCGAGGAGGAGCCCCTCGGCACCGGCGGCGCCATCCGCAACGTCGCCTCCCGTCTGCACTCCGGTCCCGACGACCCGGTCCTGATCTTCAACGGCGACATCCTGACGGGCCTGAACATCCGCGCCCTGGTCGACATCCACGACAAGACCCGCGCCGACGTCTCCCTGCACCTGACCAAGGTCACCGACCCGCGCGCGTACGGACTGGTCCCCACGGACGAGACCGGCCGCGTCCTCGCCTTCCTGGAGAAGCCGCAGACCCCCGAGGAGATCGTCACCGACCAGATCAACGCGGGGGCGTACGTCTTCCGCCGCTCGGTCATCGACACGATCCCGGCGGGCCGCCCGGTCTCCGTGGAGCGCGAGACGTTCCCGGGCCTGCTCGCGGCCGGAGCCCATCTGCAGGGCATGGTCGACTCGACGTACTGGCTGGACCTCGGCACCCCTGCGGCGTTCGTCCGGGGCTCCGCCGACCTCGTGCTCGGCCGCGCCCCGTCGCCCGCCGTCCCCGGCCGCTGCGGCGACCGGCTCGTCCTGCCGACCGCGTGCGTCGCCCCCGACGCCAAGCTCACCGGCGGCACGGTGGTGGGCGAGGGTGCCTTCGTGGCGGAGGGCGCCCGGGTGTTCGGCTCGACGATCCTGCCGGGCGCCGTCATCGAACCGGGCGCCGTCATCACCGACTCCCTCATCGGCACGCGCGCACGCGTGGGTGAGCGCTCCGTCCTGACCGGCACGGTCATCGGCGACGGCGCGGTCGTCGGCGCCGACAACGAACTGCGCGACGGAGCACGGGTGTGGTGCGACGCCCGCATCCCCGCGGGCTCGGTGCGTTTCTCCTCCGACCAGTAGCCGCCACCCGTGCCGCCAGGGCACACACCCGGGGGCGTCCGGCGCGGCGCCCCCGTGCCGTTCTCCCCGGCTGCGGCTGCGGCCGCGGTCAGAGCCGTCCGATGTCGCCCTTCGGCATCCGCGGGGCGCGTCTCGGCGGTGTCCGGCCGCTGAGCAGGATCAGCCGGGCCGCCCGGTGCCGCTGTCCGGCATACGGCTCCAGCAGCTCCAGCATCATGGCGTCGTCCGCGTCCCGGTCCCCGGCCAGCGCCCATCCGACGATGCCGGGCAGATGCAGATCCCCCACGGTCACGGCGTCCGGCGCCCCGTGGCTGCGCTGCACCGTCTCCGCCGACGTCCACGGGCCGATCCCGGAGACGAGTTCCAGCCGCGCCTGCGCGGCCGCCGGATCCATCCGGGCCGCCTCCTCCATCCGCGCGGCGACCCGCACGGCCCGCAGGATCGTCGACGCCCGCTTGTCGTCCACGCCGGCCCGGTGCCACTCCCAGGACGGGATCAGCGCCCAGGTCCGCGGCCCCGGCATCACCCACAGCCGCCCGCCCGCCGCGGGCCCCGGCGCCGGCTCACCGAATCTGCGCACCAGCAGCCGCCACGCCTGGTAGGCCTCGAGCGTCGTGACCTTCTGCTCCAGGATCGACGGGATCAGCGACTCCAGCACCAGTCCGGTACGCGTCAGCCGCAGTCCCGGCCGCCGGTGCCGGGCGAGCGCCACCAGCCGGTGCCGGGGCGCGAAGGCGTCCGGGTCGTCCGCCGCCCCGAGCAGCTCGGGCAACTGCTCCAGCAGCCACTCGGCCCCCGGCCCCCACGCCTCACCGCGTACGGCGGCGCCCTTCGCGGCGACCCGCAGCGTCCCCGGCCCGGCCGGGGTGAGGCTGGCCCGCCACACGGCTCCGTCGGGTGTCGCCCGGAACGTCGGATCGCCCGGTCCACGCCGCAGCGGCCCCAGTACGAGCCCGAGGTCGACCGGCGCCTGCGGCACCACCGTCCGCACCCGCCCCGGTGCCGCGGCCTGCCGCGGCACCCCGCCGCGCGCGGGTACGGCGACGTGCCCGCCCCGCACCGTCGTACGGGTGGGCCGGGGAGCGAACCGTCCTGCCATGGATGAAGTCCCGGGAGACGTGGGGAACCCTGTGGGGCACAGGGAAGTGGGGCAAAGGGAAGGGGCCCTACGAGATTAGGCGCACACGCGCGTGGGTCACCGGACCTCCATGAAGCTCCCCGCGTCCCGCTCCGGCCTCGGCCGGGGTTCCCCGGCCGGATGCCCGACCGCGACGGCACCCATCGGGTCCCAGTCCGCGGGCAGCGCCAGCGCCTCCCGTACGACCTCGCGGCAGAACATGGTCGACGACACCCAGGCCGATCCCAGCCGCTCCCCGGCGAGCGCGACCAGGAAGTTCTGCACGCCGGCGCCCGCGGCGACCACGAACATCTCCCGCTCGGCGCCGTCCCGCCGCGCGTCCCCGTAGGTGTGTGAGCCGTCCATCACCAGACACGGCACCACCAGACACGGCGCGTTGCGCAGGACGTCGCCCCGGCGCACCCGCTTGGCGATGGACTCCTCGCTCTTGCCGTCGCGCCGCAGATCGGCGATCCAGGCGTCGCGCATGGCGTCCAGCAGCCCGGTCCGCGCGGCCTCGGACTCCAGCAGCACGAACCGCCACGGCGTCGTGTGATGCGGCGCGGGCGCCGTCACGGCCGCGGCGACCGCCCGGCGTACGGCACCGGGGTCGACCGGTTCGCCGGTGAAGGCGCGCACCGTACGCCGCTGGGTCACCGCCGTCCGTACGGCCTCGGACGTCCCGAGCCGGAACATGTCGTCCCGTCCACCGCGCACCATGGCCCGCGCCCCCTCCCCGTCGTGCTCCGCCACCACGTGCGCGAGCCCGCGTACGACGGCGACGGGCAGCCCGGCCGCCTTGCCCTTGACCAGGTCGCCGGCGGCGGCCAGTTCGTCCGCGGTGGCCACGACCGTCGCGCTGAGCGGATTGCCGTGGGCGTCCGTGCCGCCGCGCAGGTCGTCCAGGACGCGGACACCGGCGGCGCCGATCGCGACGTCCGTGAGCCCCGAGCGCCACGGGCGCCCGAAGGTGTCGGTCACGACGACCCCGACCTCCACCCCGAGGGCGTCGCGCAGTCCGTCCCTGATGGCCCGGGCGGACGCGTCCGGGTCCTCGGGCAGCAGCAGCACCGTGCCGGGCGGGGTGTTGGAGGCGTCGACCCCGGCCGCGGCCATCACCAGGCCCTGCCGGTTCTCGACGATCCGCAGATTCCCGCGGCGCGCCACGACCCGTACGGTCTCGGCCTCGATGGCGGCCTCGCGGTCGTCCCCCGCGACGGTGCGGCCCTCCGCCTTGGACACGATCTTCGAGGTGACGAGGATGACGTCCCCGTCGGCGAGGCCCGGTTCGGCGGCGGCGACCAGCTTGGCGACGTCGTCGCCCGCGGCCACCTCGGGCAGTCCGGGCACGGCCCAGACCCGGAAACCGGGCGTCCCGCCGGAGGGCGCGGCGCCCCGGGAGGTCCCCTCGCTCAAGACGGCCGCACCTCCTCCGCCAGCGTGAGCGCCTCACGCGCCATCCGGGCGGTCGCCTCCAGGTCGGTCATCATCAACGGCACCGCCCGGCAGCGGATCCCGGCGCCCTCGACGCGCTCCACCACGCCCGCGTCCACGGTGTCGACCAGCCAGCCGTCCAGCAGCCCCGAGCCGTAGTGCTCGGCCACCGCCGCGGCCGTCGACTCCACGCCGACCGCCGCGAGCACCTTGTCGGCCATCCCGCGCACGGGCGCGTCCCCGACGATGGGGGAGAGGCCGACGACCGGCACGCCCGCGTCGGCGATCGCCTCCCGGATGCCGGGCACCGCGAGGATCGTGCCGATGGAGACCACCGGGTTCGACGGCGGGAACAGCACGACGTCCGCCTCCGCGATCGCCTCCAGCACCCCCGGCGCCGGCTTCGCCTGCTCGGCGCCCACCGGCACGACCGCCTCGGCCGGCACCGACGCCCGCAGCCGCACCCAGTACTCCTGGAAGTGCACGGCCTTGCGCTCGCCGTCGACCTCGACGGCCACATGCGTCTCGACCCGGTCGTCCGTCATGGGGATCAGCCGCACGCCCGGTTTCCAGCGGTCGCACAGTGCCTCGGTGACCGCGCTGAGCGGATAGCCGGCGCCGGTCATCTGGGTCCGCACGATGTGCGTGGCGAAGTCCCGGTCGCCGAGGCCGAACCACTCCGGCCCCACGCCGTAGGCCGCGAGCTCCTCCTTGAGGTGGAAGGTCTCGTCGGCCCGACCCCAGCCCTGCTCCTCGTTGATGCCGCCGCCGAGCGTGTACATCACCGTGTCGAGGTCCGGGCAGACCTTCAGCCCGAAGAGGTGGATGTCGTCCCCGGTGTTGCCGATGACGGTGACGTCCGCGTCCGGCGCGGCCTGCTTGAGACCACGCAGGAACCGGGCACCACCGATGCCGCCTGCCAGAACCACAATGCGCATGGGGCCCAGTCTTACAGGCGGGTGGGACAACGCGTCAGGCGGTTACCGCGTCGACCTCGCCGTACGCCACCGGGGCCGCGGTGCACGCGGTGTGCATCGGCATCTCGGTGAGGCCCGGGTAGTAGACGTGCAGGCTGACCGCCGGCTCCAGCGCGTCGTTGACCACCTCGTGGACGTACCCGGGCGCGAACACCCGCTGCGTGCCCGTCTCCAGCGCGCGCGTGCCCCGCCGGGTGCGCTCGGTCAGGGTGCCGTCCAGGACGGTCAGCACACCGGCGGAGCGTCCGTGGTCGTGCGGTCCGCTGCCCTGGCCCGGCACCCAGGACAGCAGCCACACCTCGTAGCCCGGGCCGGTGCGCAGCCGGTGGTACCAGCGTGTCGTGGCGTCGTAGGCGACGAGGTGCTCCCACTGCGGGCGGTCCGCGGCGACGGCGCGGGCCAGGCCGACGAACTCGGCGACGGTGGCCGGGTGTTCGCGCGGGGGCTGGAGCAGGTGCGGGACTTCGAGGATGTCGCCGGCGATCTGGAGGTCGTTGTCGCTGTTCATGGGGTGCGGTGGTTCCTCGGCGAAGAGTGGGGGCTGGCTGGGGTCGCACGCCGTCCGCCGGGACCGCGGACGGCAGGGATGCCCTGGCAGGGCGTCGGGCAGGGGACGGCAGCCGAGTCGGGACGGACTCGAGGGCAGCCGGAGCGCGTACGGCTCAACAGCTGGAACAGCAACAACAGCTACAGCGAGCGCGGGCAGCACCGTGGGACCCGGTCGTGCGGGTCGAGGTGAGTGCCGGGTTCGCGAGCATGCCCCCAAGGACAGCGGCTCACCCCTTCAGTGTCAACTCGGCGCCCGGCATGTGGGACATGGTTCACCTCATCCGGTTCATGTCCGAGGTGAAAGGTTTGTGCTCGCGGCCGCCGGGACACATGGCGCACAACCGGGCGCACAAGCCTCGTTGCGATCCCGTGATCCGACTGTGATCCGGTTTGCTTCGGGAGGCGCGTGGAACGAGTTCGGATCTACGGGCGTCCTTCCCCGTACAGGCTCTGCACGGGGTCGGCAGCCCTCGCGGGCCTCGTCTGCGTGTCAAGGTTTATGCCGATTTGAACACTTTCCGCATGGCCTTGGTTCCGCAGAGTGAATAAGGGGCCCAATAGCAGATCTCGGCTTGACTCGCCCGGAGCAGCACACTTGTAATTTCACTCGTGTCGTTCAGCCGGGATCGGTAACGGCTACATCACGGGGACGCGAAAGACAGACGAGGGGCGCACATGACCGAGCTGGTGCAGCAACTGCTGGTCGACGACGCGGACGAGGAACTCGGCTGGCAGGAGCGCGCGCTGTGCGCCCAGACCGACCCCGAGTCCTTCTTCCCCGAGAAGGGCGGCTCCACCCGAGAGGCCAAGAAGGTCTGCCTCGCCTGTGAGGTCCGCTCCGAGTGCCTCGAGTACGCCCTTGCCAACGACGAGCGCTTCGGCATCTGGGGCGGCCTGTCCGAGCGGGAGCGGCGCCGCCTGAAGAAGGCCGCCGTCTGACCCGAAGGCTCCGTACTCCTCCGTACTCCTCCGTAGGCGAACGGCCCGTCGCAGGTGGGTTATCCACAGGCGGCGGGCCGCCGCCATGCCCAGCCGATAGTGTGGTCGCTCGTCCGAGGCGCCTCGTGGCCCCCAAGGGGCACAGACGCCCACCGCAGTCCATCGAACCGGGGCCCGTACCTCGATGTCCGTGCACAGCCACACGGCAGCCCAGCAAGGCGTCGCTGCCACTCCAGAGTTCCCGCGTCACGTGGTGACGGCGGTCGTCGTCTCCCACGACGGCGCCCGCTGGCTGCCCGACGTGCTCGCCGGGCTGCTCGGCCAGGAGCGCCCCGTCCAGTCCGTCATGGCGGCCGACACCGGCAGCGCCGACGCCTCCGCGCAGCTGGTCACCGAGGCCCTCGGCGCCGACCACGTCCTGCACCTCGCCCGGCGCACCGGCTTCGGCCAGGCCGTCGAGGAAGCGGCCCGCACCGCCCCCGTGCTGACGCCGGAGGAGCTGCCCTATCTGAAGCGGCCCAGCGGCTGGGACCCGGTCACCCGCTCCTGGCGTGACGACGCCTACGACCTGCCGGAACTGCCGCACGGCGAACCGGTCCAGTGGCTGTGGCTGCTGCACGACGACTGCGCCCCCGAACCCGACGCCCTGGCCGAGCTGCTGCGCGTCGTGGAGAACGAACTCGACCTCGGCCGCGACGACGTGGCCGTGGTGGGCCCCAAGCTCCGCGGCTGGTACGACCGCCGCCAGCTCCTGGAGGTCGGCGTCAGCATCGCCAACTCCGGCCGCCGCTGGACGGGTCTGGACCGCCGGGAGCAGGACCAGGGCCAGCACGACCACGTGCGCACGGTGCTGTCGGTGTCCACCGCCGGCATGCTGATCCGCCGCGACGTCTTCGAACAGCTCGGCGGCTTCGACCGCCGGCTGCCCCTGATGCGTGACGACGTCGACCTGTGCTGGCGCGCGCACGCCGCCGGCCACCGCGTCCTGATCGCACCGGAGGCGGTCGTACGGCACGCCGAGGCGTCCTCCCGCGAGCGCCGCACCGTCGACTGCGTGGGCCGCACCGCCGCCTCCCCGCACAAGGTCGACAAGGCCGGCGCCGTCTACACTCTCCTGGTCAACGCCCGTACGGCCGTGCTGCCCTGGGTGCTGCTGCGCCTGGTGCTCGGCACCCTCCTGCGGACCCTCGCCTACCTCGTCGGCAAGGTCCCCGGACAGGCCGTCGACGAGATCCGCGGCCTGCTCGGCACGCTGCTGCGACCCGAGCGGATCATCGCCGGACGGCGCAGGCGCGGGCGTCCGCAGATCGACAAGGACGAGCTGCGCGCCCTGTTCCCGCCGCCCGGCGCGACCGTGCGGGCCACCGTGGAGCAGGTCGCGGGCAACGTGGTGGGCCGCTCGGACCCCGAAGCGGCCTCCGGCGCCGGACGGCACGGCGGCGCGGTCGAGTCCGGACCCGGCGGCGACGACGCCGAGTTCCTGGAGATCGAGCAGTTCGCCCGCCTCAAGCGCATCGGCCGCAAGCCGGGCCCGATGCTCTTCCTGGTGCTGCTGCTGGTCTCGCTGGTCGCCTGCCGGCAGCTGCTCGGCGGCGGCGCGCTCGCGGGCGGCGCCCTGCTGCCCGCCCCGGCCGACGCCGGCGACCTGTGGTCGCGCTACGCCGACTCCTGGCACGCCGTGGGCGCCGGCGGCACCCCGTCCGCGCCGCCGTACCTGGCGATCGTGGCGATGCTGGCCTCCGTGCTGTTCGGCTCGACCGGGCTCGCGGTCACGGTCCTGCTCGTGTGCTCGGTGCCGCTGGCCGGTTTCACCGCGTACTTCGCCTCCCGCCCGCTCGTCGAGTCGCGCCTGCTGCGCGCGTGGGCGGCCGTCGTCTACGCCTTCCTGCCCGCCGCAACGGGTGCGCTCGCGGGCGGCCGCATCGGCACCGCCGTGCTGGCCGTCCTGCTGCCGCTGATCGCGCGCGCGGGCGTCGCCGCCGCCGGTCTGGCGAACAGCTCGGGCACGCGCGGCAGCTGGCGCGCCACCTGGGCGTACGCCCTGCTCTTGACGGTCACCACGGCGTTCACGCCGGTGGTGTGGCCGATCGCCCTGGTCCTCGGCATCGCCCTGCTGGCGCTGCGCCGCACCGACCTGCCCGCCCGCGGCCTGCGCTTCCTGGCCCAGCTCGGCACCCCGCTGCTGGTCCTCGCGCCCTGGTCGCTGTCGCTGCTGCCGTTCGGCTTCTTCAAGGAGGCCGGGCTCGACTACGGCCCCTCGTCCGCCTCCGCGCTCGACCTGCTCGGCGCGAGCCCCGGAGGCCCGGGCACGGTCAGCGGGCTGATGCTCATCGGCATCGTGCTGGCCGCCCTGGCCGCCCTGTTGCGCTCGGAGCGCCAGTTCGCCGTCTGGACGGCCTGGGCGGCCGCCCTGGTGGGGCTCGTCTTCGCGGTCCTTTCCAACAGGTCGGCGTGGGCCGGTCCCGCGACCCTCGTCTACGGCATCGCCTTGCTGGCCGCCGCCGCCCTCGGCGCCGACGGCGCACGCACGCGCGTGGCCGAGCAGAGCTTCGGCTGGCGCCAGCCGGTGGCCGCGCTGATCGCCTTCGCCTCGGTCGCGGGCCCGCTGCTCCTCGCCTTCGGCTGGATGATCCGCGGCGCCGACGGGCCGGTCGAGCGGCAGGACCCCGTGCAGGTGCCCGCGTTCGTCGCCGAGGAGAGCGGCACGCGTGACCAGGCCCGCACGCTCGTGCTCGACAGCGACTCCGCGGCCCGCGTCGCCTACAGCCTGGTCCGCGGCTCCGGCGCCCGTCTCGGTGACGCGGAGGCCGCCGCGGCGGACGGCGGCAACGGCCGCCTCGACAAGGTCGTCGCCAACCTCGTCGCCGGCTCCGGCGCCGACCAGGCCGACCAGCTGGGCAAGTTCGCCGTCCGGTACGTCCTCGTCCACAAGGGCGCGCCCCGCGACGTCACCCGCGTCCTGGACGCCACCCCCGGCCTGACCCGGCTGAGCCAGCAGGGGGGCAGCGCCCTGTGGCGGGTCGACCAGGAGGTCGCGCGCGCCACCATCGCCTCCGGCTCCGGTACGGCGCTGCCGGTCGCGGCCGGACCGGTCGAGATCCACACCACCGTCCCGTCCGGCGCGGACGGCCGCGTCCTGCGTCTGGCCGACACCGCCGACGAGGGCTGGACGGCCACCCTGGACGGCAGGCCGCTCACCCGCACCACGGTCGACGGCTGGGCCCAGGGCTTCCGCCTCCCGGCGTCCGGCGGCCGGCTGGACGTCACCTTCGACGACCCGATCACCCACACCGCGTGGCTGTGGGCGCAGGGTCTGCTCGCCGTCGTCCTGGTCGTCCTGGCCCTTCCGGGCCGGCGCCGCGACATCGACGACGACCTCCCCGAGGAGCCGGCGGTCCCCGCCGAGGCCATGGCGGGCGAGGGCCGCCGGGCCCGCCGCCTGCGCGCCCAGGCGGAGGCCGAGGAGGCGGCGAGCGCCGAGGAGTTCCCGCCTCCCGCCGAGGAGGAGACACTCGTCGCGATCCCGCAGCAGCAGTCCTACGACGAGTGGGACCCGGCGACCTACGCGGGAGCCGACCACAACGGCTACGGCGAGCAGTACCAGGACGCCCAGCAGTACCCGGCGGGCTACGACCAGGCCTACCAGGCGGACCCGTACCAGAGCGGCCAGTACGACCCCTACGGATACGGCAACGCGCCCCAGGGGACGTACGACCAGACCGCCTACGACCCGTCGTACCAGCAGGGCTACGACCCGGCGTACGACCCGGCGCAGCAGCAGCCGCACGCCCCTGAGCGCCCCGACGGGAGTCAGCAGTGAACCGCACCACCCTCTCCCTGATCGCCGGCACCGCCGCGCTCGCCGCCGTCACGGGATTCGCCGCGCTCGGCGCGCCGGGCGCCTCCGGCGCGGGCCCCGCCAAGGCGGCCGCCGAACTGCCGGTGGAGCGCACCAGCCTGCTCTGCCCGGTGCCCAGCACCTCCGACATCGCCGACACGACATACACGTCGTTCACGCCCGTCACCAAGGGCGCCTCGAGCGGCGGCAAGGGCGAACTGCGGGCCGCCACGGAGCAGTCGGCCGACGCCTCGGGCACCGGCGGCAAGACGGACGGCAAGAAGGGCGGCAAGAAGAAGGCCGGTTCGGCGGGCAAGGCCGCCAAGCCGGTCCTGAGCCCGAAGGTGCCCGGAAAGCCCGTCACCGGCGACACCTCCGGTTCCGACACGCCCGCCTACGTCGGCACCGCCGAGGGCGGGTACGCGCCCGGCTGGACGGTGCAGGAGACCACCGAGGTCGCCGCGGGCAGCGGACGCGGACTCCAGGGGCTCAACTGCAGCGCGCCGGACACCTCGTTCTGGTTCCCGGGCGCCAGCACGGACGCCTCCCGCACCGACTACGTCCACCTGACCAACCCCGACGACTCCGCCGCCGTCGTCGACATCGAGCTCTACGGCAAGGACGGCAGCCTCGACTCCGCGGTCGGGGAGGGCATCACGGTCCCGCCGCACTCCTCCGACCCGGTCCTGCTGTCCACGCTCACCGACGAGAAGCAGACCAACCTCACGGTGCACGTGAACGTCCGCAGCGGGCGGGTGGGCGCCGCCGTGCAGTCCCTCGACGACAAGCTCGGCGGCGACTGGCTGGCCCCGTCCACGGACCCGGCGGGCAGCCTCGTCCTGCCCGGCATCCCCAAGGACGCCACCTCCGTGCGCCTGATCGCGTTCACGCCCGGTGACGCGGACGCGGATCTGAAGGTGCGCCTCGCCTCGCCGTCCGGCCCGATCACCCCGGCCGGGAACGAGACCCTGCATCTGAAGTCGGGCATGACCACCGCCGTCGACCTCGGCCCGGTCACCCGCGGCGAGGCGGGCTCGCTGGTCCTCACGCCGACCGCCGGGTCCGTGCCGGTCGTCGCCGCGGTGCGGGTCGTACGGGGCAAGGGCGCCGACCAGGAGACGGCCTTCATCCCGGCCACGAGCCCGGTGGGCACGCGCGCCACGGCGGCCGACAACAGCGGCAAGGGCTCCACGCTGTCCCTCACGGCCCCCACCCGTACCGCCCGGGTGAAGGTCACCGCCTCCGCGGGCAGCGAGGGCGGCACGGCGGCCTCCAAGACGTACACGATCAAGGCGGGCACCACCCAGGACGTCGACGCCCCGGTCCCGGCCGGCCTCAAGGGCACGTACGCGCTGACCGTCGAGACCCTGTCCGGCGGCCCGGTCTACGGCGCCCGCACCCTGTCGGCCAAGGTGGAGGGTGTCCTGGGCTTCACGGTCCAGACACTGCCGGACGACCGGGGGACGGTCGCGGTACCGCGGGCGGACGAGGATCTGTCGGTGCTGCAGAAGTGACGGCCACGGCGACCGGGGCGGCGGCCCCGACGTGCCGGGCGGGCCGGGCGATCGGCCGGCCCCGCTCAGTCCTCGCCGTAGCGCGGATCCACGGTCTCCGGGGTCAGCCCCAGCAGCTCGGCCACCTGCTCGACGACGACCTCGTGCACGAGCGCCGCGCGCTCGTCCCGGCCCTTCGTGCGGATCTCCACCGGCCGCCGGTACACGACCACCCGCGCCGGCCGTCCCTCCCGGGAGGGAATCGTGCCGCCGAGCGGCACCGCCTCGTCGTTCCAGGCCCTCCCGGGGCCGTCCAGACGCGGCACCTCCAGGACGAGGAAATCGATGTCGGCGAGCTGCGGCCACCGCCGTTCCAGCCGCTCCACGGAGTCCTGCACCAGGTCCGCGAAGGCATCGGCACGGCTCGCGGCGAGCGGCACCTGGGGCGGCGCGATCGGGCCGCGCATGCCCCGGCCGTGGCGATCACGACGGCGGGGCCCGGGGCCGGCGACACGGGGCGGTACGGGGTTGTCCATCACTGACGAAGCGTAGTCCTCGCCGCAGCCGCACGCCGCGCCCCGCACGGCGTGCCGGTCGCCCTCCGGCCACTCGGGGCGGCCTGTCACAGGATGACCATTCCAGCCAAGGTTGGGCTCGATTCCGTATCCTCCGAGACCGGCGATCACGGGGCAAATGACGGTGTTTGTATGGACTGTTGACCGGACGGGGCGTCGCCCGAAGCCCTGCGAATGCGCGTCCTCGCAGGTCAGCCAGGTGATGCTGGGATGGTGTGTGGGGTGATTCACAGTACGACACGGTGGAGTGACCTGGGGGAGAGTCGTCGCGGCCCGCTCAAGAGTGCGGTACCGTCCAACGTCGTGAGCCCTGTACGTCGCTGTTCGCGCACCGCCTGCGGCCGTCCCGCCGTTGCGACGCTGACGTACGTCTACGCCGACTCGACCGCGGTCCTCGGCCCGCTCGCCACCTACGCCGAACCCCACTGCTACGACCTGTGCGCCGAGCACTCCGAGCGCCTCACCGCCCCGCGCGGCTGGGAGGTCGTGCGGCTGCTCGACGGTTCCGCGCCGGCCCGTCCGAGCGGCGACGACCTGGAAGCGCTTGCGAACGCGGTGCGCGAGGCGGCCCGCCCCCAGGAGCGGGCGGCCGGTGCGGGCGGCGGCGGGCGCGGGGCGGACCCGATGGAGGTCGCGCGCCGCGGCCACCTGCGCGTGCTGCGCTCGCCCGACAACTGACCGCGCCCTCCCGGCCGCTCACCCCTCTCTCGTGTGCGTTCCGTGCACGTTTCGCTCAGTGGTGCACAGGCATTGACGCCTCCTTGTCGCGGACACGACCATTCCGTACCGGCGGGAAATCGCTTTCCGCATGCCGGAAGTCCGGGAGGCGCCTGTGTACGTCCAGGAACTGGAACCCGTCGCCGACTCGCTCGGCCTGTCCGCACTCGTCGCGGCCCTGCCCCTGCTGATCGTCCTGGTCCTGCTCGGCGGGGTGCGCATGAAGGCGCACCTGGCGGGCCTGACGGGCCTTCTGGCGGCCGTTCTGGTCGCCTGGCTGGCATACGGCATGCCGCTCGACCAGACGGTCTCCGGCGCCGCCCAGGGGGCCGTGTTCGGCCTCTTCCCCATCCTGTGGATCGTCGTCAACGCCCTGTGGGTGTACCGGATGACCGTCCGCACCCGTCACTTCGACGTCCTGCGGCGCTCCTTCGGGCGGCTGTCCGACGATCCGCGCATCCAGGCGCTCGTGGTCGCGTTCTGCTTCGGCGCGCTCCTGGAGGCCCTCGCGGGATTCGGTGCGCCGGTGGCGATCTGCTCGGTCATGCTCGTCGCGCTCGGCTTCGACCCGGTGCGCGCCGCCGTGGTCTCCCTGGTGGCCAACACCGCGCCGGTGGCGTTCGGCGCGATGGCCACACCGGTGGTGACGCTCGCTCAGGTGACGGGGCTGCCGCTGGACGACGTGGCTTCGGTGGTGGGCCGTCAGACGCCCCTGCTGGCCCTCGTCGTACCGCTCGTCCTGGTCTGGCTGGTGGACGGCTGGCGCGGCCTGCGGGAGGCCTGGCTGCCCGCCCTGGTGTGCGGAGTCGCCTTCGCCGTCGTCCAGTTCGCGGCCTCCAACTACGTCTCCCCGCAACTCGCCGACATCGGCGCCGCCCTGACCGGCGCGGCCGCCCTGGTCGCGGTACCGCACGCGCGCGTGCCCGCCCCCGAGTCCGTACGCGCGTCCGTGCTGACCGGTTCGCGGGACGAGGAGCTGGACCAGGAGGACCCGCGCAGCGAAGTCCTGCGCGCCTACACCCCGTACGCACTGATCGTCGTCGTCTTCTCCGTCGCGCAGATCCCGGCGGTCAAGGACTGGCTGGCCAGGGCGACGCAGACGTACGACTGGCCGTTCCTGGACGTCGCGGGGCCCGACGGGAAGCCCGTCGGCGGCAACGTCTTCACCTGGCCGGTCGTCTCGACGGGCGGCACGCTCGTGCTGATCGCCGGCGTGCTGACGGCCGTCGTGCTCGGCATGCACGCGCGCGTGGCGGCCCGGGAGTGGGTGGCGACCGTGCACGAGCTGCGGTTCGCCATCCTGACCGTGACGTCCGTGCTCGCGCTCGCGTACGTCATGAACCTCTCCGGACAGGCGGGCACCATCGGCCACTTCGTCGCGGCGGCCGGCGCGGGCCTCGCGTTCCTCTCGCCGGTCCTGGGCTGGTTCGGGGTGGCGGTGTCCGGCTCGGACACCTCGTCCAACGCCCTGTTCGGCGCCCTGCAGGTGACCGCCGCGCGCGAGTCCGGCCTGTCTCCCGCGCTCCTGGCCGCGGCCAACAGCTCGGGCGGCGTCCTCGGCAAGATGATCTCTCCGCAGAATCTCACCATCGCGTGCGCGGCCGTGGGCCTCGCGGGCCGCGAGGGGGACCTGCTGCGCAAGGTGCTGCCGTGGAGCCTGGGCCTGCTGCTGGTCATGTGCCTGATCGTGATGGCCCAGAGCTCACCGGTCCTGTCGTGGATGCTGCCCTGACGCCGTCCCGCGCGGCCGGCTCCTCCCCGTCCCGCCCCCGGTCCTGACCTGAGGTTACGTTCCGGGACTCCCCGCGCAGTGCGCGCAGCGCACGGACATCCCGTACGGGTAGTTTGGGGCGACCGACAGGACTTTCAGGAGGGTTGGCCGTGGCTGCTGATCTGTCTCGGATCGTGAAGGCGTACGACGTGCGCGGGGTGGTCCCGGACCAGTGGGACGAGGCGCTGGCCGAACTCTTCGGCGCGGCCTTCGTCCGGGTGACCGCCGCCGGCGCGATCGCGGTCGGCCACGACATGCGGCCCTCCTCGCCCGGCCTCTCGCGCGCCTTCGCGCGCGGGGCGGCCGCGCAGGGGGCCGACGTGACCGAGATCGGCCTGTGCTCGACCGACCAGCTGTACTACGCCTCGGGCGCGCTGGACCTGCCCGGCGCGATGTTCACGGCCTCGCACAACCCCGCGCAGTACAACGGCATCAAGATGTGCCGCGCGGGCGCGGCGCCGGTGGGCCAGGACACGGGCCTGACGCAGATCCGCGAACTGGCCGAGCAGTGGACGGAGTCGGGCGCTCCGCAACCGGCCGCGCGGCCGGGAACGATCACGCGGCGCGACACGTTGCCGGACTACGCGGCCCACCTCCGCTCCCTCGTCGACCTGAGCTCCGTCCGCCCGCTGAAGGTCGTCGTCGACGCGGGCAACGGCATGGGCGGGCACACCGTCCCCACGGTGTTCGAGGGCCTGCCCCTGACCCTCGTCCCGATGTACTTCGAACTCGACGGCACCTTCCCGCACCACGAGGCGAACCCCCTGGACCCGGCGAACCTCGTCGACCTCCAGCGGCGTGTCCGGCAGGAGGGCGCGGACATCGGCCTCGCCTTCGACGGCGACGCGGACCGCTGCTTCGTGATCGACGAGCACGGCGACCCGGTGTCCCCGTCCGTGATCACGGCCCTGGTGGCCGCACGCGAACTGGCGCGCAACGGCGGGCAGGGCGTGGTCATCCACAACCTGATCACGTCGTGGACGGTCCCGGAGGTCGTCCGGGAGCACGGCGGCACCCCGGTCCGCACCCGCGTCGGACACTCCTTCATCAAGGAGCAGATGGCCACCTCGGGCGCGATCTTCGGCGGCGAGCACTCGGCCCACTACTACTTCAAGGACTTCTGGAACGCCGACACGGGCATGCTCGCCGCCCTCCACGTCCTCGCGGCCCTCGGCGGCCAGGCCGGCCCGCTGTCCGCCCTCACCGCCGAGTACGACCGCTACGCCGGCTCCGGCGAGATCAACTCCACCGTCGCCGACCAGGCCGCCCGCCTGGCAGCCGTCAAGGCGGCCTACGGCGCCCGCGAGGACGTCACTCTCGACGAACTCGACGGCCTGACGGTCACCTCCGCCGACTGGTGGTTCAACGTCCGCCCGTCCAACACCGAACCGCTCCTGCGCCTGAACGCGGAGGCCCGCGACGAGGCGACGATGACCAAGATCCGCGACGAGGCGCTGGCGATCATCCGGGCGTGATGTCCGGCCCTCCGCGGGCGCGTTTCCGCGACCCCCCGGCAGCGGAGACCGCCGTCCACAGGCACCACCCCGCCCCGCCCCCCCACGGCGGTACCCTGACCAGGCACATCCGCACGACCGCACGCCGAAGCAAGCGCACGCGAACCCGCTCGAAGGGACACCCCATGCCGCTCGAAGCCGCCCTCCTGGAGATCCTCGCCTGCCCGGCCTGCCACGCTCCCCTCAAGGAGCAGGAGTCCGAGCTGATCTGCACCGGAGCCGACTGCGGCCTGGCCTACCCTGTCCGCGACGGCATCCCCGTCCTGCTCGTGGACGAGGCCCGCCGCCCCGCGTGACGCCGGGCCCCACCACCCGCGCGTGACGCCCCGGGGCACCGACGGCGCCCCTGCGTCGACGCGCACACGAAGACCCCCGGCGATCGGAGGCTGCCGCCCATGCTCGACGAATCGCTGCTCGACGCCCCCGAGGCCCTCGCGGAGTCGGACCGCCGCGGCCTGCTGCGCGGCGCCGCCGAGGCCGGTGCCCGCGTGCGCACGGCCGCGCGCCACGCCGCCGAGGCGGGCGTCGGCGACCTCAAGCCCGACGGCCGTCCCCGCGCCGTCCTCATCGCCGGACCCGGCGCCGCCGCCACCTGCGCCGCCGACCTCCTCGGCACGCTCGCCGGTCCGGGCAGCCCCGTCATCCGGCTCGCCCCCACCGGCGTGGCCCCCGCCGCGGGCGCCCTGCGCTGGGAGCTGCCGGGCTGGGCCGGTTCGGTCGACCTGCTGCTGATCGCCACCCCCGACGGCACCGAGCCGGGTCTGTCCCTGCTCGCCGAAGCCGCCTACCGCCGGGGCTGCACGGTCGTCGCGGTCGCCCCCGTCGGCACCCCGCTCACGGAGGCGGTGGACGGCGCCCACGGCCTGTTCGTACCGATGGCGACGGCGCCGTACGAACTCGACGAGGAGGAGCTGGCCGCATCCGCCCCCGGCGTGCTGTGGGCGCTGCTCACGCCCCTGCTCGCCCTCCTGGACCGCACCGGGCTGCTGAGCGCGCCGCCGGACGCCGTCGAGAAGGTCGCCGACCGCCTCGACCAGATCGCCGAACGCTGCGGTCCCGCCATCGCGACCTACAGCAACCCCGCCAAGACGCTCGCCGCCGAACTCACCGACTCGCTGCCGGTGGTGTGGACCGAGGGGGTCTCGGCCGGCCCCGCGGGCCGCCGGTTCGCCGCCGCCCTGGCGGAGCTCTCCGGCCGCCCGGCGGTCGTCGCCGAACTCCCCGAGGCGCTCGCCGCGCACAGCGCCCTGCTGGCCGGCCCGCTCGCCGCCAGCGCCGACCCGGACGACTTCTTCCGCGACCGGGTGGACGAGGCGCCCGCGCTGCACGCGCGTGTGGTGCTGCTGCGCGACCGCCCCATCGGCGGCCTCACCGCGGCCCCCGCCGCCCGCGACCTGGCCCTCAGCCACGACACACCGATCAGCGAACTGGAGCCGGAACCGGGCGCCGAGCTGGAGACCCTCGCCGAACTGATCGCCATCACGGATTTCGCCGCCGTTTACCTGGCGCTCGCCTCGGGCGCCTGATCTTGACGCCGACCCCCTGACCGCCGTACGCCACATGAGGACGAGCACGTCCGCGGACCAGGACGTACGCAGACGAGCACGTGCGCCACACGAGCACGACGAGCACGTGCGCCACACGAGCACGACGCGTACACACGGCACGCGAAGACGAGGCGCCGTCCGTACCGGGACGTCGTCCGCACCGAGAAGCCGTCCGCCCCGAGAACCGGCAGAAAGAACCGCATCCGCATGGACCGCCTGGACAACACCATCCGCCCCTACGCCTGGGGCTCCGCCACCGCCATCCCCGCCCTCCTCGGCGTCGAACCGAGCGGTGAACCGCAGGCGGAGATGTGGATGGGCGCCCATCCGGGCGCACCCTCACGCACCGCGCGCGGCACGCTCGCCGAGGTCGTCGACGCGGACCCGAAGAAGGAGCTCGGCCCGGCGGCCGTCGCCAAGTTCGGTCCCCGGCTGCCCTTCCTGCTCAAGATCCTCGCCGCGGGCGCCCCGCTCTCCCTCCAGGTCCACCCCGACCTGGCGCAGGCCAAGGAGGGGTACGAGGACGAGGAGCGCCGCGGCATCCCCGTGGACGCCCCCTACCGCAACTACAAGGACGCCAACCACAAGCCCGAACTGATCTGCGCCCTCACCGAGTTCGACGGCCTGTGCGGCTTCCGCGACCCGCTCGGGGCGGCCGGCCTGCTGGCCGGCCTCGGCGTGGACTCCCTCAAGCCGTACGTCGACCTGCTGCACGCCCACCCCGAGGACGCCGCCCTGCGCGAGGTCCTCACGGCGGTCCTCACCGCCGACCCCGAGGAGATGCACCGCACGGTCACCGCCGCCGCCTCCGCCTGCACCCGCCTGGGCGGCGCGTACGCCCCCTACGCGGACATCGCCCACCACTACCCGGGCGACCCCGGCGTCATCGCCGCCATGCTCCTCAACCACGTGCGCCTGCAGCCCGGTGAGGCCCTCTTCCTCGGCGCCGGCATCCCGCACGCGTACCTGAACGGCCTCGGCGTCGAGATCATGGCCAACTCCGACAACGTCTTGCGTTGCGGCCTGACGCCCAAGCACGTCGACGTCCCCGAACTCCTGCGCGTCGTCCGCTTCGAGGCGGGCGACCCCGGCGTGCTGCGCCCCGAGGCGGCACCGGACGGGGAGGAGGTCTACGAGACGCCGATCGACGAGTTCCGGCTGTCGCGGTACGTCCTCCCCGAAGGCGGAAGCACCCACGACCTCACCCGCGACACCCCGCAGATCCTGCTGTGCACGGCCGGTACGGTGCGGGCGGACGGGCACGAACTGCGCCCCGGCCATTCGGTCTTCGTCCCGGCGGGCGAGCGGGCCGAAGTCTCCGGAGCGGGCACGATCTACCGTGCCACTGTGATCGTATGACCGGGGGTGTGGACACCTGAGACGCCGTCGCAGAGGCGGGCTGCAAGAATGACCCACCGGCAAAGGACGGGCAAAAGCCGCGGGCGAGGGCCCGGCCGGCGCAGGGCACGTAGGCGAAGGGACATCGCGAACACATGAGCGCGTCAGGCGGCAGCAAAGCGATCGTGGCGGCACTCGGCGCCAACCTCGCGATCGCGGTATCGAAGTTCGTTGCGTTCGCGTTCAGCGGTTCGTCGTCGATGCTCGCCGAGGGCGTCCACTCGCTCGCCGACTCCGGCAACCAGTTCCTGCTGCTGATCGGCGGAAAGAAGGCCGAGCGGGAGGCGACCCCGCAACACCCCTTCGGCTACGGCCGCGAGCGCTACATCTACGCCTTCCTCGTCTCCATCGTCCTGTTCTCCGTCGGCGGCATGTTCGCCATCTACGAGGGCTACGAGAAGATCCGCCACCCGCACGCGGTGGAGCACTGGTACTGGCCGGTGGGCGTCCTGGTCTTCGCGGTCGTCGCCGAGGGCTTCTCCTTCAGAACGGCCATCAAGGAGTCGAACGAACTGCGGGGCAAGCTCTCCTGGTCGCAGTTCATCCGCCGAGCCAAGGCCCCCGAGCTGCCCGTCGTCCTGCTGGAGGACTTCGGCGCGCTCATCGGTCTGGTGCTCGCCCTCTGCGGCGTGGGCCTCGCGCTGCTCACCGGTGACGGCGTCTGGGACGGCATCGGCACGGTCTGCATCGGTGTCCTGCTCGTCATGATCGCGCTCGTCCTCGCCTCCGAGACCAAGTCCCTCCTGCTCGGTGAGTCCGCGGGCGTGGAGGAGGTCAGGAAGATCGAGGACGCCATCGTAGACGGCGACACGGTCACCGGCATCATCCACATGCGCACGCTCCACCTCGGCCCGGAGGAACTGCTGATCGCCGCCAAGATCGCCGTCCAGCACGACGACACGGCCGCCGAGGTCGCCTCCGCCATCAACGCCGCCGAGACACGCATCCGCACTTCCGTCCCGATCGCACGCGTCATCTACCTCGAACCGGACATCTACAGCGAGGCGGAGGCCGCCAAGGGCCCGGACCGCGAGGCGACGCCGGGCGGCCCGGCGCCGCACCCCGCCGGTCACTGACACCGCCGCGCAGCACGGGCGAAGGGGCCCGGCGATCGCTCGGCGGGCCCCTGCGTCACACCTGCACGGCCCAGGGCGGGGGAGGAGGCACGACCACCCGCTTGCGCACGGCCACGGCCGCGATGCCCAGCCCGAGCCCGGTGAGCGCCGCCAGCAGCCCGGCCAGGGCGGCCAACCCGAGCAACTTCAGCCCGGTGTAGTCGTCCGTCACCCGTCCCTCGACCGCGCTCACCGGCACCGTCCCGCCGTGGTCGTCGGCGAAGAACCGCGAGTCCCTCGAGTTCGTCCGGTGATCACCGAGCATGAAGAGCCGCCCCTTCGGCACCTTCACGTCGTACGGCCGGTGCATGCCGTCGGCGATCCCGTCCGACACGTACGGCTCGTCGAGCGGCTTGCCGTTCACCAGCAGCCGCTCGTCGTCGCCTTCCCCCGTGCAGCAGACGACGTGGTCGCCGCCCACGCCGATCACACGCTGCAGGACGCCGGCGCCCGCATAGCGATCCGGCGCCGTGTAGAGCACCACGTCGCCCCGCCGCACCCCGGTCCCGTCCATCCGCTCGTACACCAGGCGCTGCCCCTGGGTGTAGGTCGGCGACATGCTCTCGCTGGCCACGGTCGTCCCGTGGTAGCCGGTCCAGGCGCTCGCGAGCGCGACGATCACCGTCACCAGCCCCAGAGGCCCCAGCACCCCCGCCCATATGCCCAGCTTGCGGGCCTTGCTCATCACCACTCCCTCCCCACGCGGAACCTCCGCGCCGCGCAGAGGCTAGCGGCCCGCAGTGAACCGCCGGCCCGGGGCCCGCACCCCGCACGGACGCGGTGCCCGCACCGTTGCGGCCTGTCGCGAAAGCCCCGCCTGCCCGGCGGAGTCCGGCGCGCACTCCCGCCGCACCTGACACAGACCCGCATACGTCCGCCGCGAAGGTCCGCACCCGGCACGCCACTCACCGCGCCCGGCACCGCAACGACCGGCCCGCCGGCCCGGGGCCCGCACCCCGCACGGACGCGGTCCCCGCACTGTCGCGGCCTGTTGCGAAAGCCCCGCCTGCCCGGCGGAGCCCGGCGCACACTCCCGCCGCACCTGACACAGACCCGCATACGTTCGCCGCGAAGGTCCGCACCCGGCACGCCACTCACCGCGCCCGGCACCGCAACGACCGGCCCGCCGCGCGGGACCGCGTCCCGCACGCCCGCGGTGCCCGCGACCCCACCGGCCACCTCGCCGCCGAGCGGACCGGCCGGATGACCTGGGCGAGACGCGCCGCCCCGGCGGGATCGCGCCCCGGAACCCTCCCGGTCCCCACCCGCCGTGGACAGTGATCGGTGGGCTGCGTTCGGAGGCGGACTGGGGGAGGCCGGGCCGACCGGTGTAGCTTGGATGGGAGCCAGACGTCGCTGCTGATGGCGGTCGGGCGGTCCCACCGCGGACCGGCCGAGGGAGAGAGGGCCTCCGACGGACTGCGCTGCGCGTACGCGGGCATGCCCAGTGTCCTCTTCGGGCACCCCTGTGTGCTCCGCCGTGCAGACCAGCCGTACCCACCTCGTCCCAACCCCGAGGAGCAGCTCGCAATGACGACTGTCGACAGCCGACAGGACTTCAAGGTCGCCGATCTCTCGCTGGCCGAGTTCGGCCGCAAGGAGATCACCCTCGCCGAGCACGAGATGCCCGGCCTGATGACGATCCGCAAGGAGTACGCCGAGGCCCAGCCGCTGGCCGGCGCCCGCATCACCGGCTCCCTGCACATGACCGTGCAGACCGCCGTCCTCATCGAGACCCTGGCCGCCCTGGGCGCGCAGGTCCGCTGGGCGTCCTGCAACATCTTCTCCACCCAGGACCACGCGGCCGCCGCCATCGCCGTCGGCCCGAACGGCACCCCCGACAACCCCCAGGGCATCCCGGTCTTCGCCTGGAAGGGCGAGACCCTGGAGGAGTACTGGTGGTGCACCGAGCAGGCGCTGACCTGGCCGGGCACCGCCACCGGCGGCCCGAACATGATCCTCGACGACGGCGGTGACGCCACCCTCCTCGTCCACAAGGGCGTCGAGTACGAGAAGGACGGCAAGGTCCCCTCCGTCGACACCGCCGAGTCCGACGAGCACCGCGTCATCCTCGAGCTCCTGCACCGCACCATCACGGACGGCTCGCAGAAGTGGACCCAGCTCGCCTCCGAGATCCGCGGCGTGACCGAGGAGACCACCACCGGCGTGCACCGCCTGTACGAGATGCAGCGCGACGGCGTCCTCCTCTTCCCGGCGATCAACGTGAACGACGCCGTCACCAAATCGAAGTTCGACAACAAGTACGGCTGCCGCCACTCCCTGATCGACGGCATCAACCGCGCCACCGACGTCCTCATCGGCGGCAAGACCGCGGTCGTCTGCGGTTACGGCGACGTGGGCAAGGGCTGCGCGGAGTCCCTGCGCGGACAGGGCGCCCGCGTGGTCATCACCGAGATCGACCCCATCTGCGCCCTCCAGGCGGCGATGGACGGCTACCAGGTCACGACGCTCGACGAGGTCATCGACAAGGCCGACATCTTCGTCACCACGACCGGCAACAAGGACATCATCATGGCCTCCGACATGGCCAAGATGAAGCACCAGGCCATCGTCGGGAACATCGGCCACTTCGACAACGAGATCGACATGGCCGGCCTCGCCAAGATCCCCGGCATCGTCAAGGACGAGGTCAAGCCCCAGGTGCACACCTGGACCTTCGCCGACGGCAAGGTGCTCATCGTGCTGTCCGAGGGCCGCCTGCTGAACCTGGGCAACGCCACCGGTCACCCGTCGTTCGTGATGTCCAACTCCTTCGCGGACCAGACCCTGGCCCAGATCGAGCTGTTCACCAAGCCCGACGAGTACCCGACCGACGTCTACGTGCTGCCCAAGCACCTCGACGAGAAGGTCGCCCGCCTCCACCTGGACTCGCTCGGCGTGAAGCTGACCACGCTCCGCCCCGAGCAGGCCGCGTACATCGGCGTGCAGGTCGAGGGCCCGTACAAGTCGGACCACTACCGCTACTGAGCGGCCTGGACCAGCCCATGGTGAGCGCGTCGGTGCGCTGACACGCTCACCGGCGGCCGTTCCTCCGAGGCAGGCCCCCGCACCCCCGTGCCGGGGGCCTGCCCCTTTGGCCGCTGCGGCCGGACCACCCCGTCAAGACCCAGGACCCTCATGCCCCGCGGCCGATATTCGCTTCACGATCCGCACGATCACACCCCCCTCGCGGAAGAACACTTCCACTGCGCGCCCGGCCCCTCAGGCTGGCGCTACGTGTCCCAGCTCACCGACCCGTCAGGCGGCCACGCCGGCTCGGTCGACCTCGCCCTCGACGATCTCGGCCGCCCCATCCGCCTCGAACTGCACGCCATGGACTGGCAGGTCCGTGGCGCCGTCCTCGACGGTGTCACCTGGGTCCGTACCGACCCGACCGGGGCTCATGCCACCGAAGGCAACGTGCGCGCCCACGCCTTCACCGGCACATCCCCCGCGTTCCTCGTCGCCACTGCCCGTCTCCTGCGCCTCACCCCCTCCGCCACGGCAACCCGCGTACGCCTCGTCGCCTTCACGGACCCCGTCCTCGCCCCGCGCACCGTGGACCAGTCCTGGGCCTTGGTGAACAGAGAAGCACACGCCACTGACAACGCCCCGCTGACCGTCGACGAGTACCAGGTCACAGCCCTGGACACGGGCGAGCAGCACGTCGTGCACATCGCCGGCGACGTGGTCCTCGCGGCGCCCGGCATCGAGTTGGAAGACCTCGAATCCCCGCCGTCCGCGTTCGCCTGAGGGCCGCCGACCGAGACGTACGGGCTACGCGGGCGGCACGAACCCGCCCGACCCGCTGCCGCCGGGCTCTTCACCGGCGGGCGGGACGGACGGCGGCACGTCCTGGGCGGCGGCCGGAGCCGTCCGCCCGACGGGAGCGGCCGGCGCCGCCGGAGCAGACCAGACCGGAGGCCCGTAGGAACCCGGCGCACCTGCCGGCGGCGCGGCACCCGCAGGCTGTCCGCCGGGAGCCGGCCCCACGGCCGCCGATCCGTTCGCGACGGCCCGCCGGACCTCCCTGGCCTGCCGCTCCTGCATCACGGCAGCCAGATACGCCGCCGGCGGAATGCCCTGCGGAACCGGCGTCCCCGTACGAGCCGCGAGATCCGAGGCGAGCCGCTCCGCCATCGCCCAGCCCACCTGGGGGTCCAGCTGCTGCATACGCGTCAGGTACTGACGTACGGCGAGCCACAGCCCGTCGGGAACCGCGGACAGGTCAAGCTGGGAGAACCGCCCGGCCAGCCAGGGAGGCGGAGGAGGCAGGAAGCCTGTCCGCGCCACGGGAATCCTCTCCCGTACGACGAGGGTCCCCGCGAACACATCGCCGAGCCGCCGTCCGCGAGCCGACACGAGCGACGCGATACAGGCGATGACCCCGAACGTCATCAGGATCTCGACGACGCCTATCCCGCCCCGCACCAGCGCATGACGGAAACGGATCGGACCGCCGTCGTCCCGTACCACCCGCAGCCCGCACGCCATCTTCCCCAGGGACCGCCCATGGCTGAGCGTCTCGACCGCGATGGGTCCGCCCACCAGCACCAGGACGAAGCTCGCGATGGACACCGCGATCTGCGCCGCGTCGTCCAGCGACGCCGTCGAAGCGACGAGAGCGATGGTCAGGACGATGTAGACGACCACGGCCACGGCCAGGTCGAGCAATACCGCGAGTGCCCTGCTGGGCAATCTCGCCGGGCGCAACTCCAGCGCCACCGCCTCGCCCGTCACCAGCTCGCTCACGCCCGTCGTCCTTCCCCTGGCCTGCCCTTCGAACGATCAGTCTGCCAAGCTGAGGGCGCATCGCGCCCCAGTACGACAAGCTGAATCCACGACGCGCCGCCGACGAACAGCCGAGGAGCAGGCAGACCGATGGACCTCGACGTCTTCGTCACCACCCACCGGGCCGAGTGGGACCGCCTCGACGCGCTCCTCAAGCGTCAGCGCCGGCTCAGTGGAGCGGAGGCCGACGAACTCGTCGCGCTCTACCAGCGAACGGCCACGCACCTCTCACTGATCCAGTCCAGCGCCCCCGACCCTCAGCTGACGGGACGCCTCAGCCAGCTCGTGGCACGCGCGCGCAGTGCCGTGACAGGCGCCCGACGGGCCTCCTGGCGCGATGTCACGCGGTTCCTGACGCACGGCTTCCCCGCAGCGGTCTACCGGTCGCGCCGCTGGTGGGTGCCCACCGCGCTCCTGTCCACCGTCGTCGCGATCGTGCTGGGCTGGTGGATAGGTACGCACCCCGAGGTGCAGGCCACCATCGCCGCCCCCGGTGAACTGCGTGAACTCACCCGCCCCGGCGGCCAGTACGAGACGTACTACTCGAGCCACCCGGCGGCGTCCTTCGCCGCCCAGGTCTGGACGAACAACGCCTGGGCCGCCGCCCAGTGCCTGATCCTGGGAGTCTTCCTCGGCCTGCCGGTCCTCTGGATCCTCTTCCAGAACATGCTCAACCTGGGAGTCGGCTTCGGCCTGATGTCCTCGGCCGGCCGACTCGACACCTTCCTCGGCCTGGTCCTCCCGCACGGGCTGCTCGAACTGACCGCGGTCTTCGTCGCCGCCGGCACCGGACTCCGCCTCGGCTGGACCCTCGTGGACCCAGGCCCACGTTCCCGGCGTACCGCTCTCGCGGAGGAAGGCCGCGCAGCGATCGGCATGGCGATCGGGCTCGCGCTCGTCCTCTTCGTCTCGGGTGCCATCGAAGGCTTCGTCACCCCGTCCGGCCTGCCCACCTGGGCCCGCATAGGCATCGGCGTCACCGTGGAGGTCGCCTTCCTCGCCTACGTCTTCGTCCTGGGCGGCCGAGCGGCCCGAGGCGGTGAGACGGGCGACGTCGAGGCGGCGGAGCGCAGCGCCACCGTGCCGACGGCCGCCTGATGTGCGTACACACCTGTTGAGCTGTTAGTCTCTTCTTCGCCCCGCAAGAGCCGTTGACACGGCGCTGGCGGGGAGGTAGATTCGAACAGTTGCCTGGAACTGGGTTTCACCCGGTCGGCAACGGTGAGTGTCTGTCAGCTTCTCGGAAACTTCGATTCCCAAGAAGCCCCTCCCGATCACATCGGAAATGAGCGGCCGGTCAGTCCGGCTCGAAACTTCTGATAAAGTCGGGTCTGCCGGAAAGGGAAACGCGAAAGCGGATACCTGGAAAGCACCGAGGAAATCGGATCGGAAAAGGATCTGATAGAGTCGGAAACACCGAAGGGAAGCGCCCGGAGGAAAGCCCGAGAGGGTGAGTACGAAGGAAGCGTCCGTTCCTTGAGAACTCAACAGCGTGCCAAAAGTCAACGCCAGATATGTTGATACCCCGTCCGTCGGTCCTGTGATGGTCTGATGGTCGAGGTTCCTTTGAAGAAATACACAGCGAGGACGCTGTGAACGGCCGGGGTTATTCCTCCTGGCTGTTCCGCTCTCGTGTGTGTCGCCC